>NZ_CP004078.1:1299090-1618181 GCF_000612505.1 Paenibacillus sabinae T27
TATGTCGGTAGAAGAAAATCTCGAGCTCGGCGCTTATTTGCAGGATTCCAGCAATTTGGCCGCCGATTTCGAGAAAGTCTACAATACATTCCCAAGGCTGCGGGAACGCAAGAAGCAGCAGGCCGGAACGTTGTCCGGTGGCGAGCAGCAAATGCTCGCTATGGGCCGCGCCATTATGGGACATCCGAAGCTGCTGCTGCTGGATGAACCTTCCATGGGCCTTGCCCCGCTTCTCGTGCAGGACATTTTCAAGATTATTCAGGAAGTGAACGCGGCTGGAACGACCGTGCTGCTGGTTGAACAAAATGCGCATCAGGCACTCAAAATTGCCCACCGCGCCTATGTTCTGGAAACCGGCCGAGTCGTGCTGGAAGGAGACGCCAAGGAATTGGCCGATTCGGAAGAAATCAAGATGGCTTATCTTGGGCACTAATGCAGCTGGCACTAATCATGGCATCACAGAACCAACATATAAATTAAATTATCTGGGAGGCTGGGAGAACAATGAAGAAAATCGGGGCCATTATTTTGTCGACAGTGCTGACTGCCGTATTGGCAGCAGGCTGCGGCAGCAACAACACAGAGAGCAGCGGAAATTCCGCAAACGGCGGCAGCTCTGCCGGAGACACAATTAAAATCGGTGCTGACCTCGAGCTCACAGGCGGTCAAGCCTCCTTCGGCGACTCCGCATCCAAAGGCGCTAAGCTGGCTGTTCAGCAGATTAACGACGCTGGCGGCGTGCTTGGCAAGAAGCTGGAGCTGGTTGTAGCCGATAACGCTTCGAAATCCGAGGAAGCAACGCAAGCTGCACAAAAACTGATCACCGACGATAAGGTTGTTACCATTATCGGTGCATCGACTTCCACCAACACATTGGGTATCGTTCCGGTTGCTACGGAAAAGCAAATTCCGCTCGTAGCTGTTGGCGCTACCAACCCTAAAGTTACTGTTGATGAGCGTACAAGCAAAGTGAACGAGTGGGTGTTCCGCACGGCCTTTATCGATCCTTTCCAAGGTCAGGTTATGGCTAACTTTGCCACCAACTCGCTGAAAGCTAAAACAGCTGTCATCTACACGGATACTTCCAGTGACTACTCGAAAGGTCTGCAGAAGTTCTTCGAAGAAACCTTTACGAAGAATGGCGGAAAAATCTTGAGCCAGGAGTCTTACCAACAAAAAGACTCCGACTTCAAAGCTGTATTGACTCGCATCAAAGCAGCAAATCCGGACGTTATCTACCTGCCGGGCTACTATGAAGAAGTCGGCAAAATTCTGAAACAAGCACGCGAAATGGGCATTACGGTTCCGTTCATGGGCGGCGACGGATGGGATTCTCCGCAGCTGGCTGAAATCGCAGGCGCAGCGGCTTTGGACAACACCTTCATGTCCAACCACTATTCGCCGGAGGATACCGCTCCTGAAGTTACTTCTTTCGTTGACGCCTACAAGGCAGCCAATGGCGGAGCAGTACCGGACGGCATGGCAGCCCTTGGCTATGATGCTGTAAAACTGGTAGCCGATGCCATTACCCGTGCAGGAGCTGCTGAACCGGCCAAGATTAAAGATGCCCTGGCAGCGACCAAGGATCTGCAGCTGGCTACCGGCAAAGTTTCGTTGAACGAAACGCATGACCCGGTTAAAGCGGCTGTCGTACTGAAATTCGTGGGCGGCAAGCAAACGTTCGAAACCAAGGTTAATCCGTAAGCAAGTTTGATTTGATTTCTCTTTCGTAATAGACAATGCATTTTCCAAAATATCGCTAGGCTGCTCGGGAAGCCGCTCCATACGTAATGGGGCGGCTGTCCTGCTATCTTGCCATATACGAGAAGGAGGAACAAGCATGATTGTCGGCATACCGAAAGAAATCAAGAATAACGAAAACCGGGTCGGGATCACGCCGGCGGGAGTCGAAGCGTTAAAAAAAGCAGGCCATACCGTGCTGATTGAAACTTCGGCGGGAGCAGGCAGCGGATTCGATGATTCGGAATACCGGGACAAAGGAGCGGAGATTCTGTCCTCTGCTTCAGAGGTCTGGTCCAGAGCGGAGATGGTGATCAAGGTGAAGGAGCCTCTGCCGGAAGAGTATGGCTTCTTCCGCCGAAATCTGATCCTGTTCACGTATCTCCATTTGGCTCCTGAGGCGGGACTTACGAAGGCGCTCGTGGAAAGCGGCGTTGTTGCCGTTGGTTACGAAACGATCCAGCTCGAGGACGGCTCTCTGCCGCTGCTGACGCCCATGAGCGAAGTTGCGGGGCGGATGGCCGTTCAGATCGGGGCAGGGCTGCTGGAGAAGCCGCACGGCGGCAAAGGCATCTTAATGGGCGGCGTTCCGGGAGTGAAGCCGGCAGAAGTCGTAATCGTCGGGGGAGGTGTGGTCGGTACCAATGCTGCAAAGGTCGCGATCGGTATGGGGGCTAGAGTGACCATCCTTGATTTGAACGCGAATCGGCTGCGGGAGCTGGACGATATTTTCGGCGGCCGGCTGATCACGATTATGTCGGATTCCTATCATCTTGAAGAGGCGGTTCGCAAAGCCGATTTGCTGATTGGCGCCGTGTTGATTCCTGGGGCCCGTGCGCCGAAGCTGATCAAGGAATATATGGTCCGGCAGATGACGGAAGGCTCTGTAATCGTTGATGTCGCTATCGACCAGGGAGGCTCGATCGAGACGATCGACCGTATTACGACTCATGAGAATCCAACTTATATCAAGCATGGTGTTGTTCATTATGCGGTGGCAAATATGCCGGGAGCGGTTGCCCGGACCTCGACGCTTGCTCTGACCAATGTGACGATTCCTTATGCGCTGCAGATAGCGAATTTAGGCATACTCGAAGCGGCGGAGGGGAATACCGCGCTCGCTCGCGGCATCAATGTGGCAGCCGGGCATGTCACCAATCAGGCGGTGGCCTCAAGCTTGGGCTATTCGCATACAGACGGATTGGAAGCTTTGAAGGAGACGGGACTCTTTTAAGTCAAGACTTTAACTTTCTCCGCGGGAAGGGCGGAGAGAGAAGCGGCGGCTTGCCTCCGAGCGGCAGGCCGCCGTATTTTATTTTTTGAAAAGTGCTTGTCAGATGAACAAGGATTTGCTATAATCATTTTTGTTGTGACACTAAAGCAAGGCCCGTTGGTCAAGGGGTTAAGACACCTCCCTTTCACGGAGGTAACAGGGGTTCGAATCCCCTACGGGTCATATCTTCTTCGAATCAGGGTGAGAACCCCGAATGGTTCGTCGAAGCATCGGCATCGTAAGGAATACTTCGCAGTCGGCTCGCTTGCGAGGCGTATCCCCTACGGGTCATATCTTCTTCGAATCAGGGATGAGAACCCCGAAAGGTTCGTCGGAGCATCGGCATCGTAAGGAATACTTGGCAGTCGGCTCGCTTGCGAGGCGTATCCCCTACGGGTCATATAAGCGGTAGTGGTGGAATGGCAGACACGCTATCTTGAGGGGGTAGTGGGCGTACGCCCGTGGAGGTTCGAGTCCTCTCTACCGCATAACCACCAAGAAAGAATCCTGAGAGATCGGGGTTCTTTTTTTATATCCATTGCAGGCCTTTACTTACTCCGCCAACCCGTTCAAAACGCGTGCATATTGCGGATACAGCTCGGCGATGCAGGACGGGCAAATGTCATGGGTTAATTCGACATGAAGCTCCTGTTGGAGAAAGCGTTCGATGGGAACCCACTGCCCGCCCTTGTGGACGGATTTGCAGGAAGCACAGATCGGCAAGAAAGGCAGAGGCTTCCGATAATGGTTCATAACCGGCGCCTTGGCAGGAGACGAATCGGTTACAGAAGCGGTATAACGGTGGGACAGCAGCACAAAAGAGGTCGCCCCGTTCGACTCATCCAGTATGGGGAAAGCCTCGATTTGAAACCATTTTCCTCTTCTCAGAAAAGGTGGCATGGGAAACCGACCGCTGTAAACAAGGCGTTCGCCCAGAAAGATGGACTGGATCGCCTGAAGAAGCTCGCTCATATCATCCGGCGGCAGAACAAGCTCCCGCATCAGTTCAAAATAATCCGTACCCGTCCACTCAAAGCGTGCCGAGAGGCCGGCGGCCATGCCGCATTCTCTCCATGAATCATTCACTGTAGTGATAAGACCTCGTCTGTCGATAGCCAGCACACTGCCGGGGAGAGAGCGGGTCAGATGAATAACAAGGGACAAAGCGCTTTCAGGCAAAAGAATCGCTCCTTGACGTGATTCAGGATGAAATACTAAGATTAGTCGGGAAAAATATAGCTCATTCATCATCCGGTTCACCCGGAATGGCAGGAGGTATGTTTAGCAAACGGTCGACTTGCCGGCGGTAGCGCATGGCCCGGCGCGTTCCGTAGATGAGATTGGACAGTCGGTAGGGCGGTATACCGTACAGTTGGCAAAAGTCCTTCTGACTCAGCCGCATCTCCGCCAGACGCTGCTTGATGGCCCATCCGTAAGGGGTTATGGGCTTTTTGCTGCTCATCTTGCTCACCTCTTATCGACATTCCAGCCGTATGATATAATGGGTTAAGGCATAAGATTAGTCAATTATATACTTTTTTACGTCATTTTACAATAAATAATGACTTATATAAGTAATTTGTCATAATTTCGGAAGGCGGTTAGGAAATGCAGTCCATTTATGATCGAATTGAGCTTTTGATTAGCAAAAAAGGCATCACCAAAAAAGCATTCTGCGAGCAGCTCGGCATCAGTACAGGCAATTTGGGAGATTGGAAACGGGGCAAGTCCACGCCCGGAACGCATAAATTAATCGAAATCGGCGCTTTTTTCGGCGTCAGTCTGGACTGGCTCATCTTGGGCAAGAACTCTCCGTCCATACTGCGTGAAGGAAGCGAGGATTATTTTTTTGAGCAAATACGGCAATCCGATTGCCATTTCGATAAGCTGGAGCCTCGTGAGAAGGAATTTATCAAGGAATATCTCGCTTTTTCTGAATACCGCAGACGGAAACAGGATGAACAGCCTCCCGAATAAATTTAAGCTTTACTTTTGAAAAATAAGCGAGTATAATAACTTGTGTTGGTCTCAAAAAGATCATTCGCCGCGCGGTAGTGGTGGAATGGCAGACACGCTATCTTGAGGGGGTAGTGGGCGTACGCCCGTGGAGGTTCGAGTCCTCTCTACCGCATACAGTAAGAAGCCTTGCGCAGCAGGGCTTTTTTTTATTTTCATTTATGGATTTTACAAAGGATAGAAATTCCAGTATGATCATAATGCCGAGTTTTTGTATTGGAATAAATGAGCGCGATTCTTGAAAATTTAATTTTGGAGGGTGTATTTATGGGGAAAATCGTTAAGAATTTGACCGAGCTGATTGGACATACGCCGCTTCTCGAATTGTCCAGTTTCAAAGAGGACGGCGCGGAAGCGAACATTCTGGCCAAGCTGGAGTATTTCAATCCGGCGGGCAGTGTGAAGGACCGGATCGGGTACGCTATGATCAAGGATGCCGAAGACAAGGGGCTCATTAACAAGGAGACAACCATTATTGAGCCGACCAGCGGCAATACCGGCATCGGCCTTGCTTTTGCGGCGGCGGCTCTGGGCTATCGGTTGATTATTATTTTGCCTGAATCCTTCAGTATAGAGCGTCGAAAGCTTTTGAAGCAGCTCGGGGCGGAACTTGTGCTGACCCAGGCTTCGGAGGGCATGGCGGGCGCAATTCGCAAAGCGGAGGAGCTGGCCGCCGATATCCCCAATTCCTACATCCCGCAGCAGTTTGAAAATCCGGCCAATCCCGAAATTCACCGGAAGACGACGGCCGAAGAAATCTGGAACGATACCGAGGGAAAAGTAGATATTTTCGTCGGCGGCGTAGGTACAGGAGGAACGGTCACGGGAGTCGGCGAGGTTCTCAAGGAGCGCAATCCGCAAGTGCGTATTGTGGCCGTGGAACCGGCCGGATCGCCTGTTCTGTCAGGCGGGCAACGGGGACCACATGCAATTCAGGGCATTGGAGCAGGATTCGTGCCGGCGAACTTTAACCGGGCCGTGGTGGATGAGATTGTTACGGTGAAGAATGAAGAGGCGATACAGACGGCCCAGAAGCTGGCCAGGAAGGAAGGGCTGCTTGTCGGGATTTCTTCCGGTGCCGCGGCATTCGCCGCTTATCAGCTGGCCAAGAGACCGGAGAATCAAGGCAAGAATATCGTCGTCATTTTGCCGGACACCGGCGAACGGTACATTTCGACCGATTTGTTTCCAGAGGAATAAAAAGCGGCAAGGCCGCAGAACAAGCGGGCAGGGCAGGATCATTACCCGGGCGCTGTTCGCTTGGATACAACAAAAGGATTGTGCAGCATTGAAGATGCGGCGCAATCCTTTTTTTCTTTTTCCGGGGATGCCGTCTGTACCGTTGTTCAATCCAGCACTGTCTTAATCTCCTGTTCAATGCTTTCAGGCGTCGTTGTCGGGGCAAAGCGCTTCAACACGCGTCCCTCGCGGTCGACCAGGAATTTGGTGAAGTTCCATTTTACGCTTTTGGAGCCGAGTGCGCCCGGAGCCTCCTTCGTTAAATACTTGTAAAGAGGATGGGCATTGTCGCCGTTGACATCGATTTTTTCATACATCGGAAAGGAGACGCCATAGTTGAGCCGGCAAAATTCCTGGATTTCTTCGCTGCTGCCGGGCTCCTGGGATGCAAACTGATTGCTCGGAAAGCCGAGCACGGCGAAGCCCCGATCTTTAAATGTATCATACAATTTCTGAAGACCTTCATATTGGGGGGTGAAGCCGCATTTGCTGGCCGTATTCACAATAAGCAGCACTTTGCCTTCGTATTTGGACAAGGATTCTTCTTGACCGCTCAGGGTATTGGCCTGGTAATCATACACGCTCACGGATGGACCTCCTTCGGATGGATATATTTTTTACAATTCAATTTTAAACTATTTAAATCTCAGGTCAATGTCTTTTCGGAAAATGACGGAAATTATCGTTTCAAATCCTGCCCCAAGTTTAATTAAAGGTTGTACTGCGTACAAATTGGTTAAATAAGGAGATGTTATTCATGAAAGCATTGTATACGGCTACCGCAACGGTTCGAGGCGGACGTGAAGGCTCATTTGAATCCTCCGACGGCGCCTTGAAGCATAATCTCAGCATGCCCAAAGAGTTGGGCGGTCCGGGAGGTTCCGGTACGAATCCCGAGCAGCTGTTCGCTGCAGGATACGGCGCCTGCTATGAAAGCGCATTGGCCAATGTTGCCCGCAAGGAGGGCGTCAAGCTCCAGGATGTGGAGGTTACGTCCAATGTATCGATCGGCAAAGACGAGAACGACGGCGGTTTCAAGCTGTCCGTGCGGCTGGATGTGAAGATATCGGGTGTAGACCATGATAAAGCGGAGGATTTGGCGAAAAAAGCCCATGCATTCTGTCCGTATTCCAAAGCGACGAGAGGCAATATTGACGTCGAGCTGAATGTGCTGGAGCTCAGCCGGCAGTAATACGTTAACCTTAATAAATAGACCCGTTTCCCGCAGCGATGCGGAAGACGGGTCTGTTTTTTTGATAATATCAGAAAGTATAAACTTCAAAGACCAGACTTCCTGATATTGCAAGAAAAACAACCGCTAAAGAGGGATTCGGCAACATCTTCGAGAGGCTTCGATAGGAGTTTTTCTTATAGAGTAAGCCGATGTTACTTTACTGGGGGCCTACTGTCGATGATCAGCTGAGCTTCTTCTTTTGTAAGGTCGTAATTCAAAAACTGCTTATAAAAGCTCACGGTTTCCTGCACCATGTCAACACCTTGGAACAGATCGGGATGCAGCGTTTTGGCCGCCCATTGGATTTGCAGCGCCGCTTCGGCGCCGTAACGGTCCCAGAGGAAAGCGCCGCTTGGGTTGTTATACACATGGCCGTTCTTGACGGCGTTCAGTGTCTTCCAGGCAGGATCGTCCATGATGTGGTCGGTATCCGCTAGCCCGCTGCCGATCATAATGTAATCCGGATTCCAAGAGATGATCTGCTCAAGGCTTACCGGCTTCATGTTGCCGCTTAGCTCTTGTGCCGCGTTGATGCCCCCCGCCACTTCAATCCAGTTCTGGATCATGGTGTCCTTGCCGTCTACCTGAAGCGGTGACAGGGACTGAATATGCAGTACTTTGGGCTTGTCGGAGTCTGGGATTTTGGAAGTCACGGCTGTTATTTCTTTCAGCTTCCCGTCCAGATAGCCGATAAAGGAGTCGGCCCGCCGGCTCGCATCGTCTCCAAGGATTTGACCCGTAAGGCGGAAGCATTCTTTCATCTCGTCAAAGTTCGTAAAGTTCAGCGCCACTGTGGGAATTCCCGCATTTTCCAGAGGCTGGATCAACGGAGAACCGGTTGATGCAAAGGCGATATCGGGCTTGTTCTTCAGCACCTCTTCCATTTGCGCTTCGGATTTGGTGAAGGCGGTCACGGCGTTGTTCATTTGCGGATTTACTTTGTACAGCCAGGGAACCGACTTGGGGGTGGAGATGGTGGACACGATTTTGCCGCCTGCACCAAGAATCGTGACGACCTCATTATGAGCTGGCCAAGTATCGGCGATCTTGTTGATTTGCGCGGGAACCGTAACCTGGCGTCCGTCGGTATCCTTGATGGTCTTGGCAGTCCCGTCGTCCCCTGCCACTTGTGCCTGTGATGCTTGCGGGGAGGCAGCGGGCGAAGCAGCGCTTTCGTTTGCATTATTTGCCCCGCATCCGGCCAGAACCAGAATTAATGCAGCGGACAGCATGAGTGCGGGCAGGTGTTTTTCCTTCAGTTTACGATATAGATTACAATACAGTTTGCTACACATGACAATACCTCCTGTTTGGATATATGGAAACGTCATTCAGACGTTCCTGGGCAATTTGGCTCTACGCTTGCATAAGCGGTATGCAGGTCTTCACTTTCTGTCCATTTGCGGCGGTAAACTCCGCTACTTCAACATCAATGCCGTAAGCGGATTTCAGATTTCCGGATGTTACGACTTCTTTAACGGTGCCTGCCAAAAAAGGCTGTCCCCGGCGCAATAGCGCCGCCTTGTCGGAGCATAAAAAAGCGTGGTCCGGAAAATGCGACGTCATGACGACCGTCATTCCCCGGTTGCTGAGCAGCCGGATCTGTTCCAGCATCCGGATCTGATTGCCGAAATCGAGATTGGACGTCGGCTCGTCCATAATCAGGATGTCAGACCGCTGCGCCAGCGCCCGGGCGATCAGGACCAACTGCCGCTCTCCGCCGCTCAGTTCCGTATAGATCCGGTCCCGGAGGGGATGAATCTGAAGACTGTGCAGGGCTTCGTCTGCAATGCGCTTATCTTTGGCATTCGGTGCCGCGAACCAGCCGAGATGGGCGGTGCGGCCCATTGTCACCACATCGATGACACGATAAGGGAATGGGGCACTGTGCGCCTGGGGAACATAACCTATGGCCCGGGCCAGCATTTGTCTCGACCATCCTGCGGTGCTGTGCCCATTGATACTAATGGTTCCTTCCAAGGGCTTCAGGAAAGAAAGCAGGGTTTTGAACAAGGTTGTTTTCCCTGCGCCGTTGGGACCCAGCAGGCACATAATCTCTCCGGCCCTTACCGAAAAAGAGACATCTCTGACCACCGGCTTTCCGTCATATCCACAGGAAAGGTCCTGGATTTCCAGCATTATTCCCAGCTCCTTTTTCCGGTAATGAGCAGCAATATGAAAAAGGGAGCGCCAATTAGGGCGGTCAAAATTCCAAGTGGGATTTCCAGGGTAAGCGCGCTGCGGGCGATATCATCGACAAGCAGTAAATACGCTGCGCCGTAAAGCGCGGAGACAGGCAGCAGCACTTTGTAGTTAGGTCCGACAACCATGCGGGAGAGATGCGGCACGATTAGACCTACCCAGCCAATGATTCCGCTGACGGAAACGGCAGCGGCGGTCAGCAGTGTGGAGCTGATGATGGTGATGAACCGAATGCGCGTTGTATTGACGCCCAGCGCCTGGGCTTCTTCCTCGCCGAAAGACAGCACATTCAGCTTCCAACGCAGCAGGAGCAGCGGCGTCAAGCCGATCAGCACGAGCGGAGCAAGGATGATGAGATCATTGGGTCCGGTGAGAGACAAGCCGCCCATCAGCCAGAACGTAATGGCGGGAAGCTTGTTGTCAGGATCGGCAGCCAGCTTGGTGATTGATGTAAGCGCAGTGAACACGGTGGAAATGACGATCCCGGTCAGTACGAGGGAAAGTACCGCTCCGCCCCTGCGGCTGACAATCGATCCGATGAAGGTGGTTAGCGCCACCGCCCCCATGCCCATCAGGAACGACATGAGCTGAATGCCGGCAGGGCCGTACGACATGAGCATCGCCAGCGCCGCGCCGAATCCCGCTCCGGCCGAGGCACCCAAAATATCCGGCGATACCATCGGATTGCGGAACAAGCCCTGATATGATGCGCCGGCGGCGGCCAGCGCTCCGCCGACCAGCAGAGCGGCTGCGATTCGCGGAAGGCGCACATGGAGCAGGACGATGCTTGTGGAAGCCGGTCCCGGATCGGGCAATCCGAGCAGATGGGCCCGAATGATGTCCGCCATCTGCGGCAGCGAAACGCTGTAACGCCCCATGGTAAAGGACAGGAGCAGTACTGCAAACGGCAGCCCGAATATCAGAACGATGCGAACTGCCCGTTTGAGCATGCCGCGAAATTCTGCCGGTTGACCGGGTATAGCGTAAGTTTGGTTCCTCTTCGGGTTCATTCTGCATCCTCCTTTTCTGAAAATATTCTGAAACCGAAGCTTTTTACATTTTGATATAAATAGAAAAGTTTCGTTATGACATTTTGCATAAATGAATTATGTTTATATATATTTAGATATATTTTGAATGTTGAAAAACGGCTTATTGCCTTGCTTCACAACTGCTTTTATCCAAATTTGAACATTTACCGATTTTTTTTGTTTTTTTCAGCTGGCGTCTCCTCTCGGCTTCGGTTGACATCACTCCTAAAATTCTTTAAGATGTCTAAGTATCTGTACTTTCGAACGAGAACATATTGGACGAGCCAAAATTAAAGATAACAGGTGATGAACATGTCTTATAAACCGGTAATTACGAACGTGACGAAGGCCAGCAGCAACGACAAGGAAGGGCTGTACGAATTCATTATCAAGCTAGCCGACGGAACGGAGTGCCGCGCGTTCTACCATCGGTTTCCGGAGTGGAGAATGACGAACATCAGCCGTCTGCTCAAGACTCCCTGCCCAATTTGCCGCAAGGATTTCATCTGTAAATGTATGGAAGCCTTCACCGGTGAACTGGAAGACCAAATGATCGGCGATAACTGGATTGAGAAGACGACAGCCGAGTAAAGACGAAGAAATGTGGAGACGCGGGAATTATCCCGCGTTTTTGTTTTGCCGAAAAATGGGGAAGGATAGAGTATACAGAAAGGAGCGGACCCGGATGAGCCATAAGAAAAGGAAGGAAAAGGTTGTCTTGGAGGTGCCGGGAGACCAGCAACATACCATAAAACCTGTGGATACCCTGGAGACGTCCATCGTGTTGATCGACGGTATGTGCCATTTGTGCGGTTGGCTTGTGACTTTTATTATTCCCCGCGATCCCGCAGGGCGTTTTCGCTTCGCGCCGCTGCAGAGCGACATTGGCCGTGAGCTTCTGGAAAAAGGCGGACTTGATGCGGATCGGCTGGATACGGTAGTGCTTGTGGAAAAAGGGGAGTATTACACGGAGTCGGCTGCGGCCCTCCGCATTCTGCGCGGGCTCCGCTTTCCCTGGCCAGCCGCGTATTTGCTGATCGCCGTGCCGGCTCCGCTGCGCAACAGGCTGTACCGGTACGTCGCGAGGAATCGTTATCGCTGGTTCGGACGCGATGAGCAGTGCCTTTTGCCTACGCCGGATATCCGGCGGCGTTTCTTATAAGCCCGGGAATTGGAGCCCGATTATTCCGATTTTTAAATATTGCCGCTTCCCGATAAGTGTGCTAGTATAACTGTAAATTATAGGAATAGCAACGGAAGCACCGTTCATTTAACCGCTTGTCGCGGTTATGAGCGGTGCTTTTTTTGTTGTTTCTATACCATTTAAAGGATACTTGTCCGGTTCCCGCAGCTGCGGGGACTGAGGAAAGGGGAGGATAAAATGACCGCCAGCCTCGTGCTCGCCGTGCGTGAAACCCAGTACATTGAACCGCTGCTGCATTACGTCCAGCATAGCGAGTATGGCGAAATGCTGAATATTAAGGCGTTCAGCCGAATGGAAGCTTTTGCAGAGTACATGAAGGACGGGGAGACACCGGAGGCGGTTGTCGGCGATCCGGCATTCATCGAAGCGTGGCTGCTTGGAGGCCGGGCGGCGGTGCCGTGGGCCATTCTGGAAGAAGCGGGTGGCATGGCGTCCGGGAAGAACAAGAGCGTTATCGGCGGCAAGAAAATTGCCAAATATCAGGCGCTGCCCGCGCTGCTCACTTCCATGCTGCAGCTGTGCGACATTCAGCGAAGCCGTATGGCTCCGGCCCTGAACGAAGGCACAATGCTGCTGGGAGTGGTATCGGGAAGCGGCAGCAGCGGTAAAACGACGGTCGCGATGAACATAGCCAAGCAGCTCGGGAGTCAGGGATTGTCCGTCTTTTATCTGAATCTTGAAACGGTTGACAGTAGCGGGCTGTTCCTGCGGCCTCCAGGGGGGAATGGTTCGGGGCTTGAGCGGCTTCTCTACGAGATCCAGGCGACGAGAGAGAGCGGTAATCCTTTGGCGATCAACATAGGACATTATGCGGTCAGGCAGGAAGCGCTGCGCTGCGACACGTTCAGGCCCATAGGCAATATAAAGGAAATGCAGCAGATGAGCGCAAGAGATGCGCAGGAACTGCTGGAGCTTCTGACTGCGAATGGCGGTTACGACGCTGTTATTGTCGATACGGGCAATATCGGGGATGAGCGGACCGAAGCGGTGCTGCAGCGCTGCGGGCACCTTGTCTGGGTGCTGCGGGACGACGAGGTGAGCATGTTCAAGACAGGGAAATGGCTGCATCATTTGATCTCTCCCGATGCCGGGAAGAATGGGGATTTGCTCGGCAAGAGCATGTTCGCGGTGAACTTCGCAAGGGAGAATAACCCGCAGGCGCCATTACCGGAAGGCTTGCTGCCGGATGTCGTTCTGCCCTTCATCTCTTCGTGGAGCTTGCCGAACAGAGGAGAACTGAGTCTCAATTCACCGCAGTTTCAGCGCGGTATTCTGAAGCTGTGCGGGATGATTACGGGACTTGCGCTGCCGGGGCTGGTTTCAGGCGGAGAGAGTGTATGAATGACGAGCTGTTCCGTAAGCTTCGCGGCGAAATACGCTCAGGGCTGGATGTGACCTCCTCCGTCGGAAACAGTGAACTGATCTCGCATATTGAAAGGACGATTTTTGAGCGGGAAGAGCTGCGGCGCTTAACGGCGCAGGAGAAGCACAGGCTTGTCCGGAGGCTGTTTGATTCTTTTCGCGGTCTGGACGTGCTTCAGCCGCTCGTGGACAATCCGGCCATCAGCGAGATTATGGTGAACAGCCATGAGGATATTTTTGTCGAGGAGGAAGGGGAAATCCGCCGGCTGCCGCTGGCGTTCGAATCGGCTTCGAGACTGGAGGATATTATCCAGATCGTCGTTTCCGATGTCAACCGCGTCGTCAATGAATCGTCGCCGATTGTCGATGCCCGGCTGAAAGACGGGTCGCGGGTCAATATTGTGCTCCCTCCCGTAGCGCTGAAGGGGCCGGCGATGACGATCCGCAAGTTTCCCGAGTCGCCGATGACAATGGATGACCTTGTCCGCAGAGAGGCCATCAGCCGGGAAGCGGCGGGCCTGCTTAAGACGCTAGTCGCCGCTAAATACAACATCTTTATCAGCGGCGGAACGGGTTCGGGCAAGACGACTTTCTTGAACGCTCTATCCCAATTCATTCCGTCGCAAGAGAGAGTCATTACAATTGAGGATTCGGCGGAGCTGCAAATCATTACCGTGCCGAATCTGGTGTCGCTGGAGACGAGGAACGCCAACACGGAGGGCAAAGGGGAAATCTCCATCCGCGATCTGATCCGTTCGTCGCTACGGATGCGGCCGAACCGGATCGTCATCGGCGAGGTGCGCGGCGCCGAGGCCTTGGATATGCTGCAGGCGCTTAACACTGGCCATGATGGGAGCTTGTCCACCGGCCACGCGAACAGCGCGCGCGACATGATCAGCAGGCTCGAGACGATGGTGCTGAGCGGCGCCGATCTGCCGGTTGCGGTCGTGAGGCAGCAGATCGGCTCGGCGATCGATATTTTTGTCCATCTGGCGAGGCTGCGCGACCGTTCGCGGCGGGTCACGGAGATCAGTGAGGTCATGGGGCTGGAGGGCGGAGAAGTGAAGCTGAATCCGCTGTATGCGTTCCGCGAAACCGGCGAAGGTGACGGCCGCCTGAAGGGTGAGCTGGAAGCTTGCGGCAACCCTTTGCGGAATACGGCAAAGCTGGTTATGGCAGGAATAGCTTTTACTCCGCTGGATCGGTTTGGCGGTGAAATTAAGAGAGGAGGAGAGACAGACGGATGTTCAAAATGACTGGAAAGGGCCGGGCACCGGGGAATTTGCTGCCAGCCGGATTTGGACCGGGCAGTCGCGAACCGGCACATGCCATAGATGCCCATCTTCATTCCGGCGGAAGGCTGGTTAAGCGCGATATCACGCGGGTTGGCCGGGGAACAGCCGATTATGCCAAGGCTCCAACCCTCCAAAGCAGCACTGGACAGGCGGGAAGGGGAGGTGCCTCTGCGCAGCAGTTGCCCGATTACACGGTGTATACGCTGAATAAGCGGCAGAGCATCGTTTCGGCAGCGGCAGGCGGGTTGATCTTGTTTGGAATCGGCTATTTGTTCTATCACAACCCGCTGATTGCCTTGGTGCTGTCGGCGGGAGGATATTTTGCCCCGCGTATATGGCGGGATTACCTGAAGAAGCGCCGGCGCGCCGCGCTCAATCTCCAGTTTAAGCAGATGCTGTTCTCGCTGTCCTCCTCGCTGTCCGCCGGAAGGTCGGTGGAGAATGCCTTTCGCGAAGCGGTGCAGGATTTGAAGATGCTGGACCCGGAGGGCGGCAGCGATATGATTGCTGAGCTGAATATCATCTGTGCGCGGCTTGAATACGGACAGCCCGTCGAAGAGGCGCTGCAGGATTTCAGCAGGAGGGCGGGAATGGAGGATATCCGGCGGTTCGCCGACGTCTTCTCCGTCTGCAAAAGGACGGGAGGTGACTTGGTGGAGGTGGTGCGACGCACCTCAAGCATTATCGGCGAGAAGCTGGATATTCAGCAGGAAATTGCCGTCAGCGTTTCGCAGAAACGGTTCGAGTCCAAGGCTCTGCTTGTTTCTCCGCTGGTTATGCTGCTGTTTATGAGCCTTAGCGCCGGGGATTATATGAATCCGATGTACAGTGGGATAGGCATCGTCATTTCGACCTTTGCGCTGGCTTCACTGATTCTCTGTTATTTCTGGACAAGCAAAATCATGGACATTCCGCTGTAAGGAGAGTGGGAAATCTGAGATGGATTTGCGGTTTGGCCGCTATTGCGCTTGCCCTAAGCTGGATCGCGCTCCGTACCATGAGCGGGAGAAGATACGTTGCCTTACGAACTTTGCCTGTGGAAGGCCTTCGTCTGCGCCAAGTTTCGGAGCCGCTGCTTGTCCTGCTGGAGAAGGGGGGTATCGCCCGGAGATTTCCGGTATTCGTCTTTCGGCTGCAGCGGTCGGTGCAGCAGATCTACGGGCAGCGCCACAGCGCGGAAATAACGCTGCTGTTCATGGGAGAAATGCTGGCCTACGGCTGGCTGTTCGCTTTGGGAGGCAGCAGCCTTACGATGCTTAGCGGTGAATCGGCCGCGTTCGTTCTTGGTATGTTGTTGGCTGTCCTGCTACCGGCCGCGCTTGCTGCCGATCTGCACAAAAAGGTCAAGCTTCGCGAACAGCTCATTATGATGGAGCTGCCGGATCTGTTAAGCGGAATCGTGCTGCTGGTCAGTGCGGGCGAAACGGTGCAGCGGGCGATTACGCGCTGTCTGGAAAGCCGGAAGAATGACGATCATCCGCTGTACCGGGAACTGCTTGTCATGACCGGCGAGTGGGAGAAGGGCTACTCGTTCCAGCAGGCTTTCGAGAATTTCAGCAAGCGCTGCGCCGTGCAGGAAGTCTCGCTTTTTACGACGACGGTCCTGCTGAACGTCCGAAGAGGGGGGAGCGATTTCGCGCTCGCGCTTCGCGATTTATCGCGGCTGCTGTGGGAGAAGCGCAAGGCGGTCAGCCGGACGAGAGGGGAGCAGGCTTCCTCAAAGCTCGTTTTTCCGATGGTTGTCATTTTTGTAGTTGTAATTGTATTGGTAGGCACTCCGGCTTTTATGATGATGAATATGTAGGAGGTAGAGAGCATGTTAGCGATTGTGGAGAAGAGCAAAAGTTTTTGGCGGGATGAGGAAGGTCTGGGCACACTCGAAATGATTCTGATTATTGCCGTACTGGTCGCAGTTGTCGTATTGTTCCGCCAAAAGATCAAAGAGGTGATCTCGGATCTGATCGATACCGCCGGCGAAAAGAGCCAGGAAGTATTTGAAGAATAATCCGATTGCGATGCTGAACAAAATCCGTAACGACGAAGGAAGCTTCACCGTCGAGGCGGCTATGGTGCTGCCGATCATCATGTGCGTAACCATGCTGCTGCTGTTCTTCTGTTTGTACAGCTACCAGAAGTCGATGCTGCTCCAAATGGCCTCTTCCGCATCCGAACGTGCGGCCTATAACTGGGACAACAGCCACAAAGCCGGAGACGGATCGTTTCCGCAGGGGGAATATGATTCCCTCTATTGGAGAATTGGAGACGACCGTCTGCTGGGCAGCCTGTTCGGGAGCGGAGAGAACGGCTCAGCCGCAGCCATAGAGCTGCCGGACGGCGGAGCGGAAGAGGGCAATCTTCCGGCGGTCAAGCTGGAAAAGTCCGCGATGAGAATGCCGGACAACATCAGGGGAGAAATGAGCTACAGCTATGCCCTTACGGGAAGAAAAGTAAAAACCAGGCTTCAGCGGATGCTGAACCTGCCTGTTCTGGACGAGATTCTTTCGGATAGAGCCAGGCCCGAGGTGGCCGCGCAGTCTCTTGTTGCCGAGCCGGTTGAGTTTATCCGCACCGTGGAGTTGATGCGTTACTATGGAGCCAAATTTCACGGGAACACGGGAAATCCGGAACCGGAGCAGGCCATGAAGAGGCAGGATGCTTCCTCTATGATGTCCAAACTCGGCAAACGGTAACTTGGGAAGGATGAATAAACAAATGGCGAACCGAATCCGCCGTGCAAAGCGGTTAACAAGCAGATGGAAACAGACGGATGGGTCGGTTTCGGTGTTTTTGATTATGGTGCTGGCCTTTGTATTTCTGTTCTCCGCGGTGCTTATCGATTATGCGCGGATGGCTGCCGCCAGTGTGCAGGGCGAGCGGCTGACCCGGGCGGGCCTGCACTCGGCGATGTCGGCGTATGACGTCGAACTGATGGGACAGTATGGACTGTTTGCCTTCGGCGGAGGTGACGGAGACGAAATGATGGCCCGCGCGATTGCCGAATCCTTTCATAAAAGCGGCCGCGGCGACGGTTTTAATCTGATCACCTTGGGCCTGGATTCTTCAACGATCGAGTGGAGCCGACCGCTGGGCAGCTATGACGCGTTCCGCCGTCAAATAAATGAAGACATGAAATACAAGGCTCCGGTTGATTTTGCTCTGGAGCTTGCGGGAAAGTTCAAGCCGCTGTCCGGGGCGATGGAGGAAGCCTCCCGCACAGCGGACTTATTCGCCAGGCTGCAGCCGCTGTATGACAAGCGGGAGGCGGCGCTCGACCGGATGCTGGAACGCAGACGGCAGGCGGCGGAAAGCGCCCGGAGGCCGCTCACGCTTATTAAAAATCCGGCAGCCGGGGGCATTGCCGATAGTTCCATCGGTGCCGTTACGAGCGCTGCGGATATCGCCGCCCAGTACAACGATTATGTGTGGAAGACCACTCTGGACATGAATAGAGGACCGAAGAAACCGCCCATGTATACCGACGTTACCGCTTCTTATCTTGAGCAATCGGCAGCGGTTCTGTCCAGACTTGGAGGCGAGCTTTCCGCCTGGCAGAATGATCACGCCGTTCTTATCCGGCAGGCGAGCGATGCGCTTCATGAAGCGAGAACAATAAACGAGCAAATGCGCGAAGCCATCAATCAGGACAAAAACGGCAGCGCAGGGAGCGGCTATGCTTCTGCCGATTCCTGGGATATCCCCGATTCACAGCCAAGCACCTCTGCTCGCCCCAGCTTGCGTGAGCAAGCGGAGCAGCTATTGCTGGATTCGGCGGACCTTAGCCGCATGGAAAATAGTCTGGCGGAACAGGAAGCGGCTTATCGGGCTGCTCACTCCCGGGCTTCCTCCCTTCCGGAGGAAATAGACCCGTATTGGGGGCGAAACAGCTACGCGATGAAGGATGCGGTGACCGGAGCTGCGGGCGCCCTTGACGCCTATTTGCGCGATTACGGGAACGGTGGAGGCGTGATCGGCCGGGAAGCGGACGAAATCGGGAAGCACCGCGGCTCGGACAATCAGCGAAAACAGCTGGAACAAGAGGCGAAGACCAAGCTTCAGGAGGCACTAAAGATTATCGATGCTCTTCGCAATCTGGGCGGCGGTGCAAAAGAAGCGCTGGAGCGCTACGAATTATTAAATCAATACTATGAAGAAAGTATCGATTATAACAAAGGCCTGGCGGAAAGCTCGGCGGATGCGCCTGCGGATAGCGATCCTTACGCCGCTGAGAGCACGGCTATGGACCAAATGGACAAGCTTTACGAAGCGATTGGCAGCGTGCTGCTTGCTTCAAGGGACAGGCTGTTTCAAAGCGAATATGCCGCGCAATATTTTCCGCATTTCGATTTGTCGCAGCTGTCGGGAATAGCCGAAGGCTCGGTTGAAGAGATAGGTGAGCGGCTAAAAGAGCACCTTGATCCGCACAGCCAGGAGCTGGAATATATCCTGTACGGCTTTAATAAGCCGGGGCTGAACGTAGGGGCGGCATATAGTGAAATTTTCGCGGCCCGGCTCGCTATCCGCACGATGGAGGGCTTTGTAAAAAGGGCAGAGCTGGGCAATCCGCTGCTTGTTGCGGCGGCGGCACTGGTGTACGGGTTGACGGAAGCGGTCAAGGATATGATTATGCTCTGCCGCGATGGAGCGGTTCCTTTATCCGAATTCGTGCCTGCTAAGCTGACCTACCGGGATTATTTGCGCCTGTTTTTGGTGCTGCATGGCTCGGGGGAGGCAGAGCTTTCCCGGATGCTGGCTCTGATTCGGCTGAATACGGGCGTTAATCCGGCAGAAAGAAGCACATACGCTTCTGCTGAAGTGCGTTTAGGAATGAGGCTATGGTTCCTGCCCGGCATCATGAAGCTGCTTCAACATACGGGCGCGGTTCCGGGAGAGGTTGGGGGTCATACTTATTTCAGATCGGTGAGGGCGGACTTTGCGTACTGACGGGAGGCAGAGAGGGACAATGAAGGACCGGCTAAAAAAGGGAGGGAGGTTTAATAATGAAGGCAGCATGGTCGTGGAAGCGGCTATGGTGCTGCCGATGTTTTTGCTGTTTGTGCTGTTCCTCATTTTTATTGTGCAGATGACTCTGTATTCAACCGCTTTGCAAAGCACCGTGTCCGATACGGTAAAAGAAGTCGCCACGCATATGTACCCTGCCGCCTTGGCGGTGCAGAAGGCAGAGCAGACCTCGACAGCTTCTAGTGAAGCGGGGAACGCGGTAAATGAGATAAATGGTCAAGCGCCTGCGGACAAGCCGTCCGTTTGGACGATTCCGCGTCTGTCGGTTTCCGATTGGGCCGAACAATATGCCTCCGAGCTGCCTCCGCCGCTTGACGATTGGATCAGGGGCGCTGCCCGGAAGGGAGAAGGTCCTCTTCAGGAGCTTCAGGCCAAAGGCTCGGAAGCCGTTCTGGATGCGGCCGTCAAGCCGCTGCTTAAGCCGTACATCGCTTCGGATATGCTGGATTACAGGCGAATCCACGTATCGAATGTGACAGTTCCTAAGCTGGGAGCCGGATCAAAGCCTTATTTCGGCCTTGAGGTCAGCTATAAGCTACCGATGAAGGTGCCGTTTCTCAATCGCAGCATTGTGCTGGAGGCCTCTGCCGTCGAGCGGTTATGGATCGGAGATACAGGCGAAGGCGGAAGCGGGGGGCAGGAAAGCGGAGCGGAAGAAGGCAGCGCCATTGCCGTTTTGGAGAAGCCGAATCCTGCAAGGCCGAACAAACAAGGCGTCATCCGGATCAAAATAGAGCCGAATGCTACGGCGAATCTCACGGTTTTCTACAAATCCGGGAAAAGCACCGCCAAGTATTTGGGCTGGAAGAAAGCGGACGAGAACGGCTACATCGAGTGGGAATGGAGAATCGGCGGCAAGACGACGCCGGGCTCATGGCCGACTTTCGTTATAGAAACAGAGGACGGCCAATCGGTGGAAGGCAAATTTTATGTGGCGGATAAACCGAATTGATTCACGGGAAAAAAAGGAGCAAGTCTATGAATGAATGGGCGTTTTGGGGATGTCTGCCCTTTTTGGCGGTAGCGTTCCTAACGGATACGCTGACGATGAAGATACCGAACTGGATCACGGCGCCGGCGGTGCTTATGGGCTTTCTGGCTCAGGGGCTTTCCGGCGGCTGGAAGGGCGTGCTGTTTGCGGGAGCCGGCGCTGCCGCAGGATTTTTACCGCTACTGCTCATGCATGTATTAGGAGCTGTCGGGGCGGGGGATGTCAAGCTTTTTGCGGGTATCGGGGCTTGGACGGGATATTTTTTCACAATACAGGTTATTGTGTACTCGCTGCTGTTTGCGGCCGCAATCGGCTGGATCATCGTGCTTAAGAGGCGGGAAGGCTTTCGGCGGCTGCGGAGTGTCGCAAGACTGCTGACGGGAATCTTTTATATGCCGAAATGGACGCTGTTCAAAAGCCGAGACGGCGATATGCTGCGATTTCCTTTTA
The DNA here is from genome assembly GCF_000612505.1 of Paenibacillus sabinae T27. Classification (NCBI taxonomy): domain Bacteria; kingdom Bacillati; phylum Bacillota; class Bacilli; order Caryophanales; family Paenibacillaceae; genus Paenibacillus; species Paenibacillus sabinae. The sequence goes on from NZ_CP004078.1 coordinate 1,320,147, forward strand.
TGCTTGCTGTGGTTCCCGGAGCGGCAGCCGCCTTTTTGGGTGGCTGGATTTGAAGGTTTGAACATGGGAGGTGATGTCTATTGTTTGGATTAACCAGGGATTTTGTGCAGCAGGACGGTATCCGTATGGTGCTTGGAGGGCGGGAGGGAATGCCGGTATCCAGGCTCAATCCGGTTCAGTGCCGCATGCTGTCCTCCTTGACTATTCCGCACCATCTTCGGCTGTTTCTTAAAGAGGTGGATTTGAGCGTTACACTGGAGTATGCGGTATCGGGAAAAAAGCTGCTCTCGCATCTGCTCAAGGGAGTCAGGATGACCTTGGACGAATTTTACGGGCTGCTGCTGCAGATCGCCCAAGGGATGGAGGACGGCCGGCTGCATATGCTGCACCCCGGGCAGTATGCGCTTCATGAGGATTATATTTTTATTGAAGGCCCGCTGCAAAGGGGGAAGGTGTACTTGACGTACGTTCCTCTTGAGAGCGTCGAACCGGCGCAGTCATTGGGAGAGAGCCTCAAGAGACTGATTATGGCGCTGATGCCAAGTGTAGGGGAGCTGAAAGGAGACGGCGTCCAGCGGCTGCTGCACTACTGCGGCGAAGATGAGTTTACGGTCAGAGGGTGGAAGCAGCTCATTTCGGAGCTGTTAACAGACGGCGGGGATCGGCAAACGGCAGCGCATGAGGAGACGACGGCGGTCGCTAAACCATTGATGGGAACCGGGGGTTACCCGATGGAGCGATCCTTGCATGAAACATTCCCGGATAAAGCGGTTCATAAATTTGCTGACAATGGTCAAAAAACGCCCACGCAGCGTGTTGGCCCGAATGTGAACAATGGCTTTTTCGGCAGATCGGGTTCCCCGGCGGACTCCCCCGAAGCTTCACGGGATAAGGCTTCGCCGCTGGCCGAATGGATGAGCGGGAGTTCTTTTTTTCAGGGGAGGCGGGAAGAAGACAAGCGGGAAGGAGATAGGGAGAGAGGCTGTCAGGAAGAGGACCATATGGAGCCCGAGGCGGTTTCTGGCACCCTTCAATCGCGCAAGGATGGGCACTCCCCAAAAAAGACCTATATTTTACTGAGCTGCGTTCTGCTGGACGCCTTGCTGTGGAAATACCTGTATCTCGATCATCCCGGTAGGTTGGCGCTGATTCTTTGCGGAATCGCCACGCTGCTGCTGATTGCATTAAACGGGCTAATATGGGCGGGGAAATTAGGCGCTGACCCTGTGGAAGAACAAGAGGCGGAAGAAGAACAGGATGAACGGGGGCCGGAATTTGGAATGTCCCGTGGGTTCGGAACGTTGCAACCGTCCATTGGACGGAAGAGAGAGAAGCTTGAGGGATTTCAGCGGTTTAATCCTGCGCCGATTGACCCGAATAAGCGGGTTATGGCCGAAATTCACGAATTCGAATGGGATGGAGCGGAGGTTGAAGCAGCTGAAGACTACCCGAATGCCGCGGTTTCTGACCCGGCGACTATGCTGCTGTCTAGAGAGCAAACTCCCGCCTCGGAACAAATGAAGCTCCGCGAAGGATCGGTGCCCTATCTTGAAAGAAGGGAAGAAGGAAGCGAAAAACCGGAGAAAATCGAACTGAATCGTACGAGCTTTATTATCGGCCGTTCGCCGGAGGTGGCGCAGTACACGGAAACGTCGGAGGGTGCTTCAAGAGTGCATGCCGAAATATTCCGAAGCGGCGGCGGCTATGTGCTAAAAGATCTGGATTCGCGCAACGGCACGCGGTTTCAAGGGGAGGCGATGGTTCCGTACAAGGAATATCCCTTGACCGACGGAGACGTCTTCACGATTATAAAAGGAAATTATACCTTTTATCAGCGTTAACGGTTCATGCATAGTGCCATAGTGCTCAAGCTCATGCTCTCAGCTGCCGCAGCGCTTTCGGAAGTTCGGGATAAGCGAACACAAAGCCATGCTCCAGCAGCTTGGCGGGAAGAACGCGCTGGCCCTCCAGCAAAATCTCCGACAGCTCACCGAGAGCGGCTTTCAGCAGCAAGGCAGGCAGCGGGAACCAGTGGGGACGATGGTACGCTTCTCCGATGGCGGAACCGAATTGGTCGTTGGTCACAGGCTTAGGAGCGGTGGCGTTAACGGGACCCGAAATATCAGGGCTGGCGGCGCAGTAATCAATCAAAGCGACCATGTCGGCAAGATGAATCCAGGACAGCCACTGCTGGCCGCTGCCGATTTTCCCCCCGAAGCCGAGCATGTAGGGAAGCTTCATTTTCGGGAAGGCGCCGCCTTCATTGCCGAGCACAACGCCGGTCCGCAGCTTGACTAGCCGAAAACCATGGTAGGCAAGATCAGCGGAATCTTCCCAGGTCTTCACGACCTCTGAAGGGAAATCCATTACTCTCGGCGGAGAGGATTCATCGAAAGAGTCTTTAAGCGATGTGCCGTAAATTGCAACGGCGGATGCCTGAATGACCACCTGCGGTTTGGATTTCAGAGCGCCGAGCAGTTTGGACGCCGCGGCAACGGTTTCGATACGGGACTGCCGGATGAGCGATTTGCCGTGTTCATTCCAGCGCTGATTCAGGGTGGCGCCGGCAAGATTAACGAGGACATGGGCTCCCTCCGCAGGCACGGGATCAATAGTAAGCTCCTCCCAGGTTCTGTACAGCAGCATGGGGTGAACTAACGCTTGGTTCGGCACTTTACGGGCCACAACAATAACTTCGTGCCCTGCCTGCAGCCAGTAGTGAGTCAGGGCGGTACCGATAAAACCGGTGCCCCCGCAAATAATCGCTTTCATTAATTATGGCCTCCTTGCCTTTAAGGGGCTGCGGCGCCCGGAGTGCTCCAAAACTATTAAAAAGTTACTTCATTAAATGGCGGTATGGGGAGTAGTCGATATGATTCTTTTCCAGGAATTGAATCAGGAAGCGGCTGTCGCGCCTTGGAGTGGCGGAAATGTAGCCTCTGATGCAGTGATCGCGCGTAACCTCGGTTGCGCTGCTTTCGATGGCGATCCTGCCGATTTCGGCGGCAATGGAGTGCTTGGCGATATCGCGGAACGGCCCCGGTACGGGCTGCACCAGCTGGTCGAGAAAGGCTTTGGATTCGTCGCTCCAGAGCGGACGGCTGCGTTCCACCCAGTAGTTTTGCCAGTCCAGCTTGGATTTTCCGTCCGCCTTGGGCAGCACTTTGAGGAACTTGCGGAACATAAAATAGCCGCCGATGCACATGCAGCCGAGCAGCAGAAATGTCCAGAAAGCGATCGTGTTCATAAATAAGCTGCTCGGTGACGCGGATAACCAGCCAAGCCCTGATCTAATAAACATATTGGAATCACCTCATCAATGATGATGATCACAGCTTTCTCTTCAACTTAAATTATAGCGTATGCTACGCGTTTTGCGAAGGAGGAAGCCAGATATCGGCAATGCCTAGATTTCTTGTCCCAATCACGATAAAATAAGTTTTAATTCGTGAGAGAAAGAGGGAAAACGGCATGCTAAAAATTGGCTCCCATGTGTCGTGCGGGTCCAAGGGACTGCTCAGCGCGGCAAATGAGGCGAATGAATACGGTTCAAGCTCTTTTATGATATATACAGGCGCACCGCAAAATACCCGCAGAAAGCCGATTGAAGACATGTATCCCGAAGAAGGCAAAGCCGCGATGCGGGAAAACGGCGTAGAAGAGATTGTCGTTCACGCTCCTTACATCATTAACCTGGGATCATACAAAGATAACACCTACCAGCTTGCCGTCGATTTTCTCCAGCAGGAGATCCACCGCACCCACGCGCTCGGGGTTAAGCATATTGTGCTTCATCCGGGCGCATATACGGACAAGGATGCGGAATACGGCATCCAGCGGATTGCCGACGGTCTGAATGAGGTGCTGGGGGGCACGCATGAGACGGAGGTCCATATTGCCCTTGAAACCATGGCCGGCAAAGGAACGGAGATGGGCCGGAGCTTTGAGGAAATCGCTGCCATGATCGATAAGGTCGTGCACAACGAGCGGCTGTCGATCTGCCTGGATACATGCCACATCCACGATGCCGGTTACGATATTGTAGGCGATCTGGACGGCGTGCTTGAGCAGTTTGACAAAATTGTCGGGCTGGATCGGATCGGGGTCGTGCATATCAACGACAGCAAAAATCCGAGCGGTGCGCGCAAAGACCGCCATGCGCCGATCGGTTCGGGCTGGATCGGTTTTGACACGATTAACCGGGTCGTTCATCATGAGCTGCTTGCAGGACGCCCGTTCATACTTGAAACGCCGTGGATCGGCAAAGACGCCAAGACCCAGCGGCCGATGTACGAAGCGGAAATTGCGCTGCTGCGCGGCAATGTGCAGGAACGGTTCGGCGGAGAGTTTTTGGCGCAGGTCGAGGAATTGCACGCTTTCTTTGCCAAGCAGGAGCTTGACCCAAGGAAGTATGTGCTGGACGTGTGGAATGTGCTCAAGAACGATGCCAAGGCCAAAAAGGCCGATCCGCGCGAGCCGCTGGAACGCCTGTATGATCAAGTAATCGCCGCGGGTCTGTTCTCAGACTTGAGCGAAGAAGCGGTTAATCACCGGCTGATCGCTTGGTTGGCGGGCAAAGAGCTGCTGGTTAACGCTTAAACTTATGCTTTGCGTGAATGACGAGAGGATGGAACGAACACCATGGAACTGCATGTAAAAAGAGAACATTTTTCTTCGGACGAGCAGCACCCGAACCGGGCGCGAATGCTCATCTCCTGTCCGGACGGCCCGGGAATTGTCGCTGCGGTGTCCCGTTTTTTATTCGATCACGGCGCCAATATCGTGCAATCGGATCAGTATACGATGGACCCGTCCGGCGGAATGTTCTTTATGAGAATTGAATTTGATCTTCCGGAGCTGGAACGGCGCATGGAGCAGCTTCAGGCGGAGTTCGGCAAAATCGCCGGACAGTTTCAAATGAACTGGCAAATATTCAATGTCAGTCATAAGAAGAAGCTGGCGATCTTCGTCTCCAAGGAGGATCATTGCCTTGTCGAGCTGCTCTGGCAGTGGCAGGCCGGGGATCTGGATGCCGATATTGCGCTGGTTGTGAGCAACCACGCCGATATGAAGGAGTATGTCGAGTCTTTCGGCATTCCGTATCATCACATTCCGGTAACGGCGGATACGAAGGCCGAGGCTGAGCGGCGCCAGCTGGAGGTAGTCGGAGAGGATATCGACGTCATTATTTTGGCGCGGTATATGCAGATTATCTCGCCGTCGTTTATAGAGCATTACAGAAACCGGATTATCAACATCCATCATTCCTTCCTTCCGGCCTTCATCGGCGGCAATCCTTATGCCCAGGCGTACCGGCGCGGGGTGAAGATTATCGGTGCTACGGCTCACTATGTAACCGAAGAGCTGGACGGCGGTCCGATCATCGAGCAGGATGTGCAGCGGGTCAGCCACGGGGATGACGTCGGCGAACTGAAGCGGATCGGCCGCACAATTGAGCGCGTCGTTCTTGCCAGGGCGGTCAAATGGCATATCGAGGACCGTATCCTTGTGCATCAGAATAAGACGGTTGTGTTCAACTAATCGAATAGCTGCTTGCTTTACTGGTAAAAAAGCATATAATCTAGAAACTTGGCTAAACCATTGATATATAAGGTTTTTTTCTAAAGCAAATGAGTTTAGGGTAACATTTGGGTAACAAAAGTATTTTTTAGAGGCTTCTGAGCATATCTGCAAACTTTGTAGAGGCCTCTTTTTTCTTTGGTTTTGTCACGTGCCAATATACATTTTTTGTAATTGTATCGTCCTCATGTCCGAGTCTATCCATGATCTCTTGTAGCCCAATATCAAGTTCAGCAAGTAAGGAAACATGAGTGTGTCTGAATTTGTGGGGCGTTATGTTCGGATTTAAGTTTGTTAATTTTATTAACCGTTTCGTTCTGTATTCAATTGTACCTATATATTCAGGGTAACCGTAATTAGATTTCATTTTAGCAATGACAAAGTCTTTATCGTGATAAACATTACGATGCCTCATTCGAACTTCGTTCTGCCGCGCACGATGATCTTCCAGCACTTTGATAAGATCCTCATCAATCTCTATGATACGGGTTGAACTTTTTGTTTTAGGCGTGAGCAATTCATATTCCTTGACACTTTTATTATGACTGTAGATCGTCTTTGTAATGCTTATCCGATGTTGTTCGAAATCAATGTCCTTCCACTTTAATGCACAAAGCTCCCCGACTCTCATTCCGGTGTAAGCCAGCATCATGAAAATAACATAATCTCTCTCCAGACCTTTGGTCTTAGATGCTTCTAAGAACAGGGCCAATTCCTCTTTTTCTAGGTAGTTTATCTCTTCATTCTTTTGCTCCAGTTGCTCAACCGTTTCTCTTGTCCTCGGGATATATGAATATAATGTAGGATCAGACTTAATCACAGATTTCTCCATTGCCCATTTAAAGATCATTTTTCCGGTATTCTGTATCCCTACCAATGTGCTATGGGACAGGCCTTTTGCATGAAGTTCGTTTAGTGCATTTTGATAAGTGGCCAAGTTTATGTCTTTCATCTTCAAATATTGCAGGTAAGGCAGCAAGTTCTTTATTGTAAATTTACGCATCCTAACCGTTCCGGGCTTAACTGTTCCGGTGGATTCGTAGTATTTGTACCAGCTATCAGCGAAATCCTTGAATAAGGTGTTAGGCTCCTCTACGAATGTTCCCTGCTGCAACTCGGCCAGCATTATTGCAGCAGCTGCTTCAGCGTCACCCTTTGTATCGAATCCACCTTTTTTCTTTTGCTTGCGCTTGCCGGTCATAGGATTGATGCCAACATCAATGATGAAAGCCCACTTTGCACCACAACTACATTTCTTTTTCTTCTTACCTGGACACTTGCAATGAGGCTTGTAAAAATGACCCTGCATCCATATCACTCCTTGAAATCTCTCTATGCCTGTATTGTAGGTGAGGTACAGCAAAAAGACCATACCCATTTAGGTACGGTCTGGTATAGGAGAGTTGTTTTATCAATAAAAATTAATTTGATAATTTATTTAGTTCATCTATTACATACTTTATAGGAATCGCAAATTCCAAATTACCTCCGCTAATACCAGCATTAGTAACTCCTATAACATTTCCATATTCATCAAGTAACGCCCCACCAGAAGAACCGTGATCTATATCAGCAGTATGCTGTATAGTTGTAATCCCATCAATTGTCCTAATTCCAGATATAATACCTTCAGATAGTGAGTTTTCCAATCCTTGAGGGCTACCTATTGCATAAACCTTATCACCAACTTCAGGTAAATTAACATCATAATTTAGATATTTAGAAGGTGAAATTCCGGTAATACCACCATTTTCATTGTATGAAGTAGAAAGAAATACTCCAAATATATCAGTTGTTGGATTATCAAATTTATACCATCCATTAGAATCATATACTGTACCATCTAATTTAACTAATATTCCAGAACTATTTTCTACAACGTGATGGTTTGTTATAAAAATACCTCCTGCAAGAGTAAATCCAGAACCAGATGATATAGGATTACCTTGATTATCATATGATATAACATATCCTACACGATCCATTAGTTGTGCAATCTCTTTTGCCGATAAAACTTTTTTTGTATCATTATTTACAATATCAATATTATTTGTTGCAGCACCTTCTTCTAAAGGCAAACCTACTAATGGATATACTTTGCTCCGAATTTTTTCAACGCTTGAATTAAAATAAACTGCATATCTATATTTATCATAACTAACATTTGCGCCAAGAAGTTCACTGAATGCTCTCATCGGAACATAGACAGTTCCTTTTAAAAAAATTGGCTTTCCTGAAATTTTTATTTTTTTTGTTGTTGACTCTAAGAACGTTGAACTAACATCGACATTATTTGAATTAATTGTGAAAGCTATCTCAAAAGGGCCTTTATTATAAGATGCTAGAGCTGATTTGTATTCCGGGTAATAGACAACAGTGAAATCTATGTTCTCGAATAGCGCTCTCATTGGTATATATGTTGTGTTATTTATGATTATAGGAGAAGTTGCACTAGCTATATAGTTACCATTTATAACTAGCGATAGAGAAGTGGACTTTGCAGAAGCGGAAGCAGGAATGAGTAATAATACTAAGATGACACTAATAATTATTTTTTTCACTGGACAGTTCCCCTTTATCATCCGCATCGGCTGCGGAATTTGCTATATATATTATTTCTCGTCATTTCCCACGAATTACTTTAATTTACTTGGTATATTTTACGCAATGATAATCTAACCACTACGGGGTTAATATGGTAATAAATATTACAACCAGGAGTAAACATGAAAATACCAGTGGTAAGGATGAAGACAACAGGAGATGTAGATAAAGATTTTGTCGAAATTGACCTTGTCAAAGATGTGAACTTCGTTTACAAGTGGCAGAAAACTAAAAACTCTATTGAATGCCTCGCATTTTTCACCTCGAACGGCACATATCTAGCACTCACAACACTTCGTGAAGCTTCCATTTCCTTCTCAAAATATGGATATAAGCCCCTTGATAGTTCTACGCTTGTTAATTTAAGCCGAATTATGGAAACAGAACCTGCAGAAAATGGATCTAAAATCACATTCATTGACCATACGGTAACATTTGTACGACGCAAGCTTATTTAGTATGTATTGTCAAGATACTTGAATGGGGGTGATGGGGTGATTCATCCCCCTAGATTCGACATTTTATGACAGTAAATATCTGTTATTCTAGTTTTACAGAAATAACCTCAATTACTTTTTTAGGAATAGTAGATTGTAAATACATATTTGTGCAGGGTGTGTTAGATTTATCAGACGAGTCATAAATAGCGCTACCACTTCACTAGGTAGTGAAGTTCTCGCCGGGTCGGAGCAGCAAATGCCGCTCATTACCTACTGCTTAACAAAATCATAGAGATCGTCGATATAGCAACCAATGGCCTTTGCGATCGTTGCTGCCGTAGCAAGCATCATTACTTTCCGGTTGTTCGCATAATCGGAAATTGCAGACTCGCTAATCCCTGTAGCCTCGCTTAACCATTGCTGGTTTCTCTTGATTTCTCTAAGTTTTTGTTTCAGTAGGCATCGACCAGGTTTGTAGCCCATGATCGCGCCTCGCGTATTTACATTATTTTGGGTTGAACAAGAACAGTCGTTCGTATAAAATAAACTTACTAATCGCTTAGAACGAGAATGGAGAATCGCTATGTCTACTGATGAGATTTATGAAATCTTACTTCGGACAAGCAGGGAACAGCTTATGACATTAATGAATACTGCCGCTGATTGCGAAATTGATGAAATGAATAAATTAATAATTCCACTCATCAATCGATTAATTGCTTAGATTAGATGTCTTTTTTAAACGTCTTCAATAAATCTTCGATAATCTTTCTCTTGTCATCTGGCAAATTGATTATTTCATCTGCTATTTTTATTTTCGCAATTACCTCATCATTACTAATGTTATATGCCTCAATTGTTTCTCTAACATTTTCTGAGTATTTTTTATTTTTAGTGTTCGTTCTACCTACAAGATAATCGATCGAAACATCGAAATAGTCTGCAATAATTTCTAGTCGTTCTCTTTTAGGAAGCTCTCCTGTTGTCTCATACCTCCTTATTGAAGAAGCCGGTATTTTTAATTCTTCAGATAATTTATCCTGGGAAAAACCTTTTGATATTCTGAGTTCTTTTAGCCGATCTTTGAACTCGTGACTCATTAAAAACACCATCCTCGCTTTTCCTCCTGTAATTGTAAAGTAAAATGTTCATAAAATAAACGTTCAAAAAGTGAACTTAAAGTATTGACATGTTCAGATATTGAACTTATACTATGATCAAGAAGTTCAAAAAATGAACGAAAGTGAGGTGAACATATTGACTGATAAAGAACTTAAGCCACTTCCTAAATTGACGCAAGCTCGCTTGGAAAAAGGGATGACGCAGGAACAACTTGCAAAGAAGGCTAAAATCACACGTTCTGTACTATCGAACATCGAAAGAGGTTACTCGCTTCCTTCTCTGCCTGTAGCGTATCGTATAGCTAAAGCTTTAGACAAGCCGATCGAGTATCTTTTTTTTAACCGAAATGTTCAAAAAGTGAACAAATCAGCATAGGAGTGATTATGTATGAACCAACTTCAACAATTCATGTACGGTCACAAAGAAGTCCGCAGCACATTAATTGATGGTCAACCTTGGTTTATCGCTAAAGATGTTTGTGATGTTCTTGGATTGACCAATCCAACAATGGCGATTCAAACGCTTGATGAAGATGAACGGGCTAAGTTCAACTTAGGGCGTCAAGGAGAAACAAACATCGTCAACGAACCCGGCCTTTACTCCTTAATCCTCGGAAGCCGAAAACAGGAAGCTAAACAATTCAAACGCTGGATCACGCACGAAGTCATCCCATCTATCCGCCGTACCGGAACTTACGGTATACCAACAAACCTTCCTGATGCGCTGCGATTGGCCGCCGAGATTGAAGAAAAACGTGTCCTATTGGAACAGAAGATCGAACAAGACAAGCCAAAAGTTCATTTTGCTGAATCGGTTGAAATTTCGAAAGATTCCATACTTGTTGCTGATCTCGCAAAGTTATTGAGACAAAAAGGTATAGAGATGGGCGAGCACAGACTTTACAAGTGGCTTCGCGAAGAAGGATATCTTATTAAATCCGGATCAGAGTATAACAAGCCTACACAACGTTCAATGGAAATGGGTCTTTTTGAAATCAAGACAGGCCATCGCGGAAGTTCAGACGGAACAATTAAACTCACCTACACAACAAAGGTTACAGGAAAAGGTCAAATTTACTTCATCAATAAATTTTTAAATGCAGCTTAAACCACAATCCATAGTATGTACGCAATAAATCAATTCAATATATTGTACAACGACACTAATACACTGAAAAGGAAATTATTACAAGGAGGTGCAGCACTATGAAGAAACATTACACTATCGAAGAACTTCCGCCAGTGCTTACTGCGCAGCATATCGCTGACTACCTGTTAATTGCTCGACTAACTGTGTATGGACTGTTTGATTTACCGCCAGAACGTGGAGGGATTCGAAACTTCCCGGTCGGAAAATCACGTAGGGCCATGAAATCGGACTTAATCGACTGGATTAACTCACAGAGAGATCAACAATACGAGGTAGCAAAAAGACGGATGAACCATATCGAAGGTGTGAGATCAATATCTTAAAGGGGTGGGAGCAATGGCTAAATCACGCGAGGAAATGAAACGTCTCTTAACACCGGTTGTACCATACAAAAAGCCGGACAAGCCATTCACACCGCGCTTTGTACCTACATGCGGCTGCGGCGCTGTTGCGGAGTATGAGGTGTACGAGCACAGGGAAGCCCACTGCCGCCGATGCATGCTCGATGCGGTAGACAGCAACGCGTTCACCATTGTTAGACGGATCGGAGGATATGACGATGCCAGTTGACTACATCGTAGACACCACATGTGGCCGTCACTTCTGCTGGAGCGCAACCAGCTACGAAAACTTGATACTTAGCATACAGGATCGCGGATACATGCCGACCTTCATCATGCCACTTAGCGAATATGAAGCGCGGGAACGAGCAATAGAGAAGGAAAGAGAGCTGAAAGAATCTGCTTAAGACGGTACAGGACATTATTCAACACTATAAAGGAGAGACAAAACCAATGACAGTAAAAGAATTAATCGAGGAATTAAGCAAGAAAAATCCTGAAGCTAAAATCTCAGTTATCACCGTTAGAAACCGTGATCAATGGGAATATACTTCCAATCCTAAAGTCACTTCTCACAAGAACAGTTTCGGAGAAACCGTTTGGATCCAATAAGAAAGGAGAGAGTGAAATGGACAAATACGAGAATCACCTTGACGAATGGCGCGAAGAATCTGCTCGGGAGAGATACGAAAGAGAGCAAGCGCGAAAGCCGAAGTACGATCCGAGAGATCCACGATACATTGCACCGGAAGGATACTGCCCAACATGCGAAGACCACACCACTCAAATAGACGCACAAGGATGCTGCAGGAAATGCGGAACGGAGGTTGTGAATAAATGATTTATAAATATATCTGCAAAAGTTGCGATAGCAAACCATTCTATACATGGTTCGAGCCTATTGTAGAAAACCCAGCATTCTGCCCTTGTTGTGGTAATGACGAAGAAGTTGAGTTTGCTGCTGGATTAGAAAATATGACGGAGGAATTTAACAATGCCAAATGAACAAGGTCGTTACAACCGACAGGAAGTGATTGAAAGTGGACTGCCTTACTTTATCCCGCGTTCTGGTAAATGGAATGGAAACACTTATCCGTTCGCTGTACTGCTTAGTAAGACGAGATGCAAAGAGTTAGGCGTTCCGATACTCAGCAATGGACATGAGAATCCTTCAGCATTCTTGTACTCCGCAAATGCCGGTGCTGGTACAAACGACACAGATCATCGTTACTACGCCTTATACGACCGTACAGACGCTTATGAAGAGATCAAAGACAAACTTTATCCTAGGGAGATTATGGGGAGTAAAGATGATGCCGAATAGACTTAAATTCCTTGAACTCGCCAAGATCGCCAATGCCCGGGGAACGTTAACCCAAACTCTTAAACGTGTATATCTGCTGAACTATGTACGGGAGGTGAGAAAAGAACAGGCGACCACTGCAATGGCCGCCAGGGAAAGACTGTTTGAAAATTATTGATGCGCCTATCTTACCACACATTTAGGAGGGAGTACACATGAGCTGGGAAGACATTTACGCACAATTCCAACAATTACAGGATGAAAACGCGGAACTTCGCCGCGAGAATACGAAACTTCAGCGTGAACTCGCTATGGCAAACGACTTGTACGAGCATCTGCAGAATGAACAGGCGTACCGATGAAGACCCGGGACGAGCGTATCCGGTATGTCATCAGGCACCGTGACGGCCACTTCATCAACATTCGCTGCGAGCCTACACACGACTTCATGAAAGTGGATCGATGGGTCACAGAAGATGATGTACAAGCCTTCCTTCATGGGTACTACGCACCGCCTGACCCGGATAATTACTACGCTGTTCCTATAAAAGTCACATATGAACTGGAAACGGAGGTATCGCAATGAGTGAAGAAGTGAAGATGAATCTGTACCAAAAAATTAGCGCGGTCATGAAAGACGTCGAGTATCTTTCCAAGGATGACGCCATTGAGTTCAAATCAACAAAATACAAAGCCATTTCAGAGGAAAAGGTTACTTCTACTGTTCGTGAAAGCCTAATCCGTCACGGTCTTGTAATTCTACCGGTAGAGCAGTCTCACAAACGAGAAGACACGCTGACAACGGTAGATGTGAAATACAAGATCGTGGATATTGACACCGGACAGTTTGAAATGCTGGCAAGCTCCGGTACGGGGGCAGATACCCAGGATAAGGGTGTAGGTAAGGCGATGACATACAGCTACAAATACCTTCTGCTACGTACATTTGCCATCCCTACTGGAGAGGACCCGGACAAGGTTAGCAGCGCAGAGTTGGACGAGAAACAGCGCGTAGAGAGTGAAAAGAAGGCTGCTGAAGAACAGAAGATTATGAAACAAATGGAGATTAAATGGGAAATACTCGCTGGCAGTCTTGACGGGTTTGAACAATGGGTAGACGGCATGAAGAAGAAAAAACATACGATCCATCAGATGCACGAAGTACTGGCAAAGAAATTACTTGAGAAGAACAAGGAGAGTGCCTAAATGTTAAACAAATTCATCTGCATTGGTCGTTGGTCAAAGGATGTCGACTTGAAATATACGAGCTCAGGGAAAGCGGTGGCCTCTTCTTCAATCGCCATTAACGAGCGATACGGAGACAACGATAATACGACATTCCTTCCGGTAGTCATGTGGGGAAAAACGGCAGAGAACACGGCACAGTACAGCGGAAAGGGCCGGATGGTAGCAATTGAGGGGCGCATTCAGGTGCGCTCCTGGGATTCGGACAACGGCAGACGGTACGCGACAGAGGTCGTAGCTGATAACGTTAAATTTCTGGACCGTGCAGAATCGAATGACCGTCAACAACAAGGTTCCGGCCAGTCTGGACGAGACCCATTCGCCGGAGACGGTAAACCTATCGACATCTCAGACGATGACCTACCGTTCTAGGAGGTCATGCACATGGCACATATCGACGAATACATTCAAAATATCGTCAAACTACGCGCTGAAGCAGACGAGCTGCCGGAGGACAACCCCGGCGCTCTCCTTCGGAAAATTAATCTTCTGACCACATGCCTAATGTACATTGGCCGCGTGTCTAGCCAAATTGACGGAGACTACAAGCGAAAATATGCCGAACGTAAATATGAACAGGCTAAGGCTCACAGGGAAGCAGCTAAAGACAAAGCGGCATCCGCAGAAATCGCAGTAAAAGACCTTCGCCAAGAAGAAGCCGATCTATACCAGAACATGAGCCGGTGGAGAAACGCTCTCAGCAGCACAACGGAAGAACTGCATGCGCTGAAATTGAAGTTAAAAATCGACTTCCAACAGGGGGCATGATGATGCGAAAGAAGCAGAAGAAGCCTGTAATGCCTTGGCGCGTCGGTATCCTTGATCACCACAAGCGCGATAAGCGTCTCAGAGGCGCGATCACCAAAGTCACGCCAAATGTACGATCGGAAGTAAATCGCCGCTCTATGGAGCTTATTGGCGCTGATATTCCGGTCTGTGAGCGGTGCGGTACATCGAAGAATCTAAGCAAGGCGCACATCCTGGAAGCATCACATCTTGGCCCAGGATATGATCCGGCAAACATCATGAACTTATGCGGTACTCACGGCTTCAAAGGCACTTGCCATGATTGGGCAGATAACACCTTTGAAGGAAGGCAGTTCAAGAAGCAATACGGCGCCATGCTCAAACTTTACTACGCTGAAGGCAACGGCAAGAACTACTGGTCATACAAGGAGGAAGCATAATGAAACTGTTCGCCAAATTCACACGACGTTCCAGACAGTCTATACGCCCTCAGGACGAACGCTTCATCCGTTCGGTGGAATCTATCGAACAAACGCTGAAACGCTCTCTACGAGGCGCAGAGTACCGTGTGCTGTTCTCCTTCGACGACGATCAAGCATGGTTGATTACAAATCTAGTAAAGGAGGCATCCGATGGATCGCAAACAAGTAATCAAAGATATCGACAAGATACTACGCACCGAATGTGACCACTGCGAAATGAAGAAGCTGCCGGGATACCGTTCATCCTCCAGCAATCGCCTGAGTCACCACTGTATCAATGAGTGCGAGGTAGGACAGAAGCTGCAAGGTATGAGCGTCAAGCTCAACGATACGTTACCGCGCAATATGAGGAAGGGGAAGAGCGCATGAGTGACATGGTAAATAATCCACCGCATTATACAGCCGGTAAAGTGGAGTGTATTGACGCAATAGACGCAGCAACAACCGGCCTAACCGGCAGTGAGGCGTATTGCACAGGCGCAGCGTTGAAATATCTCTGGCGCTGGAAACGAAAGAATGGGCTGGAGGACTTGAAAAAGGCTCAGTGGTACATCAATCGGCTGATTCAAGAACAGGAGGACACGAAATGACGCTCCAAGAACGCATCAAAGCATTAATCGACGTATGGGAAAACGCCGCAATCGTCTACGCGCAAACCTTGGAGGAGGACAAGAGGTACGGCGATTACGGCGGCATCCAGCACTGTGAGCATATGATCCAGTTTAGCCGGAAGAAGGTGGAGGAGCTGGAATCGGAGCTTAGGCAGATTATGAGTGCTTAATACTCCTTCTTAGGAGGAACGAACTCCAGTAACTCACCAATTCCAATGCCGAAATAGTCGCAGAGCGCTTCAATGGTGGAATAGTCGATACGGATATTCGTCCCATCATAAAGACGGCCTAACGCTGGAGCGCTCACGCCTGTTTCCTTTGACAATTTATTGATACTACGAATCTTTTTTTCAGCCATTAGCATTGGTAGATTACTTTTTATCATCACTTATCACCTAAAACTATAATACTCATAACAACTTATAAGTAAACGGTATAAGCGTAAATATAACGGTAACGTTGAAATTAAAACGGTAACGTGTTATATTAAATATAACAAATGATATGGAGGAGTTGAACAGCATGAACACGGTGACGACGTTCCAAGTAAAAATACCGGATGATGTTAACCGCAAGATTAAGGCAGACGCGGCAGCTATCGGGAAGACCAAACATGAGTGGATCATGAACGCCATCATCAAGCAATTGAGTGAAAATGGCAAGGCGGTGTAAACCGTGGCTAAAAAGGCACCATTCTTTTCTCATGATATGAACGCCAGATACGACCCGAAGATGTCAGCAATGCGCGGTGTTTATGGTGCTGAAGGCTACGGTTGGTTCTGGATGCTGATTGAAATGATGGCTGAGGCAGATGGATACCAATTGGACTATAAAAGCAAATACGTATTCAATGCATATGCAATGCAATTGCAATGCAAACCTGAGCAAGTTAGTAAATTTGTATCAGATTGCATAGATGAGTTTGAACTTTTTGCATCGGACGACAGCTATTTTTGGTCCAATTCTCTACGAAAAAGGATGCAATATCGTGACTCTGTATCCGAAAAAAGGGCCGCAGCAGCTAATAAACGGTGGGAAAACCAACAATCAAATGCAAATGCATCAAATGAAGATGCAAATGCAATGCAAAGTGATGCAAACAAAACTAAACAAAACAAAACAAAACTAAACTATCAAGAAGACGACATATCTCCCAATCAATTGATACTTGGATGGATCAATAAATACAGTCTGAAATGCAAAGGTGTGAACCAGCTTGAAGAAATAACATCTTTCGTCGGAATAGTGGACATTGAAGTTATCGAGTTGGCAATAAAGAAGGCTGAAAAGAAGAATGTGCCTTATGCGATCCAAATCATTCAGGATTTGATTTCAGAAGGAAAAACAACAAAAGAGTCAGTGCAACCATCCAGAGTAGTGAAACTCGAGAAGGAGCAAAAGGCCACTTCATACCAAGATCATGTCATGAAACTCCAGCAAGAAATGAGGAACCGAAATGAATATGCCGATGGAGACGCAGTTAATCTCTGAACAGCACATTCAGGCCGAACGAAGCGTTATAGCGGTTGTGCTGCAAGGGAAAAACGTATTGGACGAGCTAGCCGGATACATTTTGCCCGAAGATTTTCAGGAAATCGCATTCCGGCATGTCTACCAAGCGGCGTTATCCCTTTATAACAAGAACGAGCCGGTTGACATCGTGACCATTAGCGCAAAGCTTCAGCAGCAAAAGGTACTTGAAGAAATCGGCGGTGTGACAAACCTTTCTCGCATCGCTAGTTCCGAAATTACAGCTTTCAACACGATGTATTACGCAAAGATCATTAAGCGTCAGTCCATACGTGTTAAAGGATTGGCACTGTCCGGAGATATACAAGCAGTCACGTTCGAGGACGACTTTGAAACGCCAGAAGAATATTTGCAGATCATTGACAGCCTTGTATCGCAGATGCGTCCTGAAACCAAAGGAGCGATGAAGGGATTTTCTGACACTCAGGACGATTACATGGAATTCATTCAAACCAAAACGACAAATATCAAAACGGGATTCCAGAAATTTGACGACTGGTCAGGTGGAATCGGAAGAGGATGGCTGTACATAATGGCAGGCCGTCCGAGCATTGGTAAAACGGCAAAAGCGTTGCAAATGGCAGTATGTATGGCTAGGCAAGACGCCGGAGACGTTCTGATATGGTCGCTCGAAATGACGACAAACCAGTTAAAGGACCGGATGATATCAAACATGTCCGGCGTGAACTATGGGCAGATCAGACAAAAACAGGTCGGAGAGTTTGAGTTGAAGCGAATACAGAAGGCTCATGATACGCTTAACAACTACGCTTTGATGATCGACGACAGCCCGGGCGTAACTTTCGATCACGTTAGGGCAACGGCAAGGCAGATTCACCGCAAGAAAGGACGGTTGGGAGCCATATTCGTGGACTATCTCACCCGGATGAACATCAAGCAGCAAAAAGGAGAAACATGGAGCCGGTCGGTTGGCGAGGTTGCGAAGCGTTTTAAGTGGCTGGCCCAGGAGTTGGATTGCCCGGTTATCCTGCTGGCCCAGCTAAGCCGGGAAGGAGCAGAGGGAGCGCCGCAGCTTCATCACTTACGGGATTCCGGGGAGATCGAGCAAGAGGCCGACACGGTTGAGTTCCTATGGCAAGACCCGGAAGAGACGAGCCGTGATGGAGTTGTCGTCCAATCAACGATAGCGAAGGGCCGGCATACAGGAACGGCAGCTTTTAAGTACTTGTTCAAAGGATGGGTTCAAAGATATGAAGACTACCGATAGGGGATGATCACATGAAATATCACTTTTTCAACCGATGGGAAGTATATGAATTCATCAAACAACAGAGATGGCGCGATAATGAGATCAATACACGGATGATTATGGATGCTTTCCCGGGTATCGAACCTGAAGAAGTTTCGGAAGGAATCGAGGAATATAAGGCTGCAAAATGGCTAAAGAAGGGCGCATAGCAGACCAATGGGAAGAAGAGACGGAACAGAGAGGGTGAAGGGTATGGAATATCAGGAATACGAAAATGCCTTAGATGCTGGATTTACATTTCAGTGTAACGAGTGCAATCAAGAAATAACAAAAGAAGATGGATGGGTATGGATGAACGGAAATTTATACTGCTCAGACTGCGAAGAATAAATGAACGGTTGGGAAGAGAAGAAAGAAGAGGCAGCTTAACAAGGGAGGAAACAGGGATGAAGGTACACGAGCTCAAGAAACTATTAGAACACTGTGAAGACGATTGGGATATCTGCTACGTCTCAAATGCTTCACCAGATGACGAAGTTGTAGATATCGAAGAATTGAATGAAGATCACAACTATCCGCGAACATACATTTTGTTTTAAAACATCTCCACAGCTAATACAAGCCACACACAGACGTTTTAGACACAAAGGTAAGCATTTATGCGGGAAGTACATTTAAACGCATATACGGGGTGTATAGAAGGTATAGAGAGGATGGATTGACAATGGAAGAACAAGAGAAGGTTTCAAAACGCGCTTTGGAACGCTGGAACAAAGGTGAAGTTGACAAAGATTACGTGATGTTACTGGCAAATGAAGTTGACAAGGGGAGAAAAACAATCCAAAAGCTACAAGGTGACCTACTTGAAATGAAATCGGCATTTGAAGTTACAGAAGAAAGCAGCGCTGTGTTCGACGAAGACGCATGTGTGGAGTTCATTTTCAATGATTTGATTAAACGCGGGATCGCCGTGAGTGTCGATGATATCGCACTAATCATGAAACTTGAATATGACTACGGCGTGCAGGCTGGCGTTTACCCGCAGACTGAAGAATAAAAGGCCGAAGGGCTCCGAATCGACCGAATCCGCTTAACGAATGTGGGGGCCGTATACGGGGTTTCTTACCACCAAAGGAGGATAATAACCATGAGTATGACACCAGAACGGATAGAAGAGATCAAAAAAGCCATTCCAGAAGCAGAAAAATTCATTGAACAGAATAAAATTTTTATCCAACTAGGTTTAGATGGATTTACAGACGAAGTTTTTTCTGATATGCGTTACCTTCTGGCTGCTCTGGAAGAGGCACAGCAACAAGCAGCCGAGTGGGAAAAGAACGCCCGCACCGAATACCGGATACACAACGAAGTACAGGACGAATTACGGGTGGCACAGCAGACCATAGCCCGGCAACGGGAGGCGCTGGAGAAGATCGAAGAAGAACTGACCGACGATACGACGGAGCGCGCACAGCAAATCAACGCCATAATCGGGGCCGCCCTTGGGGAAGGTGTTGAGTCATGACACAAGTACAGGATACCCGGGATATGGCGGCATACCAAGTGTTAAAGGATCATACGGCCTCCGGCTTCGCCTAAGCGGATTCGGTCGAGACGATGTAAGCCGTAATAGACGCATATAGCGAAGGAGTGAGAAGCGTGAAATCGTATAAGATTTTGCTTTTGAAACATGATGGGACGAAGCCGATTGTTTCAAGTGGGGCTGACGAAAAGAAAATGCGCAAGGCATTTGATACTTTGAAGAAATCGGCATTTCAAGATTATGAATTTGTCGATTTTGATACCTCTGATGATCTGAAGCCCGATACAAATGCGCACGATAACATTGCAAGGGTTATAGCTAGGAATTTGGTTGCTTGGGATACATCGAAGGATAAGCGAGAAGGTTTGTTGCCAGAAGTGTATTTGACCAACAAGCAACTGTATATGCAACTGACTGGCGAGGAGTATTCCCAACATAAAGCGATGAAGAAATTCCATATTGACGATGACTATTGCTGAACAGTCCGACTAAATAGCACATCTGGCCGACAGGCCATCGGCACCGACCGAATAAGCCTAACGAAGTGGGGGCCGAATACAGGGTTAGAGGGGCTTAACCACCCCTCTCCAAGGGAGGGATACAAGAAGATGAGAAGATGCTACAACTGCGAATGCGAGATTCCACCAGAAACTGAACATTACATTATTGATGGAGAAGGATACTGCACCGATTGCGTAGAGTCCAAGCCTTACACAGCCTACAACTACTACATCGACGGAGAATATGCCGGATGCTCGGAAGACGATACTGTCAGCCACGTTGAAGCATACGAAGATGAGTATGAGATTGAGGAGGTAAACCCCCAATGACCCAAGACAAGCGAGACTGGCAGCAAGAGAAGTACGAAAACCTAATTAAGCGTTGTGAGATGATGAAATCTTACGGCGAGACCATTTGTGTTGATCCATCAGCAATAATCTCTCTTATCGAAACAGCAGCCCGTGCTGATGCAGCAGAGGACCGGGAACAACGGCTGAAAGAGGCGCTGGAGAAGATACGTGACGATTGCGATCCGAACGACTGGTATTTTGGACCGCTACACAAGGAGATTAACGCCATTTTATCCACCCTTTACCCAGATACCCCAGCACCCAAGGAGGGCGAATAGATCATGACAACCAAATTTAAAAGAGGCGATGTTGTTCAATGGACCAGCCAGAGCCAAGGAGTTACAACAACAAAACGAGGAACTGTTCATCAAAAGGTTCTTGTAATGCACAATCCCAAACATTTTATCCCAAAAGAAGCAAAACCAAGCCATATTAAATTTGATCTTCGGGTCGCGGGGTTTGAACGTTATATTATCGCCGTTCCCCGCGGCGGAAAGTCGCAGATTATAGATTACTACTGCCCGAAGCCCGGACTGCTGCAGCAGGTTGAGGAAGGAGATAACCAATGACACTCACAAGGGAAGAGATACTAAACCGGACGCCGGGGCCGGAACTGGACGCACTCATTGCTGAACACATCTTTCGGTGGCGGAGAATAAAAGGTCCGAGCTTTGACTATGACGGACCTTGTGATTCAAATGATGTACTTGTTCCACCAACTATAACAAGCCAAGAAGAAGCATTTAGGTACATGCCGCCAAAGGGAGCTATACCTTTCACCTATTTTGTAAATCGTGGTTGGTCAAAGGACATATCCGCAGCATGGGAAGTAGTAGACAAGATGCGTAATAACAAAATCTATTTGGACGTAAGAGTATGGCCGGTCGATTACCAAGTATTGCCGCATCAAGATGAAAACAACAAACTCGTTGATCGGTGGATCGTGAAGAAGCAGAGTCTGCCAGAATCCATATGCAAGGCTGCATTACTGGCTGTACTGAACTTATAAGGGGGCTGAGACCCCAAACATTTAGGTATAAGGGGGATAAGAGGATATGATCCGCATACACAGCTATAGCGGAGGCGTCGGAAGCATGACGGCAGCCAAGAGAGACGCTGATGCCAATGGAACAGACGACATGGTGCTGCTGTTTACGGACACATTGATTGAGGACAAGGACCTTTATCGTTTCATGATTGAATCAGCAGCATATCTCTTTAAACTTCCCAAGCCACTGCATCTGATATCACGTTGCTCAAGCATCCCGGATGTAGACAAGGACATAGACGTGCGGAAAGTATATCTGGCCGAACTTGCAGCAGCCACAACGGCTTATATTCCTCAACTGCGCTGGATAAGTGACGGACGGGAGCCATGGGAAGTATTTCGTGACAGGCGATGGATCGGAAACAGCCGAGTTGCTCAGTGCTCCGAAGAACTTAAGCAGAAGCTTTCTCGAAATTGGGTGAAGGATCGCTACAAACCAGGAGACGCCGTTATATACTTCGGCATCGACTGGACGGAAATGCACCGGATCGAAGGAATAGAAAAGGGCTGGTCGCCGTATGAGTGCCGATTCCCGATGACCGAGCAGCCGTACCTCTACAAGTCCGATATGCTGCATGGCCTAAAGCGGTACGGTATCAAAGCACCACGTCTATACAACATGGGGTTTGCACATAACAACTGCGGTGGATTCTGCGTACGGGGTGGACAAGGACACTTTATCAATCTGCTCCAGGAGAACCGGGAATTGTACCTATACCACGAAGCGCAAGAGTTGGAGATGCAAGAATACCTCGGCCGGCCGGACGTAACCATTCTAACCAGAACGGTCAAAGGTCAGGAAGAAAGCTTATCCCTTCGGAAGTTACGGGAAGAGTGGGATACCGGGCTGGGGTTGCAAACGCGAATTGATTTAGGCGACATCGGAGGGTGCGGATGCTATATCTGATGCACTTGGCCGAAGGCGATCAATTCGACTGAATCACCTAGCGCAGCGGGGGCCGTATACGGGCTCCCCATAAAGAGAGGAATAAACACTTATGAGTAGTCAAAAACGTAAACATAAACGTATACATCCTATTCCGGTTGTATCTTCATTCAGTCCACCTAACCTTGAAACCACATATAGCGAATGCACAAGTCGCATGATGACACCGGAAGAACATGCAGAGGTGATCGCCAAGTACGGACCTCCATTAATGCCGCTGCATTCCCATAAAAACCATTACATGAGCGGAAAGAAGGAGAGAGAATGAAGGACTGTAAAGCCGGGGATCGCATAAGGATTGCGGTTAGGGTGCTGGAATCCCATGGTGGCGTAGCGACGGTGCTTCAGATTGGCGGAGAAACGTATGTGATGCAGGAGGTGAAGAAATGAGAAGCAGCCTAAAGCATAAATACGGAGCGGTGAAGACGGTTGTAGGCGATATTGTTTTCGACAGCAAGAAAGAAGCGCGGAGATATAAAGAGTTAATGCTCATGAAACGCGCTGGGATCGTCACAGACGTGCAGTTGCAGCCGGTATATGAATTAGTACCGAAGTTCACGCACAAGGCCACAGGAGAGAAAATACGGGCCGTAACGTATAAGGGTGATTTCCTTGTTACCTACGCAGACGGACGCCAAGAAATCGAGGATGCCAAAGGGATGAAGACGGAGGTTTACAAGCTCAAACGCAAACTGTTCATGAATAAGTATCCGGAATTGACCATAAAGGAGGTATGAATATGACCATACAGCAACCATTTGCTAGTTTAATATTCATCGCCGCTATGTTTGCAAGCGGGCTTTACTGGCGCAGGAAAGAAACGCATAACATGTGCTTTTACATGGGAATTGCCATTATTGCGATGGTATCCATGAAATGAAATACGCCGAACTCATAGATAAATGCAGATGGCATGAAATCGACGGCATATCCATCCTTACGAACAATGCATACGGGCTTATCGGAGTTGTAAAACCAGTCGGGAATCAAATGCAGCAAGCGAATGTTAGACATGAGAACAACGCCAAACGGCACCCGCCGTAATTCGTAAAAATAATGCGCAATCATGCGAAAAACTATATAAAAGTTCATGAAAAAATGGTAAAATAGAGTATAACGAAGTCATACGAATCTAAAGGAGAGTTGACAAAATGGCGGTAGCGGAAATCGACGTTTTAAAGCAGCAGCAAGCGGAAATTCAGGAGCAAAAAAGGCTCGTGGAAAACCGTTTGGTGCTGGTTGATCAAGGGCAAGGCGCATGGGACCGGGAAAGCTTGAAGGCGGAAATCCAGGCGCTTGACGATGAAAACAATGCGATCGGAAACAAGATCAGCGAAATTGAGTACACGCAAAAGCAGCAGGAGAAAACGGCAGAGATTGAGGCCCAGCACGAGGTAAGAGTCGCGGAATCGACCAAAGAAATCGCCTATATCTTTGACAATCTGGATTTTGGAGTGCCGACGAAAGAATTGTTCCTTAACTTCACGGAGGAAAAAGCCCAAGCGTCTTATGAATATGTTCGTTCGATGCTTGAAGCTGCGGTGGTTGAACGGGAAAAAGTATCTCTCCTGAAGATTAAGGAGCTGGAAGAAAAGAACGCTTCTCTCGAATCGGAAAATGCAAAGATTCAGGAAAAATACGATGTATCCACACAGGAAAACGGTCGTTTGTCGCTTGAACTGAGCGCAGCCAAACTGCAAATTACCGATGCGGAAAGCAAACGTGATGCAGCAGCAGCGGCTTTGGAAGAAGTAAACAAACAACTGGAACAGGCGAAAAGCTGGAACGATGACCTGCAAAAGCAAATCGCTGTTGGCGCATCTGCTGCGGCGAAAGTGGTTGATGTTGTAGACGCTCGTCAGAAGTACATGGAAGAACGGCGCAAAGAAGAAGAGACTAAACCTGTTATTTACGACATTCAAGCTTTGGACATGAAGAAGTCGAGATTCAGCGCGAAACTTGCGGAAACTGATGAAACGGTTGAGTTTGGATATCTCGAACGCGGTAAGTACCGGGTGGTAACGCCAGAACAGGCGGGCACATTTCGCGCCGAATACCTTGCCAAGCAGCAAGCAGCCGCAGAAGCAGAACATGTGGGTGCGGATAGCAACGGGTCTGTGGCGATGGAGGAACAACCTGTAACGGTACCGGCCTTTCAAGGCGATGACAGCACAACCGGTGGAGTGGATCAAACAGACGCTGGTACACCAGTGGCAGATAAAACAGTTGAGGAAAGACTCCAAGCGCTTGAATTAGCGGTGTTCGGAACAAAGGAGGAGGCGGCGTAAGCTGCCTTTTCTACTAAGGTTGATATGAAAAAAGGAGACAAAGTACGGAATAAAGCAAATAAATATCGGACCGGAATTGTTGTCGAAACTGAAGTAAGGGTAAGTTTAAGACCTGCTGCTATAATTCTCATGATACAAGTGATTGAAAACGACAAGTATGGGAGATTGTGGGAGCCTGCGAGTAAGTGGGAAGTTATCGAGGAGGGAGAACATGGACAACAACCAAGTGACTGAGCTGCTGAAGAACTTCCGGTCGTATGAGTATGCGGCGATGATGTGCGGAGAACCTCCAGAAGTGGAAAGACAACCGATGATATACATGGAGCGAATGCGAAACCTAACAACATGGGACCAGCAGCGTTACAACCGGATAGTCAAACTCATACGAGGTGCAGTAGACTACGTGTTAAACGATGACCAACGAACGGTGATTATGCGCAAGTATCTGGACCGTAACACGTTAACACTGAAGGAAATCGCCGTACTGCTGCATAAAGACCGTACAACGGTAGGAAGATGGCATACAGAGGCGATTAATAGTCTAGCCAAAGCGTTGCATCCGATGGCGGAGGAAGAACGGGAAATAAACAACTTCGATCACATGTTTGACCGCAATTGGACATTCAAAGAACCCGCGTAAATGCCGCATTATTGCACACAAATGCATCACGGGAAATGATAAGATAATAGCATAAGAAACTCGGGCATGGGCGCCGGTAGCTAAATGCGCAGTCGCCGCCCACTCGGTTTCTTGGCTGCTTCATCCCTTGAATATCTACTCCTGAACTCAGCGCTGATTGCTACGGTCGGCGCTCCTTTTAGCAACAACCGCCATCGAAGCACCGGGAACGGGACGTATGAGATGATGGATTGCATACATGATGTGGTGATAGGTCGCTCAGCCAAATTAGCACATCGAGCAGAGAGAGTAACGGTTAACGCCGTTGCTCTTTTTGCATTAAAAAAGCAAAACTCATTTAGAGTTCTGCTCAATGTATGGCTGTATGGTTTCCGGCAGCCAAAGCGGTGTAGATTCGTTAATTGTGAAGTCTGGTGGAGGAAGGAGACCGCGATTATACGAGTCGCGAACGTTGGAGCGTTCACGACCCGTAGCGCGGGCTATATCGGCTTGAGTGATTAGGTTCATTAGTTATACACCCTGTCTAATTGATCGCAGATATCGTAAAATTGTTCAATGTTTTCAATTGGAGAACTAAGATTTGTTTCGGTATCATTAGTCCATTGATCAGGACCGCCTATAACGCCTGTATTAACGTAAGACATAACTTTGTGGCCGAAAGCCTTGGTACTAACATACTTGTATTTGATACCATTCAACATCATTTCCATTACTCATCGTCTCCTTTTGTTTAACTTCTTGATGTTGTAATCATAACATTGTTATTTGTATATGTCAACACATTGTTATGATTTTATTTCGGAGGTGGTGCATTGGATATCATTCGAGCGGTGGAACTATCCAAGCAATACGCCGCGTGCCCGGAATGCGGAAACATTTACGTAAACAATGGAGAGGGAACGATCCGGATTGATAAAGATTCGTTTTATCGTTCCTGCAAATGCGGATGGTCAGTTACCATAAATGATGAAAAAGAAACGTAAACGTTTATGATTACACTTACGAAGGTGGTTATGTGAACATGATTCTTCATCCAGATGGAAGAGTAGAAGGTACGCCGGAAGAGATTGTAGCTTACAAACGGATCATTAGTACGCAAAATGCTCCTAATGTTGTTTCTTCATCCGTCGATAACATGCCAAGATATGCGACTCAATCACCAACGAATGCGAAATAGTACAAGTTAAATGCTCGAATATACGTTTTTATATCCTACATTCATATATTTAAGTGCAAAGGTGGTGAGAATATGGCATTGACGGCCAAACAAGAATTGTTTTGCAAGGAATACATTGTTGACCTCAATGCCACTCAAGCGGCTATACGAGCAGGGTACAGTGAGCGCACAGCAGGAAGTGTGGGACATGAAAACCTTAAAAAACCTGAAATTGCTGATAAAATCGCTGAATTACAGCAGGAACGCGGCAAAAAGGTCGGTATAGACGCTCAGTGGGTGCTAGACAGGCTTGTAGAGTTAACGGATAGGTGTATGCAGGGTGAACCTGTAACGGACCGTGAAGGCAATCCTACAGGGGAGTGGAAGTTTGATTCTTCCGGGGCGAATAAGGCGCTCGAAAACATTGGTAAGCACCTTGGAATGTTTAAAGAAAAGGTGGAACACAGCGGAAACATGGGGGTGAGCATTATCAATGACATCCCTCGCAAGCAATAGCGTAAGACTCACGGATGTGATTGCTCCTTCGTTCTACGACATTCACTGGGACATCATTGACGGCAAGCATACGCACTACTGGTTATCCGGTGGACGTGGCAGCACCAAGTCTTCGTTTGTCAGCGTTGCAATCATCATGGACATTATGAGTGATCCTGAAGCAAATGCGGTTGTGCTGCGGAAAGTTAAGGACACGCTGAACGATTCCGTTAAGGAGCAGCTTATATGGGCGATAGAAGCGCTGGGAGTTTCACAATATTGGGATATGCCCGAAACCAAGCTGGTTCTTACCTACATCCCCACAGGGCAGGAGATCCGCTTCAGGGGCGCTGACAAGCCGAAGAAGATCAAGTCCATGAAGTTCGCCAAAGGATATTGCAAAATCATATGGTACGAGGAATTGGACGAGTTCACCAGCATGGAAGAAGTGCGGATGATCAACCAATCCTTGATGCGCGGTGGACCTAAGTTCACCGTTTTTTATTCGTATAACCCGCCAAAGTCCGCGAACAACTGGGTGAACACGGAAAAGAACTTCACCCGGGATGACCGGCTGACCTGTCACACGAACTATCTCACGGTACCGCAGGATTGGCTCGGGCAGCAGTTTATCATTGAGGCCGAACACCTGAAGGTGACAAAGCCGCTGGCGTATGAGCATGAATACCTGGGCAATGTGGTAGGTACAGGCGGGGAAGTCTTCGACAATGTGCAGACAAGACGCATCAGCGACGAAGAGATTGAAGAGTTTTACAACATCAAGCGTGGCCTTGACTTCGGTTATGCCATTGACCCGCTGGCTTACACCGTTTCCCACTACGATGCGAAGCACCGCATTTTGTACATTTATCATGAACTGTACAAGGTTAGGCTGTCGAACCGGGAAGCATACGAGCATATCCAGCATGAGAACAAGGATAACGGGTACATTTACGCGGATTCCGCTGAACCGAAGTCCATTAGTGAGCTGCTGCAATACGGATTACGCATTGGAGCGGTGAAGAAGGGGCCTGACAGCATCGAATACGGCATACGCTTCCTGCAATCGCTCAATTCCATCGTGATCGACGATACCCGGTGCCCGGAAACGGCGCGGGAGTTCCTCACCTACGAACTGGACAAGGACGCAAACGGAAACTTTAAGGCCGGCTACCCGGACAAGAACAACCACAGCATTGACTCTGTGCGCTATGCCATGAACGACGAAGCGATTGACTTCCGCGACAAGAAGAAGCAAGCAGCAGATTACGATAACAGCCCGGAAGCAAGAGTTCGGCGCAACATCGCCAAGCAGGGCAAGCCGAAGAAAGGAGTACACGCGGTATGATCTACGTTGTGATCGTGTTGGCGTCAATCATCGTCATACAAATTGTATATGCTGACCGTTTGGACGAACGGCGCAGAAAATATGCTGATGAATTGTGTGAAAGATGGATTGCAGAACGTGAAAAGTGGAACGAAGAACGTCAACAATTGCTTGACCGCATACAGGCTCCATCCTATGACCACCTGAAGCACCATGAAGTGAAGATCATCAAGGCGCAGAAGGAAGACAAAAAAGACGAAACGAGGTTAGAACCCGTATGAAGCTATTCAAACTCGAAATTGGAAACACCATCACCTATGCCGCGGCTGAATCCCAGGAGGACATGGAGCAGCGTAAAGCCGATGTGGACGCGCAATTCGCATTTCTGCCGGTGCAGATAGAGGAATTGACGCTGGAAGGATACGAAATCACCGTTACGCCGCTGGATGCCGAAGAAAAGCCGCGTAACAAAGGCGGAAGACCGCGCAAGGATGCATAACACCGCAGCTTAGAAAGGAGGTGACGGAGTGGACGAAAAGAAGATGACCGAATCCGATTGGGTAGGAAAGGTTGAGGAACTCAAGAAGCAGGGTGAAGATTGGGCCACGCGCAAACAGATTCTCATTAACCTGAACTACTACCTTGGAAACCAGTGGATCGGCTGGAATCAAGGAACCAAGAGCGTACAAGCCCTACCGTATGACGGACAGGAGCGCATCACACACAACGTATTGCAGCAGCGGGTACAGACGAAACTCGCCAAGCAGACGAAGAACCGTATCAAGTACGATGTAACGCCGGACACAGGAGACCAAACGCGCATTGAAGTAGCAAAGGCTGCAACGAAGTTTCTGCATTACTGGTGGGATACCGAGGAAATGGACCTAAAAACCCGTGATATCTTCCTTAACGGAGATGTGAAACAGTGGTGCGCCGCGAAAACATTCTTCGATCCTGAAGCGGGTAAGGACATTACCCCTACAGAGAACGACCCGGGATACAAGGAATGGGAAGCAGCCGGAAAGAAACCCATCAGCACCGGGGAAATCAAATGCCGCATCTGCGACCCACTCACGCTTTACATAGACCCATCCGCCACCACAGACGACGAAATCCGCTGGATCGTGGAAGAAAAGCCGCGGGACATTGATTACGTTAAGGATAAGTACGGAAAAGAAGTCACGCCGGACGATAACGTAGACTTTGCTCCATCCTTTGACATTACGGGCAGCGGTACGGGAATTGTAGAGGGCAAGCAGAAGAACAAGAACATGGTAATGGTGCGGGAACTATGGATGAAGCCATGCAAGAAGTATCCGAACGGGCTGAAGATCACCACCACACGACAGGACTTCCTTGACAAGGACGAAAACGCCGGGGATTTGCCGTACATCATATTTGGTGACATTCCGATCCCGGGAAGTGTCAAATACAAGTCGTTCATGGAGTCCATGCTGCCAATTCAGCGCGGCCTGAACATCAGTTTGACGATGTTTGCTACCAACATGAAGAAGATGGGTGCAACCAAATGGGCGGTTCCGCTTGGTTCCAACGTAGATGAAGAAGAACTCAACGACGAAATCAGCGGAATTATCCATTACAACGCGTCAACAGGCGGCAAGGTCGAACGTATCCCGGGAGCAGACATCCCGAACGGCTTTGACCGCATCATTGAGTATTACAACCGGCTCATTGACGATATGAGCGGGGCCAGAGAGGTCAGCCAAGGACGATTACCGGCTGGACTTGATACAGCATCCGGCCTGCAACTCATGGTTGAGCAAGAGAACGAGAAGATGGCCGTCACCTCACAGAACTATGAACGCGGTATGAAGAAGCTTTTAAAGCGTGTGCTGCGGCTGATGAAGAAGCATTATACGGAAGAACGGCTCGGGCGTATCTTGGGACCGGATAACGATATTGAACTCATCAGCTTCACAGGATCTGATTTGAGCGGTGAAGAGGACATCAACGTTGTCCAAGGGTCTAGCTTACCTGAACTCAAAAGCGCCCAGCAGGACCGCATCATGACGCTGTGGCAAGCCGGTGCAATCCTGAACAAGGACGGTACACCGGATGCCACCACGTTCTTGAAGATGATGGGTATCGGCGATTCCACGGAACTCTTCGAGCAGCAGAAGCTTGATGAAGACAAAGCGAAGATGGAAAACAAGCTGTTCGTACAGATGGCCGAAAGCCCGGAAGTGTTTGCGCTGGTTGATCAGTACCAGCAGGACCAAGCGCATTACGAAGGGATATTGCAGCAAGCCGCAGCAAACGGAATTGACCCTGCCGCCATTCCTGCACCTCCGCCGCTTCAAATACCCGGCGCTCCGATTGTGCGGGACTTCTACGACCACGACGTTCACGTGTACAATCACAACCTGTTCCGCAAATCGAGCGAATACGAGCAGCTTCCGCCTCAGATTCAGTTCATTGTCGATCAGCACGTTCAGGAGCATATGGACGCGATTCAGGCACCAATTATCGCCCAGCAGCAAGCGGAAGCCGAAGCCGCGGCGCAGCAGCAAGCAGAGCAAGGACAACAAGCGGAAGCGGATCGGCAGTTCCAACGTGAAAGCAAGCAGCAAGACCACACCATGAAGATGCAGCAGGAGGCCATGAAGGGCCAAATGGCCATGCAGCAAGCGCAGGTAAAAGCCGGGGCAGGAGTGTAAGTCTCTCTGCCCCTTTCTCATGCAGTTTAATTCGTTCGGGCGTTAATGATCTATGGTCGCCGCATAGAAAGGAGAACCACCATGAACACGAAATACCGCTACACACTGGATTTGCAACTGTTTTCCGAAGAAGACGGAGCAGTTGAAACGGGCGCAGAAGACGTTTCCGCCGCCGGGGAACAAACAGAAACACCAGTAGAAACACAAACCGAAGACTCTGTAAATGAAACGGGCGTAGAAGAAACGGCTGCCGCCGAGCCGCAGAAACAGAATAACTTCGAGAAAGCCTTTGCCAAACGTCTTGCCGCCGAGCGGGAGAAATGGCAGAAGGAAACCGCTGAGAAGTATGGGGATTACGACACGCATAAGGAACTTAGCCAATACTTCCAGCAAATCAACAATACCGATGCGATCACCTTGAAGGAACGCATCGAAATGGAACGGCTACAGGAACGCGCAGAAAAGGAGAATACCACTCCCGAAATGCTGAAGAGACTGGATGAACTTGAAGCCAAGGCCGCAAAAGCAGATGAACTTGAACAGCAACATCAGCAAGAACAGATTAACCGTATGTTTTGGTCCGCAGCCGAAAAGTTTGTCGATGGCAAAGGTATCAGCAAGGAAGACCTTAACCAGTACATGATCGACAATGAAATTTTCGTTGATATGACGAACCCGGAAGCGGCAGAAAAGAAATTCAATATGGCCTACAAAGCCATGAAAGCCGATGAACTGCAACAACAGCTTGTGACAGCGAAAGAAACCGCAGTAAAAGAGTACCTTCAAAGCAAATCCGCGCCGCGTGTAGAGGGCAGCGGAACGCCGGGAGTAGTACACGAAGACACCAGTAAAATGAGCTGGGATGAAATCACGAAACGAGCCGCAGCCAGGTTAGCTGCTGCAAATCAATCTACCTAAAGGGGAAATGAAACATGGCCGCATCTTTAACAACCATTGCCGATGCAATGAAAGTCGATTACCTTCCGAAAATTCGGGAGCAAGTGAATAACGGTTCGAACTATTTTGTAATGAAACTGATGCAGAGAGCACAAACCATTGGCGGCGGGGGTAAAAACTTCTCCATCACGCACCACTATGGCCGTAACTCCGGCGTAGGTGCGGGTACAGAAACCGGTACGCTTCCGACAGCGGGAAACCAATCCTACAAAACATCGACCGGTAACGTCGGATACGTACACGGTCGGCTGCAAGTATCGAACGCGGCGATTCAGGCCACGAAGAAAGATTCCGTTACCTATCTGAAGGAAATGGAAGCCGAGGTCAAAGGTCTGGTTACGGACGTGAGGAACTACGTACAGCGCACTTCGATGGGTGACGGAACGGGTAAACTCGCGACATTTGCCGTAAATACTTCTGTAACCACGCTGACCGTGGACAATGTGAAGGCGTTCTTTATTAACCAGATCATTGACATCGTGAACTCCGGCGGAACTGTAACCGTAACGGGACGAACCGTAACTGCGATTGATCCGGCTCTTAAAACGATTACCATTTCCGGCGCTGCGGTAACGACCGCCGCAACCGACTTCGCCGTTGTAACCGGAACGTACAACGTGGACCCGATGGGCCTTGCTGGTATCATTTCCGATTCCATCACGCTGCAAGGTCTGGCACCGGCTACTTATACATGGTGGAAATCCACGATCCTGGCGAACGGCGGAACGGGTCGCGCCATTTCCGACGCTCTGCTTCGCCAACTGGTTGACTATGTTGACCTTGCATCCGGTAAAAAGGTTGAATGGCTTGCTGCTGGACACGGCGTGCGCGCTTCCTATGAAGCACTGCTGACCGCAAACAGACGCTATGTAAACCCGATGGAGCTTGAGGGCGGATATAAGGCTCTTGAATTTGACGGAATGCCGCTGATCGTGGACAAATACATGCTGGACAAGACGATTTTCGCCGGCAACTGGGATGACCTTAGCATCTACCAAACGTCCGAACTCGACTTCATGGAAGAAGACGGAAGCATGTTCAGCCGCGTTGCGAACTCTCCGCAGTACGAAGCCACTGCGTTCTGGTATTACACATTTGTGTGCCACGCTCGTAACGCATTCGCTGCACTGAAGGACATCAACGTACCAGCAGGTTACTAAGACACAGGGGAGGGCTTAAATGGCTCTCCCTTTTTCTTTTAGGAGGAACCATGAACCGACACTACTTTGAAGGATATCAGCGCGTTTTTACCAATGATATCAACGATATCGAAAAACAGCTGCAGGAATATGACCCAGACCTGTATGTTATGTGGCGACCATCGGACAACACATGGCTTATCATGGACGGATTGCTCGAAATCGCCATTATGAAGATTCCACAAGTGGGCTTCAGCACCTTGGATGCCAGAGTGTACCGGCGGATACGGGAAATTCACGTTCATGGATTCAGCGCCCAGCAGGTGATTAAAGAAGCGGAAGAAAAACACCAGCGCGAACAGGATCGGCTGATGGAAGACTTAGCCTACGACTTCGCCAAGGAATCGAAAGAAGCCTTTATCAACGCCTACGACTACGGACGGACAAGCGGCATCACCAAATATGTGAACGGGGGTGTATAAATGCCCACGCTTGAAGAAATTCGTATCCGCGTATTTAGGGCTACAAGCGGCATGTACACGGATACGTATCACATGACGGACCTCATCAATGATGCGATTCACCAGTTAGTAGAGGGGGCCAGACTACGTGACAGTAGCAGTATAGCCGTAACTGCTGGCGTGAATACCTATTCGCTTCCGGCAAACTTCAAATCTCCCGGAGCTCTGCTTGATGCTACAAGCGCAGACAGTCTTGTGCCGTATGAACTGGTAGATATCACGGAAAACCGCACGGGATACGCGATTGAAGGCGGGGATTTGATCATCAAACCCACGCCGCAGGAATCGCGCACCCTGACGCATTATTACTACAAATACGCTACGCCGCTGGTGAGTGAAACCGATGTACCGGAAATTGATCCGCAGTACCATGACTTGCTTGCGTTTTATGCGGCCGGTATGATTCTTCTGCTTCCGCAGCTATCCATTGCGGACAAAACACTATCTGACCGCTATATGAACCGCTGGAATGAAGGGAAAGCATCCTTTATCAGCGACATGCAGCGCAAAAACAAATCGTCTCGTGCAAGGACGGTGAACACATGGTAACCACTGGGGATTTGCTTCCCACCATCAAGAAGCTGACCGCCTCCTTTGTAGAGGAAATCGGCAGCAACGACACGGACCAAAACTTCTACCTGTTCCAGTACATCAACCACGCACTGCGTAAACTTGCATCCGTGGCGTATAACCAAAAAGATTCTGATCTGCTGGCGATAAGCGGTGACGGATATGTGACGTTCAAAAAGTCCGGGCAGGACATTACAAATATGTACGCGCCACTACGCATTTTGGACCCGAACTGGCGTGATGTTCAAAAACGTGTATCCTTCGCGGATACCCGCGGATGGTGGAGAGAGTCATACAACACGCAGATCCACATTAAAGGGATTGCACTCACCGCGAATCCACTTCCGAGCGGAAACTACACGCTTCAGTACATTGCGTATCCTGCTGCGGTATCGTCGGAAAGCAGCTTAGTTGAATTCCCAGATGCCGGAACGATGGGGCTTTGCTATTACTGCTCTGCGCTCATTGTGGAGTCGCTGGACAACGCGAAAGACTTGGCTGCACATTACTACTCACTGGCTGATAGTCACCTTGAAGTGGCAACACAGGCCAACATTGAAGGCCGGGGAACGTCAAGCGGCGGTTATGTTCCAAGCTTGGTTAACGCGCAACTGTATCGAAATCAGAAATAAGGGGGTGAACCCTTGGCACAGCCTAAATTTGCATTAGAGGTTTTACCCTCACTTGGCATGAACACGGCTTTAAATCCGGCACAGCTTCCGCAAGGTGCAAACCGGATCGCCTATGATGCCGAAATGAAAGCCATAAATACCATCGGAAAGAGGCCGGGAAGCGCTCCTGTGACGAATTCAGCGCTTGGGAGTGGGATAACATTACTCATACCGTACAAGGCCGCAGCATCTAGTGTAGCTCCTGACCTGTTCGCGGTAAGCGGAACGACGCTATACAAGTTCAACGGAACCGATACACTCACCGCGCAGACCATGACCAACGCTTTAGACAGTTCTAATGTGTTCGGCGTAGGGTACACGGATTATGCTGATGTGTCTAACCTTCTGCTTACGAGCGGCGGGTATCTGAAGCAGTATGACGGAACACAGGTGAAGAATGTCACGCCAGCGGCGGACGATCCTTCACCACCTGTAAACAAACTAACTACAATCAACGCACGAGGACTGAAGTACATTTGGGTTCATACCGGTCATGTTTTTGTATCGGATGGAACCGACCTCATGTGGTACTCCAAGCGATACCATTACGACTACTTCCCCGGTGACGTGCAATACTTTAGGTTTATCCGCGACAACGATTATGTGACTGGACCGGGGATTACCTATAACAACCAGTGTCTCATCCCGATGCGCAGGGGATGGGGCGTAATCATCGGGGAAACATTCGATGATGGAAGTTCGGCCAATCCGTTTAAAGCTAACCTTTACCTCAACACGGTTACGGGAAATATTGCTCCGAAAGGTTTTACCAAAGTAACGTATCCGAACGGGACGCAGACGATCGTATTTCTTTCTGATGATGGAGTGCATGAGATTTACGACACCGGAGTGGATGAAGTCGAAACCAGCGGCACCCGGCAGTATTCCACCCGCGCACTCATGAAGGAGAAAATCGACTTCGCATCTTACGGATTCACCGATGCAGAGAAATCCGCAGCCGTGGCTACCTTTAACCCGGATAAGAACCAATTCATGCTCAGTATCAAGCGGGATACGACGAATTACATCTTCGTATACGATACCCGCAACCAAGAGTGGTATCTGTGGCGTTCTCCGTGGGCTGTACAGGCGTTTTCGAAGTTCAACGACACATTATACTTCGGAACGACAACAGGCCATTTGCACGCCTATTCCGACGATCTGTACACGGATTGGAACGATAAGGCGAAGACGACCGGAACTGTCGTTGACTTTGACGTGATCAGCGGGCTAATCAGCTTTGAGTTTAGCGGAGACAACTCGTATTTACACCACTACTTAACTGAATCGCAGATGTATAACCAAAAGTCCTCTCTCGACGTGTATATGGTGTACGGGACCGGCGTTGTTAATCTTCCGAAAGCTTTGTACAACGAGATTTTTGTTTGGGGGGTCACCTCATGGGGAGAAGGGCAATGGGCGAACCTGGAATACACCGACAACGTGAACAACGCCAAACGCTTAGTCATTCATAAAAAAGCAAAGTATTTTCAGCGTAGATGGCGGAACAACCGCGACGAACCTACGCTTATTTTGCGTGAGAAGTTCTTAGGCACCACCAGTAATAGAGGATAGGAAGGTGAAACGATGGCAGCAGGAAACGTGCCTACGGGGAATGTATCGGCGTTTTACGGGAACACCACAGCCGGATTAACCGCCAGCCCTACGGCGATTGACGCAGCAATTCAGGATATCATCCAAACGATCAACGATAACTGGTCCTGGCTTCAGAGCCTTGTAGCCCAGCCTGAACTAGGATTCCCGGACGGATCGGTAACAACCAATAAAATCCGCGATTTGGCCGTATCCACACAGAAACTTGCGGATGCTGGCGTAACTACGATCAAGATCGCAGACGGTACGATCACCACCGCGAAACTAGCGGATATGCTGATTACGGCGGCGAAGATTGCTGACGGTACGATTACCGAGCCGAAATATGGTACGGGATCGGTAAGCAGCCGGGCGATTGCCACCGGTGCAGTAGGAGCAACAAAGCTTGACCCTGCACTGTATCAGCAGTATGGAGATATTGCGCTGAATGCAAGATTCGGTCAGATTGATGCGCAGTTGGCGGAGAAAGTGCAAAAGGGAACAATTGAAATTAATGTTAAAGATTACGGGCTTGACGTTGGCGGCGGAATCAATGACGATACTGTAGCGATAACTAACGCAATCAGTGCCATCTCCACATTAGGTGGAGGTAGACTTTTCTTCCCTCGCGGACGGTATAAAGTCACTCCATCTGCAAACGGGGCACTTGCCTTTTCTAACATGAGCAACTTTGAAATTACAGGAGATAAGGGCGCTGAAATATTTTGCGATCCTGTACTAGTCAATTCGTCTAATCTGGGGAATAACAGACTGTTGCGTTTCACAGGATGTAAGCATTTTTCAATTCATGGATTAAAATTCAAAATGCAACTTGATTTCGCGAGTACAATTCCTTCAGGATCAACACGTGAAGACCAAACCATATTTATCTATTCCTATGCCGACTCAATCAATGAAGATTTTAATATCTATGATAATGAATTCGAATATTATGGTCCGCAACTACACGACCCCCTTGACGGAGAAACTTCTCGCTTATCAACAATTGCTATCGGTTCAGATACAAACATAGGCCCTACAAGTAGACTTACAAATAACTTCAGTGTATTTAGCAATAAGTTCAATTCATGCTTAGGCCGAACAGTTTATCTTCTGCTGTCAGAGAACGGGTCAGTTTATGGAAATCAGTTTAAAGACCTTGGGGCACTTATCTATCCTGACGGATCAATGAAGACATGGGCAGTAGCGTTGGCTATAAGAATACTTGGATGTAAAAACATAACCGCAACTGGCAATACCATTAATGGTTATAAAGGTGAACTTGTTAATCCTGACAATAATTTGGGAGCAGTTGTTGGTTTTGTTTGTGGCGGCGGTGTGACCGGTGGGATTTCCGAAGATGTTACCATAACTGGGAATGTCATTAACTTCAATAATACAGGCGGTTACGGTCTCGGCCTTGATTCGTGCAGAAATGTCATTTTTGCTGATAATACTATTGAGGGTACGGAATCCTTTACGGACGGACAAACGTATGGCGTTCGTTCCGAAGAAATATCAGACACTTCTCATAATGTGAAGGTGCACGATAATATTTTCCGAAACTTGAATATTTCATTTGACCTTAAATCGACCGCCGATAAATACGATAACATCCAGGTTTATAACAATGACTTTATTGTCGGAACAAACAACACAAGTATATTCAATACAACAGGAACTAAGGCAAACATTGGAGATAATTATTACTCCGACAAAGCATCGATTTGTGCAGGACCGGGTAGACAGCGGAAAATTTACGCCACATCCCCACCGACTACCGGAACATACACGCGTGGTGATATTTGCTATAACACAGATTGGGATATCGGAGGTTCTGGAGGTAAAAGTCCGATTAGGTCTTGGGTTTATCAATATAATAACGGAACCATTAACGTGTGGAGACCTTTAGATTTTTCAATACTTAAAGGGACAACTCCGCCTGCTATACCCTCATGGTCGGGATCGGCAGAATCACACACGGGTTTATTGTTTATCGATTCGGCCACAGTCTCTAACGGAGTTCACTGTCACTACAATGGGTCTATATGGGTTAAATATGACGGAACGGCACGATGATTAGAATAAACCACGCAAAAGTTAAATTGCCATATTATTGATAATGTTCTAAACTGTATAAAACATATCAGTTATGGAGTTGGACTTTTGTGAAAAAATTTACTCTGTATTTTTTTGTTCTTTTTTTGTTTAGCTCGTTGTACTTAACCGAAAAATTTAATTCTCTTGGAAGTATCGCAATATCCATTGTAATCTGCATCATCTTCCCGTTTGTCATTATGTCCAAGAAAGAAAAAATAAAAGTTCACTCATCAAGCTTGTTTTTAATCTACGGATTTTTAACGGCGTGTGGGATTTCATCCTTATACAACGCGGACATTAAGATAATGCTTAATGCAGGAATTTTTTTCTTGCTGTATCTTTCCTCGATGTCTGTTGTTCCGTCATATGAAAAAGTTGATATAAATAAAACTATTTTTAATTCTATTCTTATAAGCCAACTCCCCATTATAATACTTCCTATTATTATAAGTGGGGTTAACACTATTCCTTATCGAGGTATATTTTATAACCCAAACTCTTTCGGTTCGGTTGTATCTGTTGTATTCGTGACTCTACTTTCGATAGTTATTTCTAAAATCGAAAGGATCATAACAAAAAGGACGGATAAAAGGGGTAAAAGGAATTTGGTTTTCCACCTTCTGAGCATGTTTTTGCTTTTCTTTTTGGTGATACTTTCTGGGAGTAGAACAAGTACGTTGGCAGCGGGGCTGTCTGTAATAGCAGGGGCCCTATTTTTAACTTTACGCCTAATAAAGGCGAGAAAATTTTGGTCTTCATTAATTAAAACAACTTTCTTCTCATTTTTAGGAGCTGTCGTTTTGTACTTCTTAGCTAGATTCACGCCCTTTTACAATTATCTCTATTTAAACATTCTGTATAAGTTTGAACGAAAGTCGATGCATGGAGATGTATTAGACGAAAGAGGCTTTGTGTGGGCTAGGACATTAAAGGAAGCTGGATTATGGGGGAGAGGCAGTGCTTACTTCTCAAAAGAGGTAGGCGTAACAGCTCACAATACTTTCATCAATATTTTAGGAGAGACTGGTTGGGTATCTTTATTGATTTTTATTGCTTTCTTAATACTTATCAGCATAGCTTCTTTTAAATACGCAATTAGCGAAATTGATGACCAGTATAAGTATCTCCCATTACTATTGCTTATATGTTTTTTGTTTTCGTCCATTGGTGAAAACATGTTATTTAAAGTAAGCATGATAGCGATGTTCTTTAGCATGGGGTCGATCATTGATTTTAGAAAGAAGTTAGTTAATAAGGAAAAAGAACACGGAAATCCGATTGACCGAAAAATACAAGGATTAATGTTAAATGTCAAGGAATAGTCGGACCATACTACGCAACAGTCACCTTTATAGGTGGCTGTTTTTATTTTAGAAAGGAGGCCGCACATGGCCACAGCAGCAAAACCTATTCCTACCGGAACGGTTAAAAACGCAGCTTCACCCAAGACGACAGCGCCGGTATATACACCAACAGCACAGCCTAAAACAGCAGCCGCTTCCACTTCCGGGGCGGCTGTTTCTGCTCCCAAGGCATCGTCTCCGGTTTCCACTCCTGCTGTTAAAGCACCGACAGCA
Organism: Paenibacillus sabinae T27; assembly: GCF_000612505.1. Taxonomy (NCBI): domain Bacteria; kingdom Bacillati; phylum Bacillota; class Bacilli; order Caryophanales; family Paenibacillaceae; genus Paenibacillus; species Paenibacillus sabinae. Next base: position 1,360,611 of record NZ_CP004078.1, read on the forward strand.
GCACCAGCAGCGGTATCCCCACAGATACAGGCGGAAATACAGCGCAAGGCCGCAGCAGGGATTCCGCTTACCAATCAGTCCAATGCCGCAAACGTAGCCGCGTACAAAGCCGCACAGCCCGCAGCGGTAAAACCTTCAGCAGCACCTGCAACCGCAGCAACGACAAACTATGGAGGCACCGGAAACCCGCTGAATGAACTCCTGTACCTGAAGAAGTCCTACGAATCCGGCAAGACAGGTTCCGCAGCGTATGCCGGTCAATACTACGGGAAACTGGACAACGGAACCGCAGCAGCCGTAAAGAACATGAACGCCGCGCAGCTTGAACAGTACATCAACGGACAACGGCAGAACACACCAACGGCAGCAACTCCAACCGCGGCAGCGCCAAACATGGACATGAATATCCCACAAGCACCAGCACCCAAGGATTACCGTTCACTCGCACAGGCCGCGTATGACCAGCAGCTCGCTTCGCTCCTGGCCGGGGCACAGTCGCAGGAAACAGAACTCAACCGCCGGTATGACTATGCAGCAGGCGTAACCAGAGACAACCGGACGCTTAGAGATGCTTCAATAGCACGTAACGAAGCGCCTACAGCATGGGACGGTTCAGCAGGTTACAGAGGGGCGCAGAGGGACCGGACGGACAGCACCGAGGACCATTACACGCGGGAAGGATTAAACGACGCGGTATCCGCGGCTTACGCCCAAACGAACGCCTTCCGCGATCAGTCCGGCAACTTCATTGCGACAAAAGCGAATGAACTGCAAAGCGCGGACCAACAGCTTGCCATGCAAGAAGCAGGGATTACCGGTATGTACAACGGGCAGCAGACGCTTGCGGCTCGCACATCGGATCGTCAGCTTGGTATGCAGGAAGGTCAGCTCACCGGTTACTACAACGGACAAGCCACAGCAGACGAGCGGCAGAACCAAATCGCCAATGCGCGTAATAACCGTATCGACAACCTGGACGCGGCGAAAGTTTATATGGATGCTACCGGTAGGGTAGTCACTCCGCAGGCGGATTGGGGCGGGTACATTCGCCAAGCGCAGAATCCGAACGCTCCGCTTACGTCAGCGCAGCAAAACATCAGCTTCAACCAGAACATGCAGAACCGTCAGCAGAACTTCACTGAAGGGCAGCAGCAGTGGCAAAACAGCTTTGACCTTACCAAATTTAATGAGGACGTTCGGCAATACGGCCTAGATTATGCGCTTCAGCAACAGCAAGTCGCTATCAGTCAGCAAAACGCGAATACGTCCTACATGAGCGCGGCCAACAGCAACAATAACAATAACTTCAATAAGCTTATGGATATCTGGAAAGCTACTGGAACGGCCCCTAGCGGCCTTGAAGGTTACGGTGTTAATGCTGGAACGGTGTATTCCGCCGGCGCAGCAAAATCGGCGCAGAACACCACAGCGGAACAATACGCAACGAACTACCTGGATAAAGCAGCGCAGTATGAAGACGGCGAACTAATGAACAAAGATGCAATGGAAGCGTCCATCCTTGAATCTGGCCTGCCTTCATCCGAAATGAAAAAGCTGTATACCCGTTACGGCATCCCGCTTCCGTCGGGGGAGTAACTAGCTCCAATGCCAAAGCAGGGCCGCGCTCGAGCATTGGAGCTTACAACAACTACTATAAAGCGGCACAGGACGCAAAAGGTAACTTTAAAGCCTATGCTACGGCTAGCAGCGCGGTAAGCAAGGCGATTAAAACGCTCGGATTGTCCGAAGATTGGCTGCAACCTACACTGGAACTAGTAGCACGGGAGTCCAGTTTTAACGCTAATGCGAAGAATAGCAAGTCTTCTGCAGCAGGGTTATTTCAGTTTCTTGATATGACCCGGGCCAATTACGGAGGAAATAAAGTTGACTGGAGCGACCCTTACCAGCAGGCAGTTGCCGGTCTGAAATACATTAAAGACCGTTATTCCAATCCCATTAAGGCGCTTCAATACTGGGATAAGAACGGACACTACTAGGACGGTGATACAGTGGCAACCGAAGACATTTTCGAAAAACGCCGGAAACAGCTTGGCTTATCCTCTTCCGGCCCGAAGCAAGACAGCAGCATGGATGATGCCTTTACCCGGCGCAGAATGGATCTCGGCTTGATCCCGGATACACGTCCGAAGTCCACGCCGCAGCTTCCCAAAACACAGGCACAGGCGCATTCCTTCGGAAATGATGCCATCGACCAGTTTCAAGGCAAACTTCCTGTCGCGTCCCTACTTACCGTAGGGACCGGCGGTCCTTCTCACGCTTCACAAATCACCGGGAATACGAGGTTTGACCAGAATCACAGAGAGATCGAAGACAGCAAAGCTCCGGCCATTGTGAAATCCTATGCCAATGTAATGAACAATCTGGTAGAAGGTAATCCCGTAGGCCGTTTCCTTTCCCGCGCACTCCCAAGCGATCCGACCGTGCAGCAGGATTCTACCGGAAACAAAACAGCGGATAGAGTAGCAGGATTCCTGAAGCAGAACGTCACTCCGATTCTCACTCCAACCGGTGCACCTATCGGACAGGGGATTATTGGTGGCAGCTACGATGCAGCAGGAAAGGCACTCAGCAAAGGGATAGGACAGAAGGCGGTCAACGCAGCAGCTAACCTTATACCAAGAGCTAGCGCAAGCACAGCGCAGAATATCGCCCGTGTTGGCCTTACAGAAGGCATAGCAGGGGCCGCGCAGGGAGTAGGGCTTGGACTGCAAAACGGTCAGGACAGCGGAAGAGAAATCCTAGCAAATGCCGGACTTGGCGCGGCTGGCGGTTTGGTACTTGGCGCAGGAGGTGCGGCGCTTGGTGAAGCAGGGCGGACGGTATTGGGCAGACTTCGCCCGGCATCCAACGCGGTTGAAGAAACCGTTCAACCAACAGTAAGACCGATGGAACGAACCACGCCGAATGTTAACGAAACCACAACAATTCCGTCACCGATTCGTCAAGAACAGCCTGCGCGAACGCCGGTTATGGATCGTGAACCGGTTAATCCAATCGTACCGGCGCGCCAGCAAACACCACGGGAAGCTGAAATCATGCGTAAACTAGACAATCACGAACCTATGAGTCAGGACGACATTGATTATATGCTTCAGGTTTCCAATGAACCCGATAATGTAGTACAGCCCAAGCCGGATAACGTAGTTGAATTCCCTGAATCTCCACGGACCAAAGAGCGCGGATTTTACCAAACACTCAAAGAATCCGAGAAGGTGCCGGAAACCGTCAACCGCATGAAAGGCGAATATGAGCCGATCACGAACCAAGAAACACTGGATAAAGCAAACCGCAATATCGCGCAGGACATAAACAAAGCTAAAAATGATGTGCTGGACCCGGGTAAAAAGGTAGCGAACGCGGAAAGCATCGCCACGGCGCAGCGCTTGATTCAGGAATACACGAAGATAGGCGACCATGAAACCGCCGCGCTTATCGCAGAGAAGGCAGCTTCAGACCTCACAAACGCCGGTCAGACGATCCAAGCGGCCAGCATGTGGAACCGTCTTTCCCCGGAAGGTATGCTGCTTCGGGTACAGCGGAAAGTCGCACAGATCAACGAGACGCTTTCTCCGCTGGAAGAGAAGGTAACGCTTGAACCGGCAGTAGCGGCCAAAATTACGGAAACCGGAACGGCGATGCAGAAAGCGCAGAACGTTCGCGACCTTGCCGCCGAAGTCACCGACATGATTGCGAAGAAAGAACCCGGAACGCCATTAACCGCAGAGGAAAAGGCGCTGCTCACTGAATTTGAAAAACAGGTGAAGGACGTAAACAATTCCGTTAAGCCGTTCCTTCGCCAAGAAAAGAACGCGGCAAAGCGGGAAATTGAGAAAATCGCCAAGACCAATCCGCAGGAACGAACGCGGGACCAGGTTGTAAAATATCTCGATGCGAAGGCCGCTGAAGCGCTAGAACGTCGCAAGCGCAGCCGTAACGTTGGCATTGTGGCCGAACTGAACAATCCTGTTGTGGATTACGCCATTATCGCTGCTTCGAAGATTGCCCGTGGAATCCGCGACTTTTCAGACCTTACAGAAGATATGGTCAAAAGCATCGGTCCAGAATACCGTAAACATGCCGATGAAGTGTTTGTGAAGGCGACAAATATCTACCGCAAGGAGCAAGGGATTCCGACAACAACGGAACTGGAGCGGGTAATCAAACACGCTTCCCATGAGTTTGACGCGGAAACGGCCAACACTTTGCGCCGGATGGCTGCGGAAATCGGTTACTACACGGACGATAACATCAAGCGCGAGTTGACGCAGGATCTGCAGGAAATCGTGAAGACGTTCGGTAAATCGACGCTTGGGGAAAAGATATCAGCCGTTCAAACATCAGCTCAGCTTCTAAGCGCTCCGACCTTCCTGCGAAACGCTTTAGGTAACGCCGGTCAAATGGCGCTTGAAAAGGTGAACAAAATTTCTGCCGTTCCGATTGACTGGGCGCTTTCCAAACTTACCGGTGAACGCACCATTCAGTTCTTACCGGACAATCAAGAAAGGTTCTGGAAAAACTTCGCTTCCGGAACTAAATCCGGATGGCGCGGTGTAAACGCCATGGGTACGCTGGATAGCTATGACGTACACCCGAATGTATTTGGCGAAAACAACCCGCTTAGGTATCTGGTAAAGGCAACAGGTGCATCTCTTCAAGGCATGGACTACGCCGCGTACAAAGCGGCCTATGGCGATGTCATGGCGACCTACGCCGAGCAGCTCGGGAAATCGAAAGGCATGAGCAAGGCGCAGATTAAGGAGAACATGCCTGAACTTTTAACCCAGCTTGACGAGCGCGTAAGGGAACTTGCGGACAAAGCCGGTAAATACGCGACGTACCAGGACGAAACCTTGCTTTCTAAGGCCGCTCAGGGCGTCAAGAAGGCACTGAACGCATCAACCGATAAACTGGCAAAGGCTGCTGTTGAGAAAGGTCTGCTACCAAAATCCTTGTCCACAGAAGGGTTTGGACTCGGTGACGTGGTGCTGAAATACGCCAAAACCCCGGCTAACCTTGTCATGCGCGGAATCGACTATTCTCCGCTCGGGTTTATCCGATCGGTTGGCGAACTTATGCCATTGGTCAGTAACAGAGCGAAGTTTAATCAATTCGAAGCAACGCGCGTCCTTTCCCGGGCCATTACCGGTACGCTTGGACTTAGCGCACTCGGATATACCATGGCTGATGCCGGACTGTTAACCGGAGCTGCCAGCAGCGACATTGACAAGCGCTCACTGGAAGAACAGTCAGGAAAAGGCGCGTACAAAATGAACTTATCCGGTATTAAACGCTGGGTAATGAGCGGATTCGATAAGTCACAGGCGCAGTTTAAACCGGGAGATACGATCATTGACTATGCTTGGATTCAGCCAGCGGCGATTTCCCTTGGCATGGGCGTAAACTTTAAACAAGCCTTGCAGCAGCCGGATAAAACGAATACGGAACTTGCGAAGGATTCTATTTTAGGCGGACTTCGAACCGTCCTTGAAAACCCGATGGTTACTGGACTCTCGGACGTAATCGGCGGTATCAGTGACGTAATCAACCGTCAGGATACCAAAAAGCTGAAGGGGATTGTAAAAGGCATCCCGGCATCCTTTGTGCCGTCCGTGGTTGGTCAGGCGCGCACCGCTACGGACAACATGCAGCGTGAAACGTATGACGCTAATCTGTTCAAGGAAATGATGAATATTGTCCAGAACAAAGTTCCGGTACTGTCGAAGAAACTTCCGATCTCCTATAACTCACTGGGAACGCCGCGTGAACGCATCCAGAACGGTCAGGCCAATACACTCGGCCAATACCTGAATAGCTTCCTAAACCCTTCCAAGCTGACACAGTACGAAGTATCACCGGAAGCAAAGACGGTGCTGGATATCCTGAATGATTCCAATGATTCCGGGGTACTTCCGCGGATTGCTCAAAAGTACATTATGGTAACTGATCCAGTAACCAAGCAGCAGAAAAAAGTCGATCTCACCAAAGAGCAGTTCTCGCGCCTTCAAAAAGAGATGGGCCAACGTGTAGCGGAAAAAATCCGCGACAAGCAGGGATATTTGACCGATCCAAACCGAGCCATCGACAAAAAAGCCAAAAAGCTGAAGGATATCCTTGAAAAAATCGGATCTGATGTAAGAAACGAGTTCCGGGAGGAAATGGGCTATGCGAAGAAAAGGTAAAGAAAAACTCAGAAAGCGGGATGTGATATGGGGACTATTTGTAATCGCTCTGCTGCTGTGGATGATCCTGGACACCGTAGTGAAGGACGTGCCCATTACGAACCCGGGCCTATGGTAAGCATTGATTTCGACGAATCAGAATACAAACAATCAGCAGTATCGGATGAACTACTACATCTGATACTGCTTTTTCATGGGCCTGAAGTCCGCGACCTCTTTTTGTATGGCGGTGATGATATTGTGGAACCTGATTCAGTTTCTAATCTATGACCTACCGTATTTCATATACAGATCAGCAGATAAATTAAAGTGGGATATGCTGGTAGCTTATATCGTGTATTCCATAGGTAGAATAAGCGGAATGCGACTCGTAAAGAAGTTCTTTGAGTCGCATTTTCCATATTTTAAAGATGAATCGGAGGATTTTAAGAGATGGACGGTCAAACAAATCGTAGAACTCGGAGGAACCCCATTCGTTCCCTCCCGAAAATACTATCGAGCAACTGGATCATGGAGTCAGCGAGTGAGGAATTACGCTATATTAAGGAGCTTATTACAGGTGGTCATCCCACCGGGAAGGCGGTACAGCATGGAGAAGATACTGATAGCAGTAGATGACGGCCACGGAATGTACACGGCAGGGAAGCGTACACCACTATTTGAAGATGGTACTTATATGAAGGAAAACGAATTTAACCGTGCCGTGGTAGATAAGCTTATTGTCCATCTGAAGCGCAATTGTTTTGATGTGCTGCATGTGTCGGCCGGAGATACGGACGTTCCACTAAAGAGACGTACAGACCTGGCGAACAATACCATTCCCAACGGATTCGGCCGCAAGGCTGATGCTATGGTATCCGTCCATGCCAACGCACTGGGCATCGCCTGGAATAGCAAGGCAAAGGGAATCGAAATATTCTACCGTTCTGGATACAAGGCAGGCAAAAAGCTTGCTCAGGATATTCAGGAGTACCTTGTCAAAGGCACGCCGCTCATTAACCGCGGCCTGAAGACATCCAACCTTCATATTACCCGGGAATCTGACATGCCGGCCGCGTTGGTAGAAGGAGCGTTTATGGATAATCCAGAGGAAGCACTGTTGCTTGAATCTGATGCATACCGCTCCGAATGCGCTGAAGAGATCGCCCGCGGACTGTGCCAATTCTTCGGCCGCACATACGTAGAGGTTCCTCCGGCTGCAGCTCCGCTTCCAGACGGGGCATATCCGGTTAACGTTGTAGTCGGCGGCAATGAATTTGACGGACTGATTATCGACGGACGTAGTTGGTCTCCGGCCCGTGATGTTATAACAGCACTCGGTATTAAAACTTGGATGTTCGAGAAAAAGTCAATTTCAATCAACGGTACGGCCGTAGAAACGAAGATCATCAACGGTATTGGTTACATCAAGTCAGTTGATCTGCAAACAATCGAAGTCGCCAAAGTATTCCTGGAACCTGATGCTGTGAATACCAAACGCGTAATCATTTACCCCAAGGAGGTAATTATAAATGAATGATATGTTAACCCAAGTGATGGCATTTTCGTCTGCTCTGTCTGTATTTGTCCTGGCGTTCCTGCAACTGGTTAAGGCTACGGTTAGCCTGCCAAAGAACTTTGTACCGATCATCGGACTTGCGATTGGTATTGCTCTTGGGTGGAGCACGCACATATTTACAGACTTGCATCTTGTACCGCGCTTGTGGGCCGGGGCAATTGCCGGCCTTAGCTCAACTGGACTTTTCGAGCTTGTTAAGAATAACCCGGGAAAAACCAAATGAACGACCATAAAATATAAGAAGACCTCATAACGAGGTCTTTTTTATTTAAGGAGACTATTAGATGAAGAAACTTATTTTCCTACTATTGATAACAGTTATGTTCGCCACTCCGGTATACGCCTATAAATACAACGAACCTCATACATTCAAAAATCAGATTGAATCTGCCAAACAAAAAACCGTTGCGATTACAGCCACAAGCTTTAAAGATAACTGGGTGCGCTCTGGAACAGGTGCGTTCCTCAGTAACGGAATGATCTTAACAGCCAATCATGTGACCGAAGGAGCAGAAGATATCACCGTTGAGACATACGAAGGCAAGAGATATAACGCAGAAATCGTCAAAGAAGATGCACAGCATGACCTTACCTTAATACGCATTGCTGTGCCGCATGATGGATTTCGGATCGCATCAAGTAATTTAAACCGTGGAGACTCCATCATGACCATAGGCCAGCCTGCAGACTTAGAAGAGTGGAGCTTCAGCGAAGGTAAAGTTCTCGAACCTGAACAGCCTTGCCGGTTGAATGACCATTACTTCAAAATGGTGTACGCCGACAACCAAGTGTTACCCGGTAACAGTGGGGGCCCTTTGATCAACAGTAACGGCGAACTTGTCGGAATTGTGAGATACATGAATCCAGAGAACAGTTATAGCTTTTCAATTACGCTGGATGACATTAAAGAGTTTATTATGCCGATCAGTTACCTGTACTTGGATGTGGCATACAATTGATGTTATCCACATCTGTTGATAAAAATGTTACCCGGGTAACATTTGGGTAACAAAATACAATGATACAAGCAGCATTACACCAAAAGATGTTACAGTAAATAAGTAAGTTAGTCGCGAGAAAAAGCCGCAGTATCGGCAATTTTTCAAACTGTATTGATATAGAGCAAAAGATGTTACAAATAGTCACGGTAATAAAGCATTTTACCCACACTTTGGCGTTTTAGGCCGAAGTGTGGGTTTTTTATTCGCTAAAATCATCTTGCAAAGGGGGAATCGGCTTGTCGGCGCAGCGCGGTCATTTATTGAAGCGCAATTATATTTTTGCAGTTCTGATTTTGATTGTCGGTTTCGGCGGTCTGCTGGGCTATGATCTTTACTTTAAGCCCTACGTGCTGTCCCAAACGGTAGTGAAGATTAAGGTGGACGGAGACGGTGTGCTTCCCAAGAATCACGAGCTGCAGGCGGGAGAGCTGTATCTCGATTCCGTCCAGACAAAGGATGTACCGAGCGGTGCAGTCACTAAGCTGAACCAGGCGGAACGCAAAATTACGAAAGTGAACCTGACGAACGGCAGTATTTTGACAGAGGCGCTGGTTGATTTGAATGATTTGGAGCCGAGGGCGAACGAGGGGATTTTTTCGGTGCCGAAGGAAGCGGTCTATGCGATCAACGGATCTCTAAGGAGCAGAGACAAAGTTGACATTTATCTTGTGCGCGAGGAAAAGGAGGAAGCGAGAGCGGCGGGACGCTCCGGCATAGCGGCAGGCCCTTCACAGGAAGCCCCGGCTGGAGGGCAGGCGGTTGTGCCCGAAGAGGCTTTTTTAACCAAAGTGACTGTAAATTATGTCCGCACGGAAGATAACAACGACGTTCGCGATACAGAGGTTGGCAACGATAATAACCGGGTTACCTCGACCGGCAAGGTGGCCGTCCCGGAGCTGAAGCTGAAGAAGAGTGACGGTGAACGGCTGAAGCAATATTTGGAGCACGGCTTCAAGCTGTGGATTGTACGGGTGGAATAGGAGGAACAGTTTCATGAAAATATTCAGTCTTGGCCTGGACCAGCTGACGATTAACGATATCCGCCAGGCCGGTTATACCGTTGTTATGCAAAGTACGCTTCCCGATCCGCAGCAGGCGTCAGGGCATATGCTGATTGTAACCAGCGGACATGCCGAAATCTCCGAACTAAGGGAGCTTCGCGAAAAATTTCCGGATACGCTCATTCTGTATTTTTACATGGAACGGGGGGTACGCGGGTACTACGGCATTCATCTGACCTGCGAGGAGCTGGGAATTCATTTCCTGCCGCCGCGCTCGACTTCTTCAGCGATTATCGAGAAGATCAGGCTGGTCCTGATGGAGGACGGCGATGAACGAAGTAATGTGCTGGGAGTGCTTGGCTCCGGTCCGGGAATCGGCTGCACGAGTGTGGCTGGTCTGCTGGCGGGACGAATAGCGGCGGCGGGCAAACGGGTGATTATGCTCGGAATGAACGTATATGATCCGGGCTATGACCGTAAAACGACGACCAGCCTGGACCGGATTCGGCCGAAGCTGACAGGCAGCAGACTGTATGATGAGGATTTTGCCCAACTGATTGTGCAGGACGGATACCGCTATTTGCCGGGAAACCGAGATTACCTGAGCGCCCAGGATTATCAGGAGAGCGAAATGGAGTATTTGCTGGAACGGGCCTCGGACAATGCAGATATCGTCATCGCCGATCTTGGCTCGGTACCGGAGAGCGCAGCGTGGTATACCGGAATGAGAAAATCCGCGCTGCGCCTGCTCGTTACCCATCCGAAGCATGAACACCGGCTTGAAGCGCTTATGGATTTGGCCGGGCATATGGACCTTGCGCCGCATGATTTCAAGCTCGTCATGAACCGCAGCGGACAGGAGGAAACGGTATCCCCAAAAAGCTTGGCCCTTCGGTTCGGCACCGAGATTTTTCTGGATATTCCGTACTACCCGATGGCCTCCGGCAGGCTGCCGCTCGGCAAGAAAGAGCTCGCCCAGGCGGATGAAAAAGTCCGCGCGCTGCTGGCTGCTTTCGGCTATTCGCCCGAGATCAAAAAGAAAGGGATGTTCATATGAGTGACGCGGCGGACTTCGGACGATCCGTTCCTTCGGCGGCATCTCCATTCTCGCTTAAACAGAGCGTGCTCCGCGGCAGCACACCGGGCAAAGAAGACTTCCCCACCTTCCTGCAAAAGATGAAAAGGGAGATGAATGCCGGACTGGAACGGGAGGATGACGCGTATTTCGAGCTTAACGCCAAGGCGCTGACAGGCGACCCGCAGGCGGTCAGTTTTTTCATGAATGAAATTGAAAAATACTTGCGGAAGACGCCTTTTACCGGCAGCGTTCCCGAAGCTTACGACACGGCGGCCGAAGCGCTGTTTCATGAATGGAAGGGGTTCGGCCCGGCATACCGCTGGTTCACGGATCGGGCGTACAGCGAATCGACGGGGCTGCAGATTATCGGGCGGCAAATTTTCTATAACGTAAAAGGTAAGTTTGTGCCTTACCCGTATGAGATGCCGTCGCTGGACCGGGTCGAGCAGTTGAAGCGTTCACTGCTGAAGAGCGATCCGAACAAGAAGCTAAACAAGGATAATCCGTCGGTCGAGTTCAAAATGGATGATCCCCTTTGGCCCGGCAGGTTTATCCGGCTCGCCATTTGGGTTTCCCCGCGTGTATGGGAAGGCTTTACGACGATCTCCATGCGGCGGCAGGTGGTCGAATTTCTCGATCTCGACGATCAGGCGGGCACGGAATGCATTCCGGCGGAGGCCGTAACGATGATTCGCGCACTGGCGATGACTTTTCGCAACACGATTATTGCCGGCTCTGTCGGCTCGGGCAAAACAACCTTTGCCAATACGATTGTCGGCGAGCAGCTGCTTGGTTCTACCTCCTGCATGGGTGTAGTGATGATTGAGAAGCATCCGGAGTCGACGCTGCCTTACCAGATCAAAGGACACCGGATCATTCCGATCCAGGCCGCCAATGAGGAACTGATGGAAGTGGGAATCGAATCACTGCGGCATGACCCTAACCTGCTGTACATGACGGAAATGCGGTACAACGAATGGGAGTTTTACCTGTGGAGCGGGGAAAAGGGCTATGACGGCATCACGGGAACCTTCCACACCGTCGACTCGGAGGACATCCCTTATCAGGGGGCTTTTGCCGTCTCGACACGCATTGGCGGAAGTTTGAAGGGACACCTCGTTTCCGCGCTGAAGGCATGCGAGCTCGTGTTTATTCTCGAAAGCGCGGGAGAAGGCCGGAAGCGGCTGGCCAGTATTTCCGAAGTGTTTTACGACGAGGCCAAGGGTTCGGTGTTCGCGAATGATCTGATGCGCTGGGACCGGGAGAAACAAAGCTGGACCTATAACGCCGGAATCACCGAGGGGCTTTTTCAAAAAATGCGAAAGAGAAATGCGGAAGCAGCCGGGACGCTGCTGGATTCGTTAAAAAGATTGGCCGGCGAGAAACCGCTGTCTACCCCTTTAAGGGAAAGCCTGAAATCGAGAATCGTAATGAACGAATAAGGGGGTGAGAAAAAGTGAATGGAGTGTTTTACCTGATGCGGTTTGCGCTGCACCTGCTGATCGTTTGGGGAATTTGCCTGCTGGTCAAACCGCTTATGGAGCAGGGAGTCCGGCATTTTGCGGCCCAGGTCAATGGCCATTTTATTCGCAGAAAGAAAGTGCTCAGGCTTAAAGCGGGCGGTATTCCCCGGTATGTTCCGTTTTACAGCCATTTGGACAATCTGCTGTACATCGCGAGGCGCAATTACGAGCCGGGAACGACGGTGCTGCGGTTTATGGTGCAATCGGGTCTTTTGGCCGCCGCTGTGTTCTTGTCTGGTCTCCTTACGCTGCGCGAGCTTCCGGGGCATTTGGCTTTTCATAATCCATTTTTGGAGGGGGTGTCATTTGACAGCGGACGTCCTTTGCAGGATGGGTGGCGCCTGCCTCTGTTCCTGGCGGTTCTTGCCGGAATGCTTCCCTATCTACGGCTTCGGTATGCGTATGCGCATAAAAAAGTGAAAGGCAGCTACCATCTGCTCGATGCGGTCAAAATTGCCGCAAAGTTTACGCATTTACCTGTCGATTCGCTGCTTGGCCGAACGGCCGATTATTTGGATGAAGATAATGTTCTTGTAACACCATTAAAAATACTATCAGCTTCTTTCGCCAATTACAGCAGTGAGCATGAGCTTGCCGCGGAGACGCAGCGTTTTGCCAAGGCGGTTGGCACCACGTTTGCCGTCGAGTTCGTTTCGGATCTTTTGTACTGCGAGAAGGAGGGAGGCTCCTATCTGAAAAATTCCCTGATGATGCTGAACCGCTCAATGGAGCAGCAGCGGGAGACGATTCTTGCGGTCAAGGCCAACAGCCGGGATGCGATCAGTCTGGGACTTTACGGCAATCTGGTCGTGCTGTTCTTTTCCATCGGAACGTTCATTTATATGCTGAAGCCCGGCGTCTACTTTCGGCTGCAATTTGAAACCCGAGCCGGTCTGGCTTTTCTGATGGTGATTGTCTCGGGATTGTTCGTGTCTTTTGTCATCGGCAGTGTGCTGGCCAAGCCGAAACTCGATTACCACTGAGGAGATCTGTATGGACAGAATATTTTTGCTTATTGCCGTCCTTGGCATCGTCTATCTCGCTCTCGTTGTGTTCGTCGGCGCCACGGGGAAGCGGGAGCGGTATATGCAGCGTTTGCAGCAGCGGTGGAACGGACTCGGAGAGCGCTTGGAGAACGGCAGGCTCCAGCAGGTCCTTTATGCCGCAGGCTTAACGGTATCTGCCCGGAAGGTTACGCTGTTTCGCTATTTGGCGGCCTTTCTCTATCTGCTCGTAAAAATAGTAGGCGATTATATCCGTGGTCTGCCGTTTAATGCATACGATTTGCTGATTGCTGCGCTCATTCTTGGCCTTACGAGTCCTGCCCGCTATCTTCCGTTCGGCTGGCTGCTTTCCTGGCTGAATCAAAGAGCCGCTGTTCAAAAGGACAGCGAATTGATTTCGTTCCTCCGACTGTATGAGAACAACAGGCTGCGGAGAAGGGGGTATGTGCAGTTCGGCGCTTTCTGCGCCGGGGCTGCAGGACATTTTGTCCATATCCGTCATGATTTGTACGAACTGTCGGAACGGGCGGTGGATGAGGGGGCGGAGCGGGCCATCGAGTGGTTCTGCGAACGGTTTCCGGAGGATCATGCTTTTATAGGCGATATCCGGTCGATTTTGCTGGCTACCGAGGGGATGGACGATGATGCGGAGGCCGCCGCTTATTTGCGGGAACAAGGCAGAATGATCGCCAAAATTTCCAGCGACCAATATCTGCGCAAGTGGTCTTTGATTGGGGATATTGCATCGATTATTAATGTGATTCCGTCGATTGCCACCTTTTTGATGATCGTAACGATGGCCATGCAGTACATTATGCTGATCAAGGGGAATTTTAATGATATTCGCCTGTTTCAGTAAAGATTTGTCATATTCAATCAATGTATAAAAAAATAAAATCAAAAGGGAGATTTTAACAATGAAAAAAGATGCTATTTCTACGGGGCTGTTTATAGCCATCGGGTTTCTGTGTGTCGCTATCGTGATTGCCGTGCTGATTCCGGTCGTGCGGGATGTAATCGATGATGCCGACGACAACCGTCCGGCTGTGCCGGCGGTCAGCATGACGCAGCCGCTTACCCCTGCCGATCCGGCGTCTGAAGTTTCGTTACGCTTGGGAGCCTAGCAGCTGATGAAAAAAGATTCGATCTCTGTCGCCCTGTTCCTCGCCATCGGATTTATTATTGCCGGGATCTTCATCACGTCTGCCACGGGAATGATCGGCAGCAGCCAGGATGACATTATCGCTCATACGAAGCAGGTGGAGAGTTACTAGTTTCCGGGTGATTTCTTTTGCCAGACGAATCTGGGGTAACTGTTTATCCGTCGGCCCTTGGAAAGGAGCGCAAGCGTAGACCATGAAAGCGACGGTCCTCCGGGCTTTGTTTATGTGGCTGGTTTTGTTTATTATTTTGCAGCCGATCTTTACTTATATCGATTATTTGCTGGATTTGCAGGTTAAGGCCAACACCTCTTACATCACACAAAAAGCCGCAACCGAGGGAATGGTTACTGCCGGCATGCGGAGCGAAGTCGTGAACAATCTGAAAGCCTTGGGTTTCTCGGAAGCATCTATTGAAATTACGAGCAGTACGGAGACGGTTCAGGATCGAAATACGAGACTCGACGTCTATGTCAAAGCACCGCGAATATCCATGTTTCCGTACAATTTTTCGGGCGAGACGCAATCTTCCTATTATTACGGCCATGGCTCCATTATGAGCGAATATCTCGATTAAGGTGAATGTATGGATTACATTATCAAGCTGGCTTTCGTGCTGCTGATCTTTATTTATGCCTGGTTTTTTCAGGCGCAGAATCAGGAATGGGACATCGACCGGGAGCTGCTCAAACATTCAATCAACATGGCTGTCCACGATGCCGCCCAGAAAATGAACGAGTCGGAACGCGCGAGAGGAAGGCTGGTCTTCGATCGGGCTTCGGCGGAAGCAAGCTTTAGAGAAACGCTGAAAGCCAATCTTGGCTTGGATGACAGCCTTACACCCCGCACCGGCAGCCGACTGCACTCTAAAGTGGAGGTCGTGGATTTTGCAGTGATCGATGAATCATCGGGCGTAACCTTCCCGTTTCTCTATGAGGACAGCCGGTACGGAATCACAAAATTTTTGCAAGGACCATCCGTGATTGCTGTTATTAAAACAAGGCATCCGGTTCTGATCGCAAGGGCCAAAACGCAGGAAGACATACAGGTGCCGGCGATTCAGGAGTACAAATTCAACAAATAGCCGTTTTGACGGGAATACCGGTTTGAAGGACAATGCGCGGCTTGGATTTTCAAATTCTTCGGTTTTCAGGCCGCTGCGCATTGCCTTTCAGTTTATCGGCAAGGGACTTTTCCGAAGTAGAGAGCTTTTGCCGATAAATTATACAAATATTATTTTAAGGAGAGATCGATGATGAAAAAGACGATTTTGAAAGTAAGTATGGCTGCGGTACTGCTCTCGCAAATGGTGTTGGTAGGGGGAGTAGAAGGAAAGGCTATGGATACAGCGGCGCCGCGTGTAGCAACAACTGTGACGGCCAAGCCGGTGGTTCCGGTTATGACGGATAATTTGTTTAAGTATGGGCTTAAAAAAGATGTGGAGTTGCCTGTTACCGTCACGGCTGGAGGGTTCAGCTACACGCTGGAGAAGATTATGATTTATGATGTGAATTCTACAGAAGTAGTCAAACTCAAAAAAACATATGGATTTCAAGATGTCGGCGGGGTAATCCAAGATCCAAAATACTTTATTTGGACTAAGGTAACAATTCAGAACACTTCGAAGAAAACAATTCACGGCGGAGGTAACGATGTTGTTAGAATGGTTCGTTTTACCTTTCATGATGGGGCATCACCTGATCCGGTATGGCCTAAGAAATTAGCATCAAAAACAAATAGTACGGATGCCCTGTGGACGTATAATCTTAAACCAGGACAAAAAATTACTTCTTATTTGGCATACTACTTTAAGGATTCATTGGATTATTTTGTTATCCGTTTATTCAATGGTAGTGCGCCAGTTGAAAAGTATGTGGTTCCTGAATGAAAATGAGAAAATTAGCTTTAAGGTTCCTTACCATAGCATTAATGTTGGAAGTCTTCGTTACTTCGAACATGGCTGAAGCAGCAACGAGTCAAACTGCTACTGTTGCAATCCCCGTTAATATGGGTTTGGTAGGTGATAACAATGCATATAAGGACTATATGCTGGACTTGCCAAATGAAGTAACTGCGGCTTCTGTGGATACAAGCAGCTTAAAGTATTCTGGAAGTAATACGGTAAGTAGCGGGATATCTATTTCTAATGGGAAAATTAAGCTAAAGCTTCAGGGCGTTGGTAACAATGAGAGGTTAACAAACCTACAAGGTTACCAAGCTTCTTATCAAGCAGCGTTTGTCACAAACCCTAGTAATTCCATTTGGCGATATTCTGATGGGGTACGTTGGCAGATTAATGAGTATTCAGAAAGTAGAGATGCTTTAATAACCAAAGATGTTCCAGCTGATGATAATAACGTACCTTCTGCTCATCCGCCAAGAACGGTTGTTACAGCGGCTCCGGCTCAAGATATAAGCTATGTTAAATGGTATAACGGTTCAAAGACTGATGTAATAGATGCCCAGTACATTGTTCAATCAACCGTTATACCACATTTTATACCAGATACTTCTTCTAGTTATATAAAAGAGACCAAATTTAAGAATGGGAAAGTTATTGTCAGTTATGCTATTCCTTGGTATGTCATTACATCAGGTCCTAGTGCGGGGAAAATAGCAGAACAAAACTACACTAATCAAGATGGAGACGCTTCTCATCCATTGGTTGGATGGGCACAGGGTAGAAAATATGAAGTTAGGGCTGAATATTACTACACCGCCGATGCCATAGTCCCAACCTACAGCTACAGCGGAACCGTTACCTTCAAGTACACTCCGATCACAGAACCTACGCTTGACGGGAAGGTAACTGTGGTCAATCCAAGTCCGAATCCGACTCAATTCAAGAACGCTGATGTGCCCGTTACTTTACGGGTAAACGGAAATCTTCTGGCTTATACGGATTCGTCTAACATCGAGGAATGGTTGTTTTATGCGAAGGAAACCGGATCGACGGATGTGAAAATAATGAAGGATTATAACAAGGTGTTAAGCAGCACCCAATCCTTCACGACCTTTAAAATCCCGAAAGACAGGATAACGAACGGAATGGTAAATGGGGAATTCGATCAAGAGTACACCCTTACAGTCACGATACGATTCTCAAGACCGGTGCCCACATCATCGGGAACCATTTCCTCATTGACCCAAACGATGCAGGCTACGGTTGGGGTTACCGATAAACCGGTTCCTCCTCCATCAAGCGGGGGAAATAAACGACCTGTAGCCATTTTGAGCGTTCCTGATTCGGTTATGGCCGGAGAGGAATTCCTGGTCTACGGCGCGGATTCGTATGATCCGGACGGGACGATTGTCGATTACAACTACGGTACAGGATCAGCAGTCGAGAAGGTAACAGGAAAGTATGGCTATACGTGGTATCCATTGGCCGAAGCAGGGTACAAAACGACGATAAGTCTAGTCGTAACCGACAATGACGATCTCAGCGGCAGCACAACGGCCAAAGTAGAAGTTCAGGCCCCTAAACCGAGAGCGGCCATCACTGTAATAGGAACCAAAAAAGAAAACCGGAAGGTCACTATACATAATGCCAGCACGGATCTTTCCAAGCATTATCCGATGGACCCCTCCAAGACACGGTTCACCATTCAAGCGATCAGCGGCGGCACAGCATCCGATATCAAGTACAGCGGATCGTTAAATGGAGTGAGCGATAAAGATGTCGTGTTTAAAAAGCCGGGCACCTATAAGGCAACGATCTATGTGGAGAACATTGTCGGATACTCCAGCACTGCAGAAATCACGTTTGATATTGTGCCGGATGAACCGCCTGTCCCGTATATTTCCGTTCCGAGCCAAGCTTACCGCGATCCGGACAACGGCAATAGGGCAGCGATTGTTCTCGATGATCTTTCTTTTTCACCCGACTATGATTACATCGGTCATCGGCTTTGGCAGTACCGATACGATTCGGATAATGATGGGGATTTTTCCGATGAATCCTGGGTCATTCTCAGCGATGCCAATGAAAGCAGGGTAAACTTCAATCCGGACAAAGTAGGTAGGTATGAAATCAGGCTTACCGTAACCGAAGAGTTTGACCAGCCGACGATTGACGAATTTGTAAGCGCAGCAGACCGGAAGTCGGCCAATACGGATACACAGAGCGCAGTTGAAAAAATCATAACGGTTTATAACCGCGCCCCCATCGTCGATTGGTCATGGTAAGGGGAGATATGATGAAGCGTATTTTAAAGATTCTATTGATTGTTTTGGTGTTATCTTCCGTATTCCAGGGACCTTGTAAGTCGGATGTAGCAGAAGCTGCCGGGGAAGTCATCACCTATGACACCATTTATGTACCTGCTAAACACATTACAGGTTCCAGACCGGCATCCTATCCGGGAGACCCCAATTGGTTTCCGAGTACCATGGATATTGATTTGCCTGCTTACACGATGGATGTATCCTATAATCAGGTCACCGGGGCACTCAATGTTACGCTAAGCAACTTTTTTTTACCTACCAAGTGGGTGATTAATCGCCAGGAATTATCGGAGTGGCCTGTTAATCCGTCATTCGACAGATGGAGAAACTTTTATCGTGTTGGAAATTCAGTGGGGGGATACGTAAAGGATATTGATGGAAATTCAATTCCGATAACTTACCATGTAGGCAGCGGTTTTTCTTTTGATCCTGATAACCCTGACTATCGCACTTCTTTCGTTGATAAGACGGGTTCCACATTCCTTCCCAGGTACAATTTACGGCACTGGATAACAGAGTCTCAGTATTGGGACGAATACGCTATCATTCCACTATCATTTACAGCTAATATTTCTCCGGGTTTAAAGTTAAGCGGTATTTATTTTTACCAGGACTTCACTGAATCCTATAATGTGGTCAATTGGTGGGAAGATTTATATAGTATGAAGGGCTATCATGAATATACGGTAAGCGATTCCAGAGTGTTTACACTGACGACCAACAAAGCCCCATCTCTAACGCTCACTTCTGCCTCTGGACAAACCATTATGAATGAAACGGGGTTCAGCAATTATAACCTGGAAGGCTATGTTCAAGATCCGGATAACGACACCCTGAATGTGATTGCCGAGATTCCAAATGTCTTTTACAAAAAAATTTCACTTTCCAGCACCGCATCACCCAAAACGTTTAGTATCCCAATAGACGCGATTACGGACGGGTTGTCTCCGGGAACCTACACGATAAACGTAAAAGCCGTAGACCCATTGAACAAGAAGGCTGAGGCCTCAAGCAGCATCACGGTCACAAAAAGGCTGAAAAACAAGGCTTTCTTCCTAATCAATGAATCGGTCAGTATTTCCGGCTCTTATTCCGACTATGAAAGTGATCCAAAGTATGCGGAGCGGTACAAATATGAGCAGGACCCGAATCTTTTTGACAATCCGATGGGTTTGATTTCGGACAATGGACTATGGAGAAGCAGTAAATATACATCTTTCCCGTATACCGGCGCTTATGTGGCAAGCTTTCAAAACCGAGATACCCCACTGAATGACGACCGGTTTGACGAGTATAGAAAATGGAGCCGGGACAACCTATCCAGCATGACTTTCCTGGTACACCGAAAACCCATTGCGTTGTTCACGGCCAAATTGATTAACGGCAACGTGACTCTTGCCGACAAGTCCTATGACCTGGACCATATCACGGCTCCCTCGAAGGGAATCTACGCGTGGGAATGGCAGTACAAGAAAACTTCGGATGAAGTCTGGACGGACGCACAGCTCTCTTCGCTTCCGAGCAGCGATCAGTACGATATCCGGCTTCGTGTGCGGGATATTGACGGACCGGATGGGATCGGCGTATGGAGCGACTGGTACCAGGTCACGGTCGGCAGCCCAAGCAATTTGCCTCCGGTCGCGCTGTTTACCGTAACGCCCAACTATGTCAGCCACCGAAGCAGCACAACGATTGCAGATCAATCCTTTGATCCGGACAATGATTATCTTGATACCTATGAGTGGCGAGTGATCAAAGACGGCTGGCAGCAAGTCTGGTATCATTACGGCGGACCAACGACTCCACCCAACATTGCAGGTTTTGGCACAGGCAACTACGAGGTTACTCTTAAAGTTCATGACAACCGCGGATTATGGTCCGATCCGTATTCGCAGTCTGTTCAGGTGGTCAATTCGCCCCCGGTTGCCTCCTTTACCATGCCGACCGAGTTGTACCGGGATTCGGTCGTAGCCATGACCAATACAACCCCTGATCCGGACGCCGATGGCGAAGCGCTTATCTACGGCTGGAACGGCAGATTAAATGGGGGTTCTTATTATTACGCGGGCGGCAACCGCAATCAGAATATCAATATCCGCAGCTTAATTACGCAGATGGGACTGACCGAGAAGCAAGCCGTTTCGGACGGCTGGGAAATGCGTTTGTCGGCCTTTGACGGGGTTTTAGGCTCTAACGCAACGCGGCTCTTTACCGTTCTGAATCACATCCCGAGCGCGGCGATAAGCGGTTCTGACACGGCGACTCAATACAATACCTATACGTACACGTCAGCCGATGAAGACGGAGATCCTTCCGACGTGAGCAGCCTACAGTATTATTGGCGTATCACAGATTCAGACGGGAGCAAGGAAATGCTCCGGACGCAAAATGTGCAGCTCACCTACGATAAGCCGGGAGTTTACACATTGGAACATTGGGTTGTGGATCAGATCGGAGATAAATCCAATATCGCTACGCTTAAGGTGAATGTGGCTGAGAATAATCCGCCCTTCATGACCCTGACCACCCCGGCCGGTACAAGGGACAACCCTTCGATCATCGATGCCGAGCAAGAGGGCGACCCGATGATCAAGTGGACCTATGCCGATCCGGAAAACGACGAGCAGGAAAAGTACCGCTTGGAATTTTACACAAAGGATGGATTGTTGGCCAAAAGCGTTGAAAATACAGATGGTTCCGGAAACACCAGACAATATAAAATGCCGGACAACTCTCTGGAGCGATTTCTGTTCTATACCGTACAGGGCCGGGCTTTTTCCAAAAACAACTGGTCTGAAATCTCCAATGAAAAAGCCTTCATCATCGACAACCCGCCGGTTCCCGGTTTCACCTTGATTACGGACACTGGAAAAGATGCAGCCCTCACGCCGATTTTCCGGACTGATGTCTTGCAAATTACAAGCACGGCGCATGACGATGATCAGTCGAAGGGGGACAGCCTGATCTACAAGTATTACCTGAAACCGAGCGGGGGAACCGAAGGATTAATCAGCGCGTCCGATAGCTTTACGAAACAATTCACAACGAACGACGCGTTTACCATCCGTCAGGTTGTGACCGACTCGCTGGGGTTATGGCGGGAAGTCTCTCATTCATTCATCGTAAAAAATCGGGCTCCCGCGGTGAATCTCACCTATCCAACAAGCGACACGGCAGTCAAGCCAACGATTGCCAGTACGATGACGCCGATTATCAAATGGAGCTATTCCGATGATGACAATGATGAGCAGCAGCGGTACCGGGTGCGTATATTGGATGCGGCAACTGGCAGCCTAATTGTTCAGTCCGGGGAACAAATCTCGAGCCAGAAGCAGTGGATCGTACCGGCCGGGGCGCTTGTGGAGAACCATAAGTATGCGGCAGAGGTTGAGGCATTCGATGGCTTTGATTGGAGTGCTGCTTCGCCGCAAAAATACTTTATGGTTAACTTGCTGAGTGTAAAAGGCGGCGTAAAGCATACCGCGGAGTGGAACAATAACCGCCAGAATTATAACCTAAAGATGTCGGGTGACCCTGATAGCCCGCGGGCTTATAATGTATTTTGGGCCGGAGAGAAATTTATGCTTCAGGCGAACGCTACCGGGCTGCCGGATACGATTGACGTTTCGATGGATGGCGGATTTACGGCGCAGCTGCATCCTGCGGACAGTGACAAGACATTTTGGACGGGTGAGCTCTACGATTCATCTTTTGAGAAGCTGCCGAACGGACCTGTGACCTTTACCTTCACGGCGAAGAACGAATATAATACGAAGATCGACAAGGTAACCGTGATCATTTCGGAGAATTGGAGCGAATATTTCCGCAGTCATCGGGTGAAATAAGAATGGGAGAAAAGCTGAATTATCCTTCGATCCGCCCAAAACTCAGTGTATAAAAATTACCAAGCTGCGAAACTTAAAGGGTTGAAGCCCCTGGTTCGCAAAAACATTGGTAATGCTTCCACATTAGTGATACAATAATAGTCAAAATGACATTCTTGAGACTTAGAGGAGGACTATTTGAATGACTGAACAACAGGCAAAAGAGCAAGCGATCCAAAAGGATGAGAACTCCGCAGTCGACAATCTGGCGATTACGACGATCCGCACTCTGGCCATCGACGCGATTGAAAAAGCCAAGTCCGGCCATCCCGGCATGCCGATGGGTTCCGCTCCTATGGGTTATCAGCTCTTCGCGAAGACGATGACTCATAACCCTGATCATCCGACCTGGATCAACCGCGACCGGTTCGTCCTGTCCGCCGGCCACGGCTCCATGCTGCTGTACAGCCTGCTGCATCTTAGCGGTTACGATCTGCCTATCGAAGAACTGAAGCAGTTCCGTCAATGGGGCAGCCTTACGCCGGGCCATCCGGAATTCGGCCATACGGCGGGTGTCGACGCCACAACAGGTCCGCTCGGCCAAGGGATTGGCATGGCGGTCGGCATGGCAATCGCGGAAGCGCAGCTCTCCGCTACGTACAATAAAGATCAGTTTAATGTGATCGATCACTATACTTACGCCATCTGCGGCGACGGCGACCTCATGGAAGGCATTTCTTCCGAATCCGCTTCGCTGGCGGGTCATCTTAAGCTTGGCAAATTGATCGTACTTTATGATTCGAACGACATTTCGCTTGACGGCGAGCTGAACCTCGCATTCTCCGAAAATGTTGCCAAGCGCTTTGAAGCTTATGGCTGGCATGTGCTGCGCGTGGAGGACGGCAACGATCTTCCGGCCATCGGCAAGGCGATCGCGAACGCGCAGGCTGTCACGGACAAGCCTACGCTTATCGAAGTGAAGACTGTAATCGGCTACGGCTCCCCGAACAAGCAGGGCAAAGGCGGACACGGCGGCACACACGGTTCTCCTCTCGGCGCCGAAGAAGCAAAACTGACCAAGGAATTCTACAAATGGGTATATGAAGAAGACTTCTATGTGCCGGATGAAGTCCGCTCCCTTTTTGCCGAAGTGAAAGAAAAAGGCATTACAGCAAACAAAGAGTGGGACGAGAAGTTCGCAGCATACAAGAAGTCTTATCCTGAACTGGCTGCGCAGCTCGAAACGGTATTGAACGGAGACCTTCCTGAAGGCTGGGACACCAAGCTGCCGTTCTACCAAGCGGAAGACAAAGCGGTATCGACCCGTGTGGCATCCGGGAATGCACTAAACGGATTAACTGCGGGCGTGCCTCAGCTGTTCGGCGGCTCCGCGGACCTGGAAAGCTCCACGATGACTCATCTGAACGGGCTGGCTTCCTTTACACCGGAATCCTACGACGGCCGCAACATTTATTTCGGCGTCCGCGAATTCGGCATGGCTGCGGCCATGAATGGTATTGCGCTGCATAGCGGACTCAAAGTGTTCGGCGGCACGTTCTTCGTCTTCACGGACTATCTGCGTCCGGCGGTCCGTTTGGCTGCGATCATGAAGCTGCCGGTTACTTACGTACTGACTCATGACAGTATCGCTGTCGGCGAAGACGGACCTACGCACGAACCGATCGAACAGCTTGCTTCCCTGCGCATTATTCCGGGGCTGACCGTTGTCCGTCCTGCCGATGCGAATGAAACGTCTGCCGCTTGGGCTTACGCGGTAGAGAACAAGGGTAATCCGGTGGCGCTCGTGCTTACCCGCCAGAACCTGCCGATTCTTCCCGGTACGGTGGACGGTGTGCGCGAGAACATCAAGCGCGGCGGCTATGTGATCTCCGATGCCAAGAACGGCAAGCCTCAGGCGCAAATCATTGCTACAGGCTCCGAAGTACAACTGGCCGTTAAAGCTCAAGCCGCTCTGGCCGAAGAAGGCATTGATGTCCGCGTAATCAGCCTTCCAAGCTGGGATCTGTTCGAGAAGCAGGATAAGGCTTACCGCGACTCCGTCATCCTCCCGGATGTCAAAGCGCGTCTTGCAATCGAAATGGCTCAAACCTTCGGCTGGGAACGCTATGTCGGCGATCAAGGCGACATTCTGGGCATTACCACATTTGGCGCTTCCGCTCCCGGCGACACGGTTATTAAAGAATATGGCTTCACTGTGGAAAATGTCGTTAACCGCGTGAAGGCTTTGCTGTAGAATAATTGGGATAGCGGGAATTAAGGGGGGAAACACAAAAAAATGAGTCAGTTTAACAACGCTACAATCCAAAAAGAAGCCAATGTCTACTATGACGGCAAAGTAACCAGCCGCACGGTAATTTTGGAAGACGGCCTCAAGGTGACGCTTGGCATCATGCTTCCGGGTGTGTATGAGTTCGGTACAGACGGACCGGAAACGATGGAAATTCTGTCCGGCAAGCTCAAGGTTCTGCTGCCTGGTTCCGAAGTATGGCAGGAAATTGACGGAGCGGAGACCTTCCATGTGCCCGGCAATTCGAAATTTTCACTTGAAGTATTTACAGTGACGGATTACTGCTGTTCTTACCCGAAGAGCCTGTAAATCGTCAGGAACATTATCCTAACGGAGAGAGCATTCCCGCCTGAAGAAGGCGAAGGGTGCTCTCTCTTCTTTTTATAGACGTTAACTCAAGCTTTTTCGTTATATTCAAATATTCAAAAATAACAGCCCGCAGACGATGAATAAGATGATAGATTCATACATCGATCTAAGGGGCTGGAAACGCTGAAACGAATGTCGTATAAGTCAACCTATTATTCTCTAATTCTTTTCCACATTTTACTGCTGTCTGTCGTTATTTTTCCAACCGGTGAGGCCCGGGCCTCCGCCGATATCGTAAATCCAAAACAAGTCTATTCCTATTCCGTCATGCAGCGAGATATTGAGAAGCTGGCAAACGAGTATCCTGACCTGGTTTCCGTCCGGACTTTAGGTCAGACCGCGTACGGAAGACAACTGTGGGCTGTAAAGCTTGGCCGCGGGGATTCGGTGCTGTTCCTGAACGGTTCGCATCACGCCCGGGAATGGATGACAACCGCACTGCTGATGAAAATGATTGATACATACGCTCAAAGCTATACTCTCGACAAGTCAATCGGACCCTATAAGATCAGGGAGATCCTGAACCGCGTCAGCATCTGGATCGTGCCGATGGTTAACCCGGACGGGGTAACATTGTCTCAGCAAGGGACCGCCGGTTTGCCAAAAAACGCAGCTGCAATGCTGAGCCGCTATAACAGGGGCAGCGCCGATTTTACCCGTTGGAAGGCCAATATGCAGGGACTCGATCTGAACCGCCAGTATCCGGCCAATTGGAGCACGATGAAAAATGCGGTCAGCTACCCGAACTATCAAAATTACAGAGGAACAAAGCCGGTCCAGGCGCCTGAAGTCAAAATGATGATGGATTTTACGTATAAAATAGATCCGGACATTACGATTTCTTACCACAGCTCCGGCGAAATTATTTTCTGGAATTATCGGACGCTTCCCGCAAACCTGGCGCGCGATTGGGAGATCGCATCCTCGCTGGCACGGTTAACAGGCTACAATCTTGTCCGACCGGAAAAAAATCCATCGGGAGGAGGCTATAAGGACTGGTTCATTCAAGAGTTCGGACGTCCGGGCTTTACGATTGAAATCGGAAATTACGCGGGGGAGAGCAACCTGCCGCTGAGCGCCTTCGGAAAAGTATGGAACGAGAATAGACAGGTTCCGTTATATACCGCTTCGCAGACGTATAAGCTATGGCTAAAGCGGCAGAATGTGCAAATTCTGAATCAACACATGAGTTTGTTTGCAAGTACGCCGGTTTATCAGGGGGCAGGTACCGCCGCGTCTTCTTCGGTTACCAGTCCGCATGACGTATTGACGCTTGCCCGAAAAGGCGACTGGTACCAAATCAAGACAGAAACCGGTGCCGGATGGATTCATCCCGCTCCCGGTCAGCTAGGGATTGTGGAAGAAATCGGTGCGGAAGCCGATATCAAGCAAAAAGCCGTGTTGCGCAAATATCCCGATGCTTTTGCTCCAAAAGTCGCCTATTTGTCTTCGCAAAGCCTTAAAGTAACGGGCCGGATCGGCTCATGGCTCCGTGTCGATTTAGGACAAGGGGAGTGGTGGCTTGATGGCCGCGAGGTGGTTCTCCGGTGGCCTGTGGAACCTGCCAAGACGGACAATGCGGAAGAGGGAGCGGCTGCTGCAACTGAAGGCGCCGGAGCTGAAAGTGCCGGACCGGAAAACGCAGCGAATAGCGCCGGACCGGATAGCACGGCACCGGAGACGACGCCGGCCCCTTAACCGGCCGCTAATAAGCCGCCTTACGCGAGGCGCCGGCGATGGCAGCAGGGCGCGGATTACGCCCCAACTCGAAACTTTAAAGCCGCCCGAGTACACAAAAGCAGCCTGCCCCATGCAGATCGAATTACTGCATAGAGGCAGGCTGTTTTTATCTTATATATGATTTCGAGCTCCGCCGCCCTTATTCGCCGATTTTGCGGCCGATCCAGGCTTCGTAGGTTTTTACGACAGCCGAGAGATCTTCCTCGCCGCTCCCGCTGTTGTAGCCCGCCTGAAACAGGCTCTTGGCCAGTTCCAGGGCCGGGGTAGGCACTCCGCTTGCGTCGCTCAGCGCGGAGGCCAGCTTCAGGTCCTTCAGCATCAGCCCTAGCGAGAACTGGTTGCTGAAGTCGTTCTCGATAATCTTGCGGCCCTTCAGTTCAACCTGCTTGCTGCCGGCCGAGCCGTTCCGTATCAGCTCCAGGAACTTGTCCGCGGGCACGCCGGACTTCACTGCGATCGAGAAGCCTTCAGCAAGCGCGATATTATGGATGCCGACCATCGCGTTATGGGCCAGCTTCGCTGCTGCCCCGCTGCCGTTCTCGCCCATGTGAAGCAGCAGCTTGCCCATGGCGTCGAACACATCGCGGCTCGCTTCAATAACATCGGCGCTGCCGCCGACCATGAAGACGAGCGTACCTTCCACCGCGCCCGGCTTACTGCCGGTTACCGGAGCGTCGAGGAAATGCGCGCCCTTATTTTCGACAGCGGCCGCGATTTCCTTGACCAGCCCCGGCGAGATTGTGCTCGAATCGATCACGACCGCTCCCGGCTTCAGAGCTTCCAGAATCCCTTCCGGCCCGTAATAAATCTCGCGGATCGAATCGTCATTGCTGACCATGGTAATAATAACGTCCTTGCCTTCAGAGGCGGCCTGCAGAGAAGCGGCGGCTGTGGCGCCTTCCGTCACAAGCGGATCACTTTTTGAGGCCGTACGGTTGTACACTGTTACCTGAAATCCTGCCCGCAGCAGGTTGGAGGCCATGGGCGCTCCCATCGTACCGAGTCCGATAAATCCGATTTGTTTCATAAATTTTCACACCTTTGCTATTAGAGGTAGCAGAAGAACGGAAATAACTGCGGAAGTAGGACTGAACCAGTTCCGAATCAGCATATTTCCCCGGACTTCCAGCCTAATCTTTTTCATTTTAGCACGAGCTGGAGAGAGGTTCCAACCCGCACAAGCCACTCCTGCATGGGAAACGCTTCCGTCAAAGGCTCCGTTTTTATCAAAATGATACTTTTGCCTGTGCCCTAGGACCTTGCCAGCCCAGTGAAATTAAAGTATCCTATTATAAAGTTGTTACAATTCGTGTCAAATCGAAAGCTAAACAGGAGGGTTCCATAACCGATGTCCAAAAAAATCAGTTTTGATTACAGCAAAGCCCTGTCCTTCATCAATCAACACGAAATCGACTATTTTGCAGCACCAATCAAATTAGCCCATGAGCAATTGCATACCAAAACTGGTACAGGTTCCGACTATACCGGATGGATTGATCTTCCCCACAACTACGATAAAGAAGAATTCGCCCGCATCCAAGCGGCTGCGAAGAAAATTCAGAACGACTCCGATGTACTGATCGTTATCGGCATCGGCGGTTCTTACCTGGGAGCCCGCGCAGCGATTGAATCGCTGACCCATTCCTTCTACAACAATCTGGAGAAGGGCAAGCGGAAGACGCCTGAAATTTATTTTGCGGGCAACAATATCAGCTCGACTTATCTTACGCATTTGATTCAGCTTCTTGAAGGCAAGGACTTCTCGGTCAACGTCATTTCCAAGTCCGGCACGACTACCGAGCCTGCGATTGCTTTCCGCGTATTCCGCGCAGAGTTGGAGAAGAAATACGGCAAGGAAGAAGCGCGCAAGCGGATCTACGCCACAACCGACAAGGCAAGAGGCGCTCTTAAGACACTTGCCAACGAAGAGGGCTATGAATCGTTCATCATTCCGGACGATGTGGGCGGACGCTATTCCGTTCTGACGCCGGTTGGTCTGCTGCCGATTGCCGCTGCCGGCATCGACATCGAAGAAATGATGAAGGGCGCAGCAGCCGCAGCAGACGAGTTCAACAATCCGGATGTGGCAACGAACCAAAGCTACCAATACGCCGCCGTCCGCAACGCGCTTTACCGCAAAGGCAAAACGACGGAAATTCTTGTCAACTACGAGCCATCGCTCCATTACGTATCGGAATGGTGGAAGCAGCTGTTCGGCGAGAGCGAAGGCAAGGACTTCAAAGGCATTTATCCTTCTTCCGTAGATTTCTCGACCGATCTGCACTCGATGGGCCAATTTATCCAGGAGGGCAACCGCAACATTTTTGAAACGGTTATCCAAGTGGATCAGGTTCGGGAGCATATTACAATCGAGAGCGATCCGGACGATCTGGACGGATTGAACTTCCTGGCCGGACAGACCGTGGACTTCGTGAACAAGAAGGCGTTCCAAGGCACGCTGCTTGCGCATACGGACGGACAAGTTCCGAACCTGGTTGTCACGATCCCGGATCAAACGCCATACAGCTTTGGCTATCTCGTATACTTCTTTGAAAAAGCCTGCGGTATCAGCGGATACCTGCTTGGCGTCAACCCGTTCGACCAACCGGGCGTAGAAGCGTACAAGAAGAACATGTTCGCGCTGCTCGGCAAGCCGGGCTATGAAAAGGAAAAAGCGGAGCTCGAGGCCAGACTTACCGAGTAGATTGCCGTTTCTCATCTCATAACACACTACAGTAATCCATCAGGGAGCAGTCCATTAGGTAATCCAATACCGCGGGCTGCTCCTCGTATATACCAAGATTACAGCGAGTAAGGAATGAATGAACAATGCTGGAACAATACCGGACGGTGCGTTCTTCCGGTTCCAAGGAAATCGTTATCCGCAAATCGCGTTTTATCGGACATGTCATGCCGGTAGAGACGGAAGAAGAAGCGGTTAAGTTTATTGAAGACATCAAGAAGAAGCATTGGGACGCCACGCATAACTGTTCCGCGTATATGATCGGGGAGCGGGATGAAATTCAGAAGCAGTCGGACGACGGGGAACCGAGCGGTACGGCAGGGAAACCGATTTTGGAAGTCATTCGGAGCCAAGGCATCAAAAATGCGGCTATAGTCGTCACACGTTACTTCGGCGGAATCCTGCTTGGAGCGGGCGGCCTCATTCGGGCCTACACGGACGGCGCGGTACAGGCGCTGGAAGCCGGACCAGTGATCACCCGCGTTCTGCATCGTGAAGTGTTTGTGGAACTGGACTATACCTGGCTTGGCAAGGTTGAGAATGAACTGAGAGGCCGGGGGACCAAAACCGGGGAAACGGAGTTCACCGACAAGGTCAAGCTGACATGCCTGCCGCGGAATGGTGAAGCCGATGCCTTCAAGGCATGGATAACGGATTTAACCCAGGGACAAGCGGTTGTAACGGAGGGAAGACAGATTTATTACGAAGAAGGGGAATAATAACTATGGCTAGAAGAGCAGTGGAACAGGAGTTGTCGAGGGAAAGGATTCTGGAGGCGGCAAGACATCTTTTCATCACGAAAGGTTATCGGGCCATCTCCATGCGCAGCATTGGTCAACATTTGGGATACAGTCATGGATCCCTTTATTACCACTTTAAGGAAAAAGCAGAGCTGTTCTACGCGATTGTAGTTGAAGACTTCAACCGTTTGGCCGAGCTGCTGGACGAGACGATGAACAGACCTCCGGAAGAGGGAGTAAGCAAGGTGGAGCAGCTGATGCTGGAGTTTATCCGCTTCGGCTTGGACCATCCGTATCAGTACGAGATTATGTTCATGATCCGGGACGAAGAGCTGCTGGCATACTGTAGAGCGGAACAAGGGAAGTGTTTCGATTTATTCTCCGGTATGGTGCGCCGTTATTTAAAAGAAGAAGGCTATGTGCCTGAGGACTGGCAGAGTGTGCCTCTGACGATGTTCCTGTCGGCCCACGGCTTTATTTCGTACTACATTCAGGACAAGATCCAGTTTGACGATGTAAAATCGGCGGCGATGTCGCATGTCCGGGTGTTGTGCCGCAGCCTGTAGGGGGATATTTTTTCATCCTTTTACGCTTTATGGCTGTGAATTGGTAATCGGTTGCTCCTCTGCTACGTAAAAGCGAAAAGGTGAAGCATAAGTTAAAAGGCCGATTCGGCGTTTAGTTCCGAAAACGGCCTTTTGCTTGAAATATCAGAAATTATAAGCTTCGCGCTTATCTTTAACCTGATATTTTTACGAGAGACGGATGCCTTCCTCTTCCAGAGGACGGCGAAGCCGTTTCTTCTTGTGTCCTGCCTTACCCTTCAATGATTTTTACATAATATTGCCGCCGTCTCGGGCCGTCGAATTCGCAAAAATAAATACCCTGCCACCGTCCCAGCAGCAGCTCGCCTTCGTGGATGATGATGCTCTGGGATGGCCCCGCCGTTATGGATTTGAGATGCGATGCCGTATTGCCTTCCGCGTGTCGGTATTTGGGATGCTCCCATGGATATACCTCGTCCAGGCGCATTAGCACGTCATGCTTCACATCGGGATCGGCGTTTTCGTTGATCGCGATGCCGGCTGTTGTGTGGGGGCAGTATACAACCGCTATACCGTTCTGGACGCCGCTTTTTCTTACATACGAAATAACCTCTCTGGTAATATCTCGCAGCTCATCCCGCTTGCTTGTAGCAATTTCTGCCGTGTGCAACACTAACGGATTCCCCTTTCTTAGTCGATTTCAACCCGTTCACAACTATTTTACCCCAAAAAGCTTCGAAAGTAATTGACGATGGCAAGAGGAGGGTGGTAAAGTAGTAATAATTATTAAACCCAGTATGTTAATAGGAATTACAGATCGCCTGAAATGGCGAGTATACCGACCCGTCAGCCGGAGGTAGGAGGATTATCTGTTGAATTCGCTGCTTAGACACAAAGGATGGACCTGGGGATTCCGAACCACGATTTTGCTGTACTTCGTCGTATTGATCGTGCTTCCGATTCTTGGCGTCTATTACAACTCATTTTCACTCGGTTTCAAAAATTTTGCCGAAAGCATATCTGATCCCATAGCCTGGAAATCGGTGCTGCTCACGCTAAGGCTTGCGCTCCTTGCGACCATTATCAACGTCGTTCTGGGCACGATGATCGCCTGGGTGCTGGTCCGCTACAAATTTCCCGGAAGGTCGCTGCTGAACAGTATGGTGGATCTGCCTTTCGCGCTGCCGACGGCGGTCGGGGGGCTGATGATTCTGCTCCTGCTCGGACCGGGAAGCCTGATCGGCGGAGCGGCGGAAGCGCTCGGGCTGGAAATCGTCTTTCATCAGCCGGCCATTGTCATCGCGATGGTGTTTGTGACCTTTCCGTTCGTCATCCGGGCGGTGCAGCCGCTGCTGGAAGAGCTTGACCCTTCCGAGGAAGAAGCAGCCTACACCATGGGCGCCACAGGCTTCCGGGTGTTCCGGCAGGTTATTCTGCCATCCATGGCGCCGGGCATGATCGGAGGAGGAATGCTTGCCTTTTCCAGGGCGCTTGCCGAATTCGGGGCCGTCGTATTGGTGGCGGGCAATATCCCGGGACGTACGCTCGTATCTTCGGTGTTTATCTACGGCGAAGTGGAGAGCGACAATCCGACCGGAGCTGCAGCCGTTTCTATTATTTTGCTGACGCTCTCCTTCCTGATTCTCTGGCTGATCAACATGGCGCAGATGAGGGGGAGAAGAGCATGAGAAGGCTGTGGATCGGACTTACCTATATCGTTTTCTTTCTGTTAATAGCCGCTCCTCTTGGAAAAATTATCTCCAATGCCTTCAGTAACGGCCTTTCCGGATTCCGGGATGCCCTGACAAGGCCGGAAGCGCTGCATGCGCTGATGATGACGGCGCTGGTCGTGGTAACGGTGACGGTGCTGAACACCGTGTTCGGCATCATGACGGCTCTGTATCTGGTTCGGGCCGATTGGCTCAGCCCCCGGCTGAAAAGCCTGCTGAACAGCATCGTCGATCTTCCGTACGCGGTATCGCCCGTCATCGGCGGATTGATGATTGTCCTGCTGCTTGGCCCGGACAGCCCGCTTGGGGCGGTGTTTGAACAGATTGGCTTCAATATCGTCTACGCTTTTCCAGGGATGGTCATCGCCACACTGTTCGTCACATTCCCGCTAATGGTCAGGGAAGTGATGCCTGTTCTGCAGGAAATTGGCGGGCAGCAGGAGGAGGCCGCTTCGACGCTCGGCGCGTATGGGTGGAAGACCTTCTGGAAGGTAACCTGGCCTTCGATTCAATGGGCGGTGACCTACGGCGTCATTCTTACGGTTGCCCGCTCGCTGGGGGAATTCGGGGCCGTGCTCGTCGTATCCGGCAACATTATGAATAAGACTCAGACAGCGACGACGCTGGTTTACCAGGATGTCGAGAATTTCAATGTAAGTGCGGCAGGCGGCGTCGCGCTGGTATTGGCCGCTTTTTCGGTAGGACTTCTGCTGCTCATGGAATGGAGCAAGAAAAGAAAGGAAGTGCGTTGACATGCACGTGGAAGTGCGCGGACTTAACAAGCATTTTGGCAATTTTCATGCGGTGAAGGATGTCAGCTTCGAAATTACAAAAGGTCATCTGATCGGCCTGCTCGGCCCGAGCGGAGGCGGCAAAACGTCCATCCTGCGGATGCTGGCGGGTCTTGAAACGCCGGATGCCGGCGAAATCGTCTTTCATGGACAGGTGGTCAATAATCTTCCGCCGCAGGAGCGCGGCATTGGCTTCGTGTTCCAGAACTATGCGCTGTTCAAGCATATGACAGTATATGACAATATCGCCTTCGGGCTTAAAGTGAAAAAAGCGAACAAAAGCTTCATCCGCGATCGGGTTATGGAATTGGTGGAGCTGACAGGGCTTAAAGGTTTCGAGAAGCGGTATCCGCAACAGCTCTCCGGTGGTCAGCGCCAGCGGGTAGCGTTCGCCCGGGCGCTTGCGCCAGAGCCGCAGCTGCTGCTGCTCGACGAGCCGTTCGCCGCGATCGACGCCAAGATCCGCCAAGAGCTCCGCTCCTGGCTGCGGGAACTGATTGAGCGCGTAGGAATCACATCTATTTTTGTAACGCATGACCAGGATGAAGCGATTGAAGTTGCAGACGAAATCATGATCATTAATCAGGGCCGTCTGGAGCAGAAAGGCACGCCTTGGGATATTTACAAGGAGCCGAAGACGACGTTCGTGGCGACCTTTATCGGCGAGTCGACGCTGATCGAGAATGCGGCCGAATTGAAGGGATTCAAGCCGGCGGAAAGCAGCAAGCCGACCAAAGCGCTGATCCGCCCCGAGTACATCGAGGTAGGCGAACTTCAGGACTTTAAAATGGCTTCGGCAACCGAGAAAGGCATTGTCAAGCATCTGCAGTTCCGGGGCAGCGAATGGCTGGTTGAGGTCGAAGTGAACGGTCATAAGCTGGTGACCTACCGTTCGCTGGAGAAGGAAACGCTCCAGGTGGGGCAGGAGATTGCCGTACTGGTGCACCGCGCTTACCTGTTCAATGACGAGCGGAGCTGGATTCAGGAGAACAGCCTGAAGGAAGATCCGATGCCGGTATATATTTAAGACCCGTTTCCCCGCAGAGGAATCGGCGTTATCTGAATTGGCGCCGAGCTGGACTTCACTTTGCGGGGTGAATTTTGGCGTGGCAACTTGGGAAGAAATGAGGCTTGGAAATGAAGCTTTTCAGAAGGAGCAGACAACTTCACGGATGGCTGGCTGTATTGCTGCTGGCGCTGACGCTTACCGCTTGCGCAGCGGAAGAGAAAAGCACGGCGACGGATGCCGGGGCAAAAGGCGATGTAACCTTGGTTATTGGCGCTTACAGCGTGGCGAAGGATGCGATGGCGGATATTTTGCCGCTGTTTGCGGAGAAATGGAAGGCTGAGACTGGACAAACGATAGCGTTTCAGCAGTCATACGAGGCTTCGGGGACTCAGGCCCGGGCAATCGCTGGCGGATTCGAGGCCGATGTGACGCTTCTGGCGATGGAGGGCGATGTCAACAAGCTGGTCGACGCGGGGCTGGTGAACCCATCCTGGAAGGAACGGGGCCAGAACGGCATGGTGACGCGTTCGATCGTCGTGATGGGCACGCGCGAAGGCAACCCGAAGGGGATTAAGGATTTTACCGATTTGACGAAGCCCGGTGTAAAGGTGCTGTACCCCAATCCGAAGACCTCGGGCGGCGCCCAG
The DNA here is from genome assembly GCF_000612505.1 of Paenibacillus sabinae T27. Classification (NCBI taxonomy): domain Bacteria; kingdom Bacillati; phylum Bacillota; class Bacilli; order Caryophanales; family Paenibacillaceae; genus Paenibacillus; species Paenibacillus sabinae. The sequence continues at coordinate 1,395,809 of NZ_CP004078.1, forward strand.
TGGGATATCAACGCGATCTACGGCGCCGGACTGAAGCAGTCGGAGGAGAAGGACGGGCAGAAGGAACCGGAGGCGGCCAAAGCCTTTCTGGCAGACGTCCACGCCAATGTAGAGTCGCTGGACAAGAGCGGACGGGCCTCGATGGCGGCGTTCGAGTATGGCGTCGGCGATGTTATCGTAACCTATGAGAATGAACTGCTGGCGCGGATTGCCAAGGGAGTGAAGTATGAGGTGGTCATTCCCAAGGATACGATTCTGATTGAGAATCCGGCGGCGGTAGTCGATAAATACGCCGATAAGCACGGCACACGGAAGGCGGCCGAAGCTTTCGTCGATTTCCTGGTGTCGCCTCAGGCGCAGGAGATTTTCGCCGAGCATGGATTCCGGCCTGTTGATCAGCAGGTGTACAAGGCCAATCAGAGCCGGTTCCCCGTCCCCTCGGGGTTATTCGATATCGACTATTTAGGCGGATGGGATAAGGTCCGCAGCACGCTGTACTCGAAACGGGGCGTATGGTACCAGGTGCTTGCGGGAATTTAAGCCAATGAGAAAAAGCAGACAACCCTTTATGAGAGAGGGCGGTCTGCTTTTTTTATTAATCCCGGAGAACCAACTTTTCGCCTCATTAGGCAGACAGCGCTTTCCTATTTTATAATAAAGACAGGCTGAAATTTCCAAGCGAATAGAAGGGGAGTAGAGAAATGGATACGTTGAAGTTTCTGGGTACGGGCGACGCCATGGGAACGCCAAGGGTGTACTGCGGCTGCCCGGTATGCGAAGAAGCGAGATTGAGCGGAACGAACGCGCGGCTGCGGTCCTCCGTGCTGGTCGAGAGCAGTGACGATTTCTTCGTGATCGACTGCGGGCCAGACTGGCGCCGTCAGATGGAGAGCCTTGGCATTCGCGTTATGCGCAGGCTGCTGGTGACCCACCCTCACTTTGACCATATCGGCGGTCTGCCGGAATGGGCGGATGCCTGCCGCTGGGTTGGGATCAAGGGTGAGCTGTATGCACCTGCGGAGGTTATTCCGGTTATTTTGCGGCAGTATCCCTGGCTGGGAAGCCATATCGAACTGAAGCCTCTTGATGAGGGGATCGAGCTGGACGGGTGGCAAATCGCCGCCTGGAGGGTAAACCACGGCAAGAACGGCTACTCTTACGCTTTTCGTCTGGAAAAAGAGGGCTACGCCTGGGTGTACTGTCCGGATTCGATCTCCCTGGGAGACGAGGAGACCCGGTTAATGCGGGAGGCCGATCTGCTTGTGCTGGGTACAAGCTTTTATCATGAGGAAGCCGAACTGTCGACCCGTTCTGTCTATGACATGACCGAAGCGGCCGAGCTGCTAGCGGATGTGAAGCCGCGGCGGGCCGTTTACACGCATATGTCGCATGACGTGGATTTGCGGAAGGCGTATGACCTGCCGGACAATGTGGAGCTGGGGTATGCGGGCAAGACCGTGCCGCTGGGGCACCGGATCGAAGAATAACGTTTTGGCCCTTGGGCAAATCAAACATGAATTTAACGAAAGCCGTCACATTGGTGTGACGGTTTTTATGCGTTTTTTCGATTAAATATCCACAAATCACCAAGGATTCTAGTTTAATCATTTACATTGTTAATTATGCAAAATATCATAAAAATGCAATGGCTTTCCAGGAAGCCAATCCGGATATCAAGCTGGACATTGAAACGATTCCCTATAACGATTACCCGGTAAAATTAAGCACGACCGCGGCTGCGGGCAAATTGACGGATTTGATTCTGATGATCGGCGGAGGTTCCACGTTTGAACAGGCCGCCCGTTCCGGAGCGCTGATGCCGATTGACGATATGATGGGCAACTGGAAGGAAGATTTTTTACCGTCCTCGAAAATCAAAGAATTTAATGTCGATGGCAAGCAGTACGGGATTCCGGGCGAGGTTTCATATGCTACGGTCATTTTTTACAAAAAAAAAATAATGAAGGATGCGGGTTATACCGAGTTTCCGAAGACGTATGAAGCTTTCAAAGCGATGGTGAAGGATCTGAAGGCCAAAAATATTACGCCAATCGCCTATGGCAATAAAACGGGCAGCGTCCTGCTGGCGTCTCTTCTGTCGCCTCTTAATGAAAGAATCTCGGGGACGGATCTTTATGCGAAAATCAAGTCGGGAGAACAGAAGTTTACCGACCCGGATTTTATGAACGCTCTGAAAGATATCAAGGAACTTTCCGATATGGGAGCATTTAACGTTGATCTGAACAGTATTGACAATGTGCAGGCGACCAATCTGTTCCTCTCCGGCAATACAGCTATGTATATAGACGGCAGCTGGGGAGTCAAGCAAATTTCCATGGATAAGGCTGCGGATTTTGAAGTAGGCTTCGCCGTATTCCCGCAGATCGAGGGAGGCAAAGGCAGCATGTCCACGATGCCGGGCGCGACGAATCAGGGGGTTGTCTTGAACGCAAAGCTGGACGAGACCAAAAAGGCGGCAGCCGAGAAGTTTTTGCAGTTACAGTGAACAATCCTACCAAAATATTATCCGGTCCGGAAATATGGTTCCGGCCAATGTAGAGGCGCCTGCGGATATCGATCCGCTGTTTAAAGAAATGACCGGCGCGCTTGCCGATGTCAAGGAAGTTACTCCGGTACTTGTCGGCTCATATCCACCGCCTTGTTCTCGTGCTGCTGCTCGTGGTTAACATTTATCCTCTGCTGTGGATGATTCTCAATTCGCTGAAAACGGAGCAGGAGCTGTCCATGAATCCGTTCGGATTAGCCCGCAAGCCGATGTGGAGCATTATATTGAAGCCTGGAAAGTGGCGAAGCTGGGTCCGTATCTTGTCAACAGTATTACGGTTACGCTGGCCTCGGTCGTGCTCACGCTGCTGGTCGGAGCTTTGGCGGCGTTCTTTTTAAGCCGGTTTGAGGTGAACTCTCCCCCACTTAGCTTACGCATGAAGTGGGGGCTTCTGTTGGCATCGATACAGGGTTGCACACGCTTGGGAGCTTCATGTTTGAAGTCTCAATGCCTGTTGCACCCTAATGAGGGAAGCCAACGTCCAGTACGTTCGTTTTGCCAATGAAGGGTCTTTGGCCTCCAAGGACAACCACCTCTTTTCAGATGTGGATTTTTGTATATTACGTAGCACGTATCGTGCGCCGATGTTATACGAGGCATTAAGGTCCGCGTGATACGTTTTGCCTGTTGCGAATACAGCAACATCACGCTTTGTGTTGCGTTGTACAAACCCACTGCCGTCAAAAGCAAGCGCACTGGTATTTGCAGGGTTGACCATGGACACCCGCATCTCCAGGAAATGCGCCATTTCGGTCACTTTCGTTTGGATGCGCCGTTTGGCCCAAAACTGGAGTTTGGCACGAAGCCGCCCCGCTCCCCATGTTCCTTTAGGCAGACGCATTTTGCCTAAATACTCCATGACAATGACATCTGCGCGGTGCTTTTGGGCAAAGGCGAGGATTTGATGCGCGGTATCGTGGACGATATGCGTCTGTAATCCGTTCATCCGCCGCCAGAAATTCGGTTTTGCCCCTATACCGGATTGTCGCTGAGCTTGTTTCAGTTTGCCTGTGATTTGGCGCATCCGATCTTTCTCTTTGGCTTGGTTGATAAAGGTCCTCGCCAAGACAGTGCCGCTTGCGTCCATCACGGAACAGACCGCGGAATTCGTTAACCCCAAATCAACGGCACACACCCGCTGCTTGGAAGGTTCCGTCTGAGCCAACTTCACATCCCCTTCATAGGCGATATGAAGGGCATATCGTTTTCCTTTCCGAACCAATGTGGGGCTACATTCTTTCATGCTCCACACGTTACGTTTAAATAGGTCCTGCCCTTTAAAGATAATGGGGAGCCAGACCCAATCCCCTTGATGAAATATCTTGATTTTGGCTGCCCGATCGGAGGTTCGAATGAACATATTTCCTTTGTACAAGCAAGGGAACGCCTGATGCTGATCTTGGAGTATCGGAGGTTTCTTCGAAAAGCGTTTCCCTTCTTGCTGGGCGCGTTGCCGCTCGGCTTGCCAAAGCTCAAAACGGGAATGATGACTTTTCACAATGCCAAACGCTTCGGCAATGGCACTTCTGCGGAAGTACGAAGGAAACTTGTAAAAGCGTTGATCAAACTCGGCGTATAGCGGATTCGAATTTTGTCTGGTACGGTGAGACAGCCGTTCTACCGCCGTCACCACCGCTTGGGTGGATAACGATGCCAAGGACATAAACTGCTCTTGAATAACCGTAATCAAAAACGATAACGCTTCTTGATATACATGGAGAGTCGCATCTAGCATGCGGTGGTGAGATATAATCGGATGTTTGAGTGTTTTGACCACCTTCATGAGATACACCTCCATCGCATGTTTGATGGATCAAGCATAACACAGGAACGTATGTTTGGTAAAGCGGACGTGTCTAACCCCCGCCTTCGCTGTTGGCTTAGAGGCGGGGGACTGCGACACTAAATCTGTTCAAATCGAAGGGCTTCCTGCTTGTCTATTTCACCTTCGGCATGCTGATTCCGATCCACGCCACACTCGTACCATTGTTTATCGAAATGCGCACTTTTAATCTATTGGATAACCGGCTGACTCTGCTGCTTCCCTATAAGGCCTTCAATTTGCCGATAACGATCTTTATTCTGGCGGGTTTCATGAACGCTTTTCCGAAAGAGGTGGAAGAGGCCGGGATTGTGGATGGCTGCAGTGTGATGGGTGTTTTTGGACGACTGATTATTCCGATGCTGACGCCTGCGCTGGCGACGGCCTTTATCATCAATTTCCTGAATAACTGGAATGAATTCTCCTTCGCGCTGGTGTTGATCAGCGATAGCGCGCTCAAGACGCTTCCGCTCGGTCTGGCCAATTTCGCGGGTCAGTATAACCGCAGCTACACGCTGCAAATGGCAGGGTTGACGATCGTACTCGTACCCACGCTTCTCTTCTATCTCTCGGTTCAAAAATATCTGACCGCCGGCATGACCGCGGGAGCGGTTAAAGGATAGCTCTCGGTCTCGATCATGAGAAACTGTGGGACGTCATCATCGGCGCACTTAGCCGGTATGGAGAAGGAGACGGCGCCGGACAAGATTAGTTTAAAAAACCTGGATTTCTCATGGGGAAACAAGTGATATAATGTTATTACTTTGTTATCCCGGAGGGACTGCCATGACTCATTCTGTTGATCCTATCATGCTATCTATTCCTGAAAGGTTAGAGACGGAGCGGCTGCTGATTCGCGCACCGTTGTGGGGAGACGGCACCGCGATGAACGAGGCGATTCTGGAAAGTCTGGAGGAGCTGCGGCCGTGGATGCCGTTTGCCCGAACCGCCCCCACCCTGGAGGACTCGGAGAAGCATATACGGCTGGCAAGAGTGGAGTATTTGAAGCATTCGGAGCTGCATATGCTTATTTTCAATAAGCACACGGGAGAGTTGATCGGGAGCAGCGGCCTGCATCGGATCGACTGGGATATCCGCAGCTTCGAGACCGGCTACTGGATCAGAACCTCCTGCGCGGGGAAGGGCTATATTACGGAGGCAGTGAACGGAATTGCCGATTTCGCCATCCGCGAGCTTGAGGCGAACCGGATCGAGATCCGGTGCAACGCGAAGAACCTCAAGAGCGCGGCGGTCGCGGAGCGTGCGGGCTTTACACTGGAGGGCATTTACCGAAACAACCGGCGAGGAGAGAACGGAGAGCTGGAGAACACGAAAGTGTTCTCCAAAGTAAGGGGCATCGAATACGAATAGGCTTGGCGTTATGCCGGATACCAACACTATCGCCATCCACCGGGTCGTGAAGCTCCGAAAACGGAGCGGGAGATCGACAAATGAACGGTCGGAAGGGGTCCGCGAACCTGTGGCACCTGACTAGTAAAAAGGAACGAACCAACCGCATCCGCGGCAGATTCGCTCCTTTTTTCGTTCTATAGAGTATTCCCGTACGAGGCCACCCTGAACTAGTTCATGGTCATGCCGCCAGTCACATTAATCGCCTGTCCGGTCATGTAGGACGCAAGATGGCTCGCCAGGAAAAGCACGACGTTCGCGACATCCTCCGGCTGCGCCGTCCGGCCCAGCGGCACCTGCGAGCAGTCCTCGGCCAGAATGTCCTCCGGCGTCATGCCGCGCAGCTGCGCCCCTTCGACGCGTTCGCGCCGCTTCATGTCGGTCTCGACAATGCCCGGACAGACCGCGTTCACCAGGATTTGCTTGCGGGCAAGCTCCAGGGCCATAACCTTCGTAAATCCGAGCACGGCATGCTTCGAGGCGACGTAGCTCCCCATGCAACGGTAGCCGTTCTTCCCGGCCTGCGAGGCGATGTTGATGATGCGTCCGCCGCCGCCCTGCCGGAGCATCTGCCTCGCCCCCGCCTTTGAGACGAGAAAGACGCCTTTGGCGTTAACGTCCATCACCTTGTCCCAGTCGCTTTCCTTGATATCCACCGCAAAATCCATCGTTGAAATCCCGCTGTTATTCACCACGAAATCGATTCTTCCGAAGGTTGCCACGGCATAGGCGATCAGCTTGTCGGCGTCTTCCTCCCGGGTCACGTCGCAGCGGATCACCGCCAGCCGTTCCGAGGGCCGCTCCTCGCCCTCACAGGCGATATCTCCGATAACGACATTGGCTCCCGCTTGCAGAAACAAATCCGCGATTCCTTTGCCGATTCCCGACAAGCCTCCGGTAATAACCAGCGTCCTGCCGGTCAAATTGATCATCAGCATACTTTGCTCGCTCCTTGCTTAACGCGAGAAGGGATCGTCGCTGATGCCCGCCTCAAGCACAAGCTTGGCGTATTCCTTCGCTCCGAAGAGGGAATGGTCCTTGTAGTTGCCGCATTCCAGCGCGCTGACGGCCGGCACGGTCTCCGTCTCCAGAACCTTGCGCAGCACTTTGGTCAGCGCCGCCGCGACCGCGGCCGGCTCATGCTCATCCCAGATAATCAGGTAGAAGCCGGTGCGGCATCCCATAGGCGAAATATCGATAATTCCGGGAAGCTCATCGCGCAGATAGGTTGCCAGAAGATGCTCCAGCGTGTGAAGGGCCGCAGTCGGCACTGCATCGGTATTCGGCTGAAGCAGCCTTAAATCGTATTTTTGCAGAACGGCTCCTGTTCCGTTTCGTTCCGTCCCGGCTACGCGCACATAGGGTGCTTTAACTTTCGTATGATCGAGTTGAAAACTTTCGACTTTTGCCATAGGTCTCTTCCTTTCGCGAGTTGAATCTATGTTTCTATGAGTTGCACTCTTATTTCAAAGTATCATACTCGGAATTCGAAGTAAACTATTAATTCATACTTATTCGATAGAATTAATAAAATCGGCAAAAATCCTCGTTATCAACGTATTGACAGTAATAAAGATGCATACTATGATATAAAACAATTAAAATCCGATTAATTTAATGGGTAAAGTTTGAAAATCGGATATTTTATCAAAGTGGATATTTAAGGGGGAAACTAGTATGAAAAAAAGAAAGATTCAATGGATGTCACCGTTATTTGTCATTATGGCTGTTGCGCTTCTCATCTCGGGCTGCGGTCAAAGCACAGGCGCCTCATCTTCGGGAAATGGCTCGAAGGAGGAATCCAAGACGCTGCGAATCAGCTTTAATCCGGGGCCTTACAGCGATCAATTCAAGAACGGCGTAGCGCCATACCTTGAGAAGAAAGGCTACAAGATTACATACAAGGAGTTCACAGACGGCATTCAACCGAATGTTGCGGTAGCGAACGGGGAGATTGACGCCAATGTGTTTCAGCATTCCCTTTACCTTGAATCGATTAACAAAAGAGAAAACATCAACCTGATTGGCGCAGTGCAGGTTCCGACGCCTCCGATGGGCCTCTATTCGAAGAAGCACAAGAGCTTGGATGAAATCAGCGACGGCGCGCAGGTCAATCTGCCGAACGAGCCGGTCAACATGCTGCGGGCATTGACAATTCTGAAAGAAGTCGGCTGGATTACGCTGAAGGACAATATTGATCCGCTGCAAACTTCGCTTAACGACGTAACTTCCAATCCGCATAACATTGAATTTGTGGCGACGGAGCCGGCGCAGGGACCTCAGGCGCTTCAGGATGTGGATTTTGCCGCCATTCAGGGTAACTTCGCCATCGCGAATAATATCAAACTCACCACGGCGTTGAAGCTTGAAAATATGACGGACCCATTCACCAACATCGTGGCGGTGGACAGCAAAAATAAAGACAAGCCGTTCGTTAAGGACATTATCGAAGGCTATCATTCCCAGGAATTCAAGGACTACATCAAATCCAATTCGGCTTATGAAGGCTACAGATTGCCAGCTTATTTCAACGAATAACAATCAGGAGGAGGTGTTATCATGGCGAATTTTAAACCTTCCGCTGTCATTGGCCGGCTTCCCGAGCACTATTTCAGGGCACTTAAGGAAAAAGTGGCCGACTACCGCAGCAGAGGCATTGATATTATCGATCTATCCAGCGGCAATCCGGATCAACCGACTCCGGAACACATCGTTCGCAGCCTGAAGGAAGCGGCCGGCAAGCCGGAGAACCATGGATACCCTCCTTTTTACGGGAAAAAGAGTACGCTTGAAGCCGTCGCCGCCTTCTACAAACGGGAGTATGACGTCGATCTGGACCCGGAAACGGAGGTTGCCGTTTTTCACGGATCGGGCATCGGCATTATGGGTATCTCGCAGGCCTTTCTCGGTGCCGGGGACGTTCTGCTGACGGCCAATCCCGCCTATCCGCCGTATTATGCGGCCGCGGCGCTGGCCGGGGCGGAGGTGCATGCGATCCCGGTATACGAGAAGAACGGATTTCTGCCGGATTACCGCACGGTTCCTGAAGAGGCCCTCCGGCGCGTGAAGCTGCTGCTGCTGAATTACCCGAATAATCCGACCGGGGCGCTGGCGACGAGGGACTTCTTTGAGCAGTCGATCGCTTTGGCCGCCGAGCATCATTTTCCAGTGGTGAATGATTTCGCGTACGGCGCGTTAGGCTTCGACGGGCATAAGCCGATCAGCCTTCTGCAGATTCCCGGAGGCAAGGAGTACGGCGCGGAAATCTATTCGCTGTCCAAGACCTTCAATATGGCGGGATGGCGGTTCGGGTTCGCCGTCGGCAACGCTTCGGTCATCGCTGCCTTGAAGCTGTATCACACCCATGTGTACAGCACGATATTCGGGGCGGTGCAGGATGCCGCTGCCGCTGCGCTGCTCGGACCCCAAAGCCAAGTGAAAGAGCTGGGTGAACGCTACGAACGCAGGCGCGATATTTTGGTATCGAAGCTGCGCAGCATCGGCTGGGACGTTTCCGCTCCCGCAGGAACCTTTTTCGCCTGGTTTAAAGTGCCGGAAGGCTATCGTTCGCGGGAATTTGCCGAGAAGCTGCTGGAAGAGGCACACGTTGCGGTTGCTCCGGGCGAGGGATTCGGCTCGCAGGGCGATTCTTATGTACGGGTTGGACTGGTGAACAGCGAGGAGCTGCTGCTGGAAGCCGCCGAGCGGATTGCCAATTCGGGAATCTTCCGCGGGTCTGCCGTTCATTCAAGCGAAAGGAGCCATCGAGGATGATCGAATTACAGGATATTCACAAAACGTTTAAACGCAAGGGACAGACGATTGAAGCGCTGAAGGGCGTGAACCTGCGGGTGGAGAAAGGCGATATTTATGGCGTCATTGGCTACAGCGGAGCCGGCAAAAGCACACTGATCCGAATGGTGAATTATTTGGAGCAGCCGACGAAAGGCCGGGTCTTGGTGGAAGGTGAAGCGCTGGATCAATTCTCGCCGGCGCAGCTCCGCAAGGCCAAGAAGAAGATCGGGATGATTTTTCAGCATTTCAACCTGCTGGAATCGAAGACGGTATACGACAACATCGCCATTCCGCTCGTGCTGCTGAAGCAGGACAAGAAGCGTATCCGGGAGCGCGTGACCGAGCTGCTGCAGTTTATCGGACTCAGCGACAAAGCCGACAGTTACCCGAAAGAGCTGTCGGGCGGCCAGAAGCAGCGGGTGGGCATAGCCCGGGCGCTGGCGAGCAATCCTTCAATTCTTCTGTGCGACGAAGCGACCTCGGCGCTTGATCCGCAGACGACCAAATCGATTCTGGACCTGCTGAAAAAGATCAACGAACAGTATCACATCACCATTCTCATCATCACGCATGAAATGGCCGTCATTCAGCAAATTTGCAACAAGGTGGCCGTTATGGAAAAAGGCGAGATCATCGAGCAGGGCGAGGTGCTGGAGGTCTTCGGCAACCCGCAGCATCCCACGACGGAGAGTTTCGTGCGGACCGTTATTCAAACCTCCGTCCCGGACAGCGTCCTCCGGACGCTTCGGCCGAATGGAGCGGGGCGGCTGTTCAAGCTGAAATTTGTAGGCGGAAATGCCTCGGAGCCGATCGTCGACAGCCTGATCCGAAAATATAACGTCAGCGTCAATATACTCTTTGCGAACATGAGTGAAATCCAGAGCACCACGCTGGGAACCCTGATCTTGCAGATACAGGGAGAGGACAAGGATATTTTCCGGGCGGCGGAATTTCTCGGAACACGGGGTGTGGAGATTCAGGAGCTTCGGGATTTTCAGAGCCTTCCGAAAGCAGGGGACGCCAAGGACGAGGTAAAACAGAGAACGTTTAAGGAGGCAGCCGTATGAATACGATTATAACCGCCGATCAGCTGTTTCAGGCGCTGCGTGAAACGGTGGTCATGGTCGGCGTATCGCTTTTTTTCGGAGCACTGCTCGGCATCCCAATCGGCATCGTGCTTGTAATTACCCGGCCGGGTGGAATCCTGCAGAACCGGTTCGTCTACGCGGTGCTTAATCCGCTGATCAATATCATCCGGTCACTGCCGTTCATTATTTTGCTGGTCGCCATCATTCCGTTCACCCGGGTGCTCGTTCATACTTCGATTGGGACCAGCGCCGCCATCGTTCCGCTGGTTGTCTATGTGGCGCCGTATATCGGCCGGCTGGTCGAGAACTCTCTGCTGGAGGTCAGTCCCGGCATTATGGAGGCCGCCGAAGCGATGGGAGCGACGACGTTTCAGGTGATCTGGCATTTTCTGCTCCCCGAGGCGTTCGGTTCCCTCATTCTGACGATGACTACCGCAACGATCGGACTTATCGGCGCAACGGCGATGGCCGGAACGGTCGGCGGGGGTGGCATCGGCGATCTCGCCATCTCCTATGGCTACCAGCGTTTTGACACCTTTGTCATTCTCGTAACGGTTGCCATTCTTATCGTGTTTGTTCAGGGCATACAATCCGCGGGGAACCGGTTTGCCCGTAAGGCGCGCCGGGATTAAACCGAAGTCTCTGGCGAAATCCTGAAGGGTGAACTTCAGCGGATGAAAATAAAGGAGGAATGGGAAGGGTGGCAGATACACTGATCGTTCGCGCGGCTCCGCAGGAATATATTTGCGAGCCGGGCAGCTGGGATGGGCTTGAGCAGCACCTGGAGCGCAGGGGGATCTCCTCCGCTCTCGTCGTGCGCGGCGGACGTTCCTGGGAAGCGGCCAAAGGCTATTTTCCCGAATTCAAGCGGGTGGAGATTCAGTTTTACCGTTACGGCGGGGAATGCACCTATGCCGAGCGGGATGGAATCGCCTCGGAGGTAACCCGGCTCGGGCTTCAATCCATTATCGCCGTCGGCGGAGGCAAGGTGAGCGATTCGGCCAAGGCCGCGGCCGCGCTGCTGCGGATACCCGTCGTTATTTTGCCTACTTTGGCGGCAACCTGCTCGGCCTGGTCCTCTCTCAGCGTGATGTACGACAAAGCCGGAACGATGGTCGGCTTCGAGGTCTATCCTCACAGCAACTCGCTCGTACTGCTGGAGCCGCAGGTGATACTGGATTCGCCTCCGGAGCTGCTGGTCGCCGGGATCGGGGATACGCTGGCCAAATGGTATGAAGCCGACGCGATTATCGCCCATTTGCCCTCCCCGTCCGAAGAGATCGCGCTGGCTCATTATGCCGCGCGAAGATGCCGCGACAATCTGATGGCCCACAGCGCCGAAGCGCTTGCCGCGCAGGAGGCGGGGGAGTTGAACGACGCTTTCGTCAGGGTGGTGGAGACGAATATTATGACCGCGGGCCTTGTGGGCGGCTTCGGCGAGGATTACGGCCGCACCGCCGGCGCGCATTCCATTCACGATGCCCTGACGATTCTACCCGAGACTCACCGGCTGCTGCATGGATGCAAGGTCGCGTACGGAGTGCTTGTTCAGCTCGTTCTCGAAGGAAAGCAGGAGGAAGTCGTCCGTCTTCTTCCGTTCTACGAGAAGATCGGGCTGCCTGCCGCCCTGAAGGATATGGGGCTGGACGGCTTGAGCCGGAAGGGGCTGCTTAGAGTTGCCGCCCGCGCGGCCGAACCGGACGCTTCCATCCACCGCATGACTACAACGTTCGACGCGGTCACCGTGGCGGGTGCGATGGAAGAGCTGGAGAGTCTTGTAGCGGCGATTCGCGTCCGTGAAACGGTTGCGGCGAGCTGCTAAAGGAAGATACATTGGGCTAAAGGCCACTTTGGCCCCGGTTTGAAGGAGAGAAGCGATGAGCATAGCGATTATTGGCGCGATGGAAGAAGAAGTTGAAGCCGTAAGAAGCAGGTTGGAGAATGTCCGGAGAGAGGAAGCGGCGGGAGGCATCTATTACAGCGGAACTTTTGACGGGCGGGATCTTGTGCTGCTGCAGAGCGGCATCGGCAAAGTCAACGCGGCCCTGACGACCGCGCTGCTGATCGAGCGCTACCGGCCCGAGCTGATTATTAATACCGGCGCTGCCGGCGGTATTGGAAGCAGCTTGCGGATCGGCGATGTCATCGTTGGGACAGAGCTGGCTTACAGCGACGTTGACGCGACGGCTTTTTCCCAGTATGAGTACGGGCAGGTGCCGCGCATGCCTTCCCGTTATCCTGCGCAGGAGGAGTTTCTGGCTCTCGCGCGGAAGCTTGCCGCCGGAAAGCCGGACGGGAGAGTATTCACCGGCCTGATTACGACGGCCGATTCTTTTATCGGCAGCAAAGAAGCTGCCGACTTCATTCGCGGGCGGTTCCCGGAATCGCTGGCGACGGATATGGAAGGAGCGGCGATCGCCCAAACCGCGTACCGTTTCGGTGTGCCGTTTCTGGCGGTGCGAGCCATTTCCGATCTCGCCGGAACCGCTGCGGAAGAGCTGTTTGCCTCCAACCTGGAACTGGCGGCTGCGAACTCCGCCGGGTTTGCTCTGGACTGGGTGAAGCTTTACCACACGGCTTTACGCGCCGAAGTTTAAGTAAGCTTTGTAAGGCAAGCACTGCACATACAGACAAAGGGAGCGTAGGACCCGTACGGCTTTGGGTCCGAGCTCCCTTTGTCTTTTTTTAAGGCTCATTTTGAAAATATTGTTGCTAATGCCAGTTTGTATTCAGGAGGTCGCTAACAGTGGATTGGGCAAAGGTAAATGGACTTTTCGATGAATTGTCTAGCGGCAGTCTTCTCAGCTAACGGGCAGTTTACATCAATATATATTTAATTTTTTGTAATTTTCTGTGTTGATGGATATTCGAAAAAAATATATAGTGTCCACAATAGAGAGAAGGGGTGATGATTAATTGAAGGATTATATTATTGTACGCCTAGAGGACCCAAAATCCCAGGATGCAAAAAGTCTTATGGATTTATTATCAGATACTTTACAGTCCATAACTGGTGATAGTGGTAAAAACTCCTTTGACGTAACAGATGTGACTGTTCCCCGCTCGTTATTTGTTATTGCACGAAATCAACAAGGGGAGCCTGTGGGTTGCGGAGCGATTCGCCCAATCGACACGAATACAGCTGAATTAAAGAGAATGTATGCTAAATCAAAATCTAATGGGGTTGGAACTGCTATTTTGTCCTATCTAGAGGAACAATCCTGGAGCCTTGGATATTCACAAATATGGCTGGAAACACGGTTAGTGAATCAAAAAGCAGTATCATTTTATGAAAATAAAGGATATACGCGAATATCTAATTATGGTAAATATCTAAACCGAGAAGAGTGTGTTTGCTTTGGGAAATATCTTCGCCAAGAAACATAACTGCCAAGAAACATAACCAAGGACATTTAATATTTCCATAAATGCATGAAGTTAAAAGAACTATTAAATATAAGAAAAGATATTGAATTCTAACGGGCAGAATAGCGTAATACAACGCTTGAGATATTTAGAGGGTGCATCGAGTATAATGAATTAAAACAGCATCGGTGGGTGGTTAAGATAAAAAAAATAATTTTTACTGGCGGTGGATCTGCAGGACATGTAACCGTCAATATTGCATTGATTCCTGAATTCATCCGTGCGGGCTGGGTAACCGAGTATATTGGTTCAGTGGATGGTATTGAAAGGCAGCTAATCACATCTAACTTTAATGTAAAATACCACTCAATATCTACAGGGAAGCTGCGACGGTATCTGGATTGGCAGAACGTAAAGGATCCGTTTAAAGTGGTGAAAGGGATTTTTCAAGCATATCAACTTATAAAGAAGCTGAAACCAAATATTGTGTTCTCTAAAGGCGGCTTTGTTTCTGTACCCGTTGTTATGGGAGCCTGGTTGAACAAAATTCCCGTTATCATACATGAATCTGATTTAACTCCAGGCTTAGCCAACAAGCTCGCAAGTCCGTTTGCCAGTCTGATTTGCACCACCTTTTCGGAAACAGATTCTGCATTTAACAACCACAAATGTCATTACGTAGGACCTGTTCTTAGAGATGAATTAACAAAGGGTAGTGCCGAACGTGGACGGGAATTCGTGGGGTTTTCCAATACTAAAAAGCCTGTAATACTAATAATGGGCGGGAGTTTGGGATCACGGAAAATCAATCATGTGGTTCGAGAATCCTTAACACAATTAACAAAAAGGTTTAGAGTCATTCATCTTTGTGGAAAAGGACATCTGGATTCTTCTATTTCTAATCCGGATTACCGCGAATATGAATATATAAACGAGGAATTACCAGATCTATTGGCTATGTGCGATTTTGTGATCTCACGAGCTGGTTCTAATTCAATTTTTGAGTTTTTATCTTTAAAAAAACCTATGATTCTGATTCCTCTTACTAAAGAACAGAGTAGAGGAGATCAACTTCTAAATGCGGGTTCTTTTGAAAGCAGGGGTTACTGTAAGGTTCTACTTGAAGAACAACTGAATCCTGATAGCTTAATTGCTAGTGTAAATGAATTGGCAGAAGAAAAAGAACGGTACATTCGAAACATGGGTTCTTTCGAGCGTAATGATGCTGTAAGCCTTATTTTTAATTTGCTTAATGAAACCGCAAAGAATGAACTGAATGATGATTAAACAATGCTATAGTAAAACTAGTTAAGCTGACGGGACACGATAGCAATAACCGTGGATACCCCCACCAATGATTGGTGGGGGTATGTATTTTTACAGGATGAATTTATCGATAACTTGCTTGACTCCGTCCTCGTTATTGCTTGCCGTTATATAGTTCGCGATTTCCTTCAGCGCGGGAATGGCATTGCCCATCGCTACGCCAAGGCCGGCGGTCTCCAGCATTTCATGGTCGTTCCAGGAATCGCCGACCGCGATCGTCTCGGACACGTCGCAGCCGAAATAATCGGCGAGGAACTCAAGCGCAAGTCCCTTCGTGCCTTCGCGGTGCATGATCTCGAGGAAATGCGGCTTCGATTTAGTAATGTGCACTGCGTCGCCGAGCAGCTCCCGTAGTTTGGGCGCCAGTTCGTCGAGGAAATCGGGATCGTCGATAATCAGCAGCTTGGGGGTCTTGATCTCGGCAAGCTTTTTCCAATCCGGCTCAATATAATATTGGGTCTTGTTCAGCGTTGCATAATCGATCAGCTTCTGGTTCTCCTCGCGGGAGTACAGCTTGTCGTCGACATAGGTTTGCAGGTGAAGGTTATGCTCGATGCAGTATTCGAAGACTTTATGAACCGCGTCCTGGGGCACATACCGCTCGTACAGCACCTTCTCGTCGATCAGGTTCTTCACCAGGGAGCCCTGATAGGTAATGATCGGCACATTAAGACCGGTCTGGCGGGCAATGGCCTGGGCCGATGCGTAGGCGCGTCCGGTGGCGAGCGTAACGACTACACCCTTGGCAACCGCCGCTTCCAGCGCCTCCTGCGTGGCGGGGGTTACTTCCTTGTCATCATTGATCAGCGTATCGTCAATATCGATGGCAATCAGCTTGTACATTCGGTTTCTCTCCTTAGTAAGTCCTCTGCTTGGTAAACGGACTATTTGTCTAGATTGTATCCTAAAAAGAAAGCGAGAACAATTGCACAAATCTGGACTGGACAAAAAGAAAAAGGCTTGTTATACTTCGATAGCCGCACATTTGTTCGCGTTTATGAGAAAGGGCCGCCGGTTTTAAGAAGGGTGCACCCTATCTCTCCTGACATCTTAGAAAGGGGCGAAGAAGAGCAATGATGGGCAAATCCCACCTGGTGATCAGCACCGGTGTCACTTTGTCGGCCATGCAGCTGGCCGGCATTCATATCACGGTTCCCGCCGTCGCCGTAGCGGTGCTCAGCTCGCTGCTGCCTGACATCGATGAGCCGAATTCGCTGCTCGTGCGCAAGGCGGTTCCCGCCATGCTGCTGCGCACGCTGCAGTTAGCGTTAATTGCCGCAGCCATCTTTTTGTATTTTGCGGACATCGCGCCTTATCCCTGGAATATCGTGCAGGCGCTGCTCGTCGGCAGCGTGGCGTTTCTGCCGGGACGAAGGCTGCGCAAGCTCGTTATGCTGCTGATTGCAGTAGGGCTGATTGCGTTCGGAAGCGCTTATGATCCGTGGAATGCGATAGCGGGCAGTATTCTCGTCATTGCGGCGGTCGTTCCCCACCGGGGCCTGACCCATACACTGTACGGCTTGGCCGGGTGGACGGCGCTGCTGTATATGGCCGGGAAGGGAATGGAAGGCGGAGAACTGCTGTGGGTTGCCGGAGGCCTATCCTACGGGCTGCATCTGCTTGCGGATTCCCTCACCCAGCGAGGCATCACCCCGCTGCCACCCCTGCCCTTCAAGCTTCGTCTGAAGCTGATGAGCACCGGCACGAAGAAGGGCGGGGCCGTCGAAGGCACATGCGTGGCGCTGACGCTGGCGCTTGTCGTCTTTGTTTTTATGATCAGCCGCTGAGGCGTTAGACGGACTTGCTGCTTGAAATATGTTCAGGTGTAAAGGATGCTGTCCTCAAGGACAAGCATCCCTTTTTTTGAATTTTTGCAGCCCAATCAGCCTTTTGAGATGTATATTTAAAGAAAATTTAATTCGGTCCGCAAAGGGAGGCGAAGCCCATTTACAAGAAAAGCCTGTTTGTAAAGCTGTTGGTTTGGATGCTGATCGTGACGACGATTCCCTTTATTTTGTCTAATATTATATCCTATAGGTCAAGCTACCGGTCTCTTCAGAATCAAGTCATTGAGTTAAACCGCGGCACGCTGCTGATCGGTATGGAAAATATGAAAAAGTATCTGCAGGAATTAAATCTGTTATCGGTATCATGGTATTCCGAAGAGGACATGTCTGCCTTCAGCAGGAAAAATACGGATTACTACGAGCGATATACCTTTATCCAGAGGAATCTGGCCGATTTATACAGCCGGCGTCATGAAATCAAAATTGTCAATTTCTACGGGGCAGATGCCGAACAGCAATACGAGACGGATGATTCCATTTCTTATGATGCTCTTGGGGACGTTCTCCCGCCCGCAGATACGCGTCAGTGGGACAGGTTGCCCGGCTATGAAGTGCGGCAGCTTGGCGGCGAACGTCTTCTGGCTGTCCATAAAAAGCTGATTGATTATCCCAAATCGACTTTACTGGGATTGCTGTCCATTTATGTTTCTCTGGATGAAGTCCAAAGCTTGAACCAACTGTTGTTTGATCCTTCTCTTGAAACCATGTTTATGTATATCAATACAGACAACCAGCTGCTGTACACCTCATCGGCTTCACTGCCCAGTCAAACGTTGATCGGCGAGAATGTCACTGCCGTGGATAACGATACAGCCAAGCAGGGCTATTGGTTCGGAGAATGGGAAGGAAAACAAGGAGTGTATGTATATGCAAGCGATCATTATCTGAATCTTCCCCTGACGATCATCAAATTTATTCCATCGACGGTCATGAATGAGTCGGCCAAGCAGACGTTAAGCCGGTCGATCGCAATTCAGCTGGTTGCCCTGGCCTGTATCGTGATATTGGCTTTTGTTCTTTCCTATTCCACCATTGTGCCGATAAAGCGTCTTGTGCGGAGTATTTCCTATGTGGAGCTCGGGATTTTTGATATTGCCCCCACTGTCAGCCGCCAGGACGAGCTTGGCATTCTGGAGCGCCGGTTTGAACTGATGGTACATAATTTGAAACGGTTAATTATCAATGAATATCATCAGAAGCTGGAAGTTTCGACGGCTAGGATTAAAATGCTTCAGGCGCAGATCAATCCCCATTTTCTGTACAACGCGCTGCAATCTATTTCAACTGAGGCGATGCGGCATCAAGCCGAGGAGGTCAGCGACCGGATCACCGAGCTGGGGTTTATTTTGAGATACAGTATGGATATGAGCAAAGAGACCGTTCCGCTTGAGCAGGAACTTAACCATATCGGGCATTACCTCTCCCTTCAGGAGAACCGGTTCAGAAAAAAACTCACTTATCAGGTTTCCTGCGACCCCGCCGCTCGTTCCGCAATCGTGCCGAAAATGATTCTTCAACCGATTGTGGAAAACAGCATTATTCATGGAATTGAAAACGGCACAGGCAAAGGCAAAATTGAGGTGGACATTACACGGGACTCCGGACTGGTGATAAGCATCAGTGATAATGGAAAAGGAATGAAGCAGGAGGAGATCGAAGCCATGAAAGCGCGTTATGCCAAGCATAAGGTTCTGGAGCAGGAAGAGGGCGGTATCGGTCTGATGAATGTATTGCAGCGGCTGTGGCTTCATTTCGGCGACGATTTCCATTGGGAAATGACAAGTCTCCCGTACGAGAAAACGCAAATCCGGCTTATGATTCACTTGAAGGAGGATGAGGCATGAAAGTATTGATTGTTGACGACGAGGAACATGTGAGAGAAGGGATCGAGCTTTCGGTTTCATGGGAAAAGTTCGGCGTTAAAGAAAGGCTTATGGCTGACAATGGGATTGAGGCTCTTGATTTGATCCGGCTTCATCATCCGGCGGTTGTCTTCTGCGATATGAAAATGCCTGTAATGAACGGAATCGAGCTGCTTGAGAAAATAAGGGAAGAAGAGTTGAATACCCAGGTCATTGTGGTAAGCGGATACAGCGATTTCGAATTTACCCGGGCTGCGATCAAGGCGAATGGAATCGATTACATTCTCAAGCCCATTCGGAGAAAAGAAATGGAGGAAGCGCTGCAAAGGGCTGTTGATGCCTGGAATAAATTTGAGAACGGAAAACAGGCCGAAGCCCGGCTTGGGGCTATTGTCCGGAAAGCGGATGCTTTGCTTGAAGAGGAGAAGATTGTGGCGTTGGCAAAAGGCGATCGCACTCCTGTAAACGCAGTCAAAAAAATGTTCGAAAGAATCGGGCTGCCTGAATCCTCCTTGAACATCGTGATGATTTTGCCCAAAAACAGGCTGGATATCGTAAGCAATCGTTTCATGATGGACGATCAGCTGTTTTTCTTTGCCATAAACAATATTGTTTTGGATGCGATGGGTAAAGACAGGCCGTACTATCTGTGCAGATTGGACGAGTATCAATGGCTGCTTGTTACAGCGATCCAAGGGAAGGATTTGGCTATATACCTGAACCGGGTGAGACGGGCATGGAAAGACACACTCGGACTTGAGGTGCTGGTCGGAGAATGCAGACAGCTTTATGCGCTGGAGAATATCTCCGAGGGCGTTGGAGAGGCCAGAAAAGAACTGCTGAACAGCAATGTGTTCTCCGGCAAACCGGAGGCTTCGGATGATGCAGGAGCAGAAGAGGCCGGATTGAAGAACTATTTGCTTTTGCTGAAGAATGCCATTGAAACGGGAAACAAGCATTTGGTCTCCGAGATCGTGAAATCCTATGCGGACAGCTTGTGCGAGGCGGGAGTGCTGCCATTGAAAGAACTACAGCTGTGCTCGATGGAGGCGAATTTAATGCTAGGACGATTGATCACCAAACAGAAGGAAACGCTCCCGATTCTCTATTTGCCGTTGTGGATCAGCGATCTCAATGAATGGAAAAAGATACTCGTTCAGCAAATTTGGATGTTGATGGAAAGCATAAGCAAACAGCCTGCTCCCGGTTATGGAGGAATTGAAGAAATTCGCGACTATTTGCATGCGCATTTTGAGGAAGAGATTTCGTTAACCGTACTATCGGAAAAGTTTCATTTCAGCCCCCAATATATATCCAAAAAGTTCAAGGAGACCTGTCATTCCACCATCATCACCTATGTAACCGAGCTTCGGATCGAAAAGGCCAAAACGCTGCTCCGCAATACCCAGCTAAGCGTTTCGGAGATCGCCGGTCAGGTCGGCTATGCGGACGAAAATTATTTCAGCAAAGCTTTTAAAAAGCAGGTGGGCCTTTCTCCTCTTCTGTACCGGAAGACCGATTAAAATATTACCCGCAGAGGCGAGCATTTTCCCTCCAAGCCCGAATTGAAAGCGGTTAATATTAAGCTGTTCAAACAAACCACTACTGCTTAGGGGGAATACAGAATGAAAAAATGGTTATCAGGCCTCGCAGTTATAGCTTTTACCGGAACGCTGCTTGCCGGATGCGGCAGCAATGCCTCGGAGAACGTCTCCTCCGGGGAAGGCGGGAATAGCGGCAAGATCACCTTGAAGCTGCTTCAGAACAAACCGGAAATCGCGGATAAGCTGAAGCAAATGCTGGCCGATTACAACAAAATCAATCCGAACGTTACCATTGAGCCTGAGGTTACGGCCGATGTGCCTACGCGGCTTAAAACAATGTTCGCCTCGGGCGATGAGCCGGACATCTTTACAATGAAGGGCTATGCGGACATGAAGAACTGGCAGGATAAGCTGGCCGATCTATCGGGCGAGCCGTGGGTGGAAGACGTCCTGCCGGCCGCCCAGCCCGGTATGACCATTGACGGCAAGAAGTACGGCTTCCCGCTCGCTATTGAAGGCTATGGATTTGTCTATAACAAAGAGCTGTTCGCCAAAGCAGGAATCGACAAGGTACCGACCACACTGACCGAGCTTAAGGAAGTGAACGAGAAGCTGAAGTCCGCAGGAATTACTTCATACGCCGAGGCCTATCGGGAGAATTGGCCGCTCGGGCAGCACTTGCTCAGTCTTCCTTTCTCCTATGAACCCGACCCGGAGGGCTTTGCCAAGAAGCTGAACGAGGGAGCCGCCCAAGTCAAAGACAGTCCGTATATGAAAGGGTTTTTTGATGTTCTCGACATGACTGTCAACTATGGAAAAGGCCAGGATTCGCTTGGAATCAGCTATGATGCCGAGGTGGCGAGCTTTGCATCCGGCAAATCGGCCATGATGCAGCAGGGCGTATGGGTTCTTCAGCCTGTGATGAAGATCAATCCGAACATCCGGATGGGCATGTTCGCCATCCCGCTAACGGAAAACCCGGAGGAAACCAAACTGCCTGTAAGCGTACCGAACTACTATGTCGTGAACAAAAACTCCAAGCATCTGGATGAAGTCAAGAAGTTTCTGGCATGGTTGCATGATAACGGACAAAAATATCTGGTGGAATCGTTCCAATTCACTCCGGCTTTCACCAGCATGAAAGCTAGTGCAGACCTCGGGCCTCTGGCGGAGGATATGGGCAAGTATGTCACTGAAAACAAGACACTGCCTTGGGCGTTCGCCCTGTGGCCTAACGGGGGCATCCGGGAGCAGTTTGTGAAGCCGCTGCAGCAGTATATCGCAGGTCAAATGACCCAGGAAGAGGCGCTTGAGGATTTGCAGAAATCCTGGACCGCGGCTGTAGAATAATAACGGTCATTTGATAAGGGAGGACAGCCACTGCACAGATGAAGCTGCCCTGATCGTGGTGGCTGTCCTTTTCAAATTCATCACGAAAGAAGGAATCAAACATGAAGCAAGCTCTTACTGGCAAGCTGTCGGGAGTCGCGGTGCGGCCGGCGATGAGGCGAACGAGCCTGCGCAAGCATTTGATCTACTTCGCTTTTGTCTCCCCTGCGCTTTTGCTGTTCACACTCATCATAGTGCTTCCTTTCTTCAGAGCGATTCTCTTCTCGTTTCAGGATTGGGACGGGATCAGCAGCCATATCGAATGGGCCGGATGGGATAATTACCGCACTCTTTTCCATGATAAAGCCTTCCTGAAATCGTTTCTCTTTACGCTGAAGTATGTGGCAGTCGGTACGATTTTAGTGAATATTACGGGATTTTTCCTCGCCTTTGCCTTGAATTTCGCTTTGAAAAGCAAAAATATGCTGAGAACGGTCTATTTCATGCCTCATGTTATCGGGCCGCTGATTATCGGCTTTATCTGGCAGTTTATCTTTACGCAGGTGTTCCCGAATCTTGCCGATCTGACAGGCTGGGGAATATTCGAGAAGAGCTGGCTGGCCCTGCCGAATTACGCTTTCTGGGCGCTGATTATCGTTAACGTATGGTATACCGCTGGATATTTAATGGTTATTTACATTGCGGCGCTGCAAGGGGTTTCGCCCGATCTGCTGGAAGCGGCGGAGATTGACGGAGCCAACTCCTGGCAGAGACTCTGGTTCATGGTTCTTCCGCTTGTCCGGCCCGCTATCACGATCTGCCTGTTCCTGGCCATCACCAACGGATTTAAGGTATTCGATCTGAACTTTGCACTCACGAAGGGCGGACCGTTTGGATCGACGGAATCGCTTGCGCTGCAAATTTATCAGGATGCCTTCTCTAGCAATCAATACACGCTGGCTTCGACCAAAGCGATCGTATTCTTCGTCGTACTCGCTTCGATTACGCTTATTCAAGTATTCGTGATGAAACGCAAGGAGGTTGAGATGTAATGAAAGAGCGCTACAATTCCGGAAAATTTCTGCTTGAAATCGCCATGGCCGCGCTGGCCGTACTCTTTCTTGCTCCTCTGTACCTTGTATTCATCAATGCGTTTAAGCGATATGACGAGGTGTTAAGCTCCACGGCGTCCCTTCCCGAGTCTTTCCGGCTGAGCAATTTCGTCACCGTGTGGCAGCAGATTCATTTTCCAACCGCTTTCCAGAACTCCCTGACGATTACGGTCATCAGCGTGCTCGGCATTTTGCTGGTCAGCTCGGCTGCCGCCTATCAAATCGTCCGCCGTCCGGGCAAGCTCAGCAATATTATTTTTCTGACGATACTTGCATCCATGGTCATTCCTTTTCAAACGATGATGATCCCTTTGCTTCAGGTCGCCAAAGATTTTCATTTGATCAACTCCTTGTACGGAATCATAATCATGTATCTTGGCTTTGGCATCCCGCTGGCCCTGTTCCTTTATCACGGCTTTATCAAGGGGATTCCCATTGAACTGGAAGAAGCGGCGACCATTGACGGCTGCAATACCTTCGGTGTATATTTCCGAATTCTGCTTCCTCTGCTTGCGCCGATTACGACCACGATTGCCATCCTGCACTCGTTGTGGATTTGGAATGATTTTCTCCTGCCGTATATTGTGCTGGGCCAGAAATCCAACCAGACGATTCCGCTCGCGTCCTATGTTTATTTCGGGGAGTATATGAACGAATGGCATCTGGCGCTAGCCGCACTGACTATGGCGGTCATTCCTGTCATCGCCTTCTTTTTACTGATGCAGAAATATATTATTCAAGGCATAACCGCCGGGGCCGTTAAAGGCTAGGCTGTTGAATATTTCAGAGGGGTGTAGCTTGTATGAAGCACAGCTGGTGGAAGGAAGCCGTCGTCTATCAGATTTACCCGCGAAGCTTTATGGACAGTGACGGGGATGGGGTAGGCGACCTGCAGGGCATTATCATGAAGCTTGATTATTTAAAAGAGCTGGGCATTGACGTGATCTGGCTGAGCCCAGTTTACCGATCTCCAAATGACGACAACGGTTATGATATCAGCGACTACCGGGAGATCATGGACGAATTCGGTACGATGGAAACGTTTGAACGGCTGCTTCTTGAAGCCCATAAGCGAGAAATCAAAATCATGATGGATCTGGTCGTCAATCACTCTTCGGATGAGCATCCGTGGTTTGTAGAGGCCCGGTCCTCCAAAGACAGCCCGTACCGCGATTATTACATTTGGCGTCCGGCCAGGGAGGACAGTAATCTGCCGAACAACTGGGGCTCCCATTTTGGCGGCTCCGTATGGGAATATGAAGAAACGACCGGTGAGTATTTCCTGCACCTTTATTCGAAAAAACAGCCGGATTTCAACTGGGAGAATCCAAAGCTTCGAAGGGAATTATACGACATTATGACCTTCTGGCTGGATAAGGGGGTTGACGGCTTCCGGATGGATGTGATCAATATGATTTCGAAAGCGGAAGGTCTTCCGGACGGAGAAGTCTATGAAGGGTGTGCATTCGGGGACGGTAATCCTTATTACAGCAACGGTCCGAAAATCCATGAGTACCTGCAGGAAATGAACCGCGAGGTTCTGTCAAAGTACGATCTTATCACGGTCGGGGAGATGCCGAAAGTGGGCGTGGAGCAGGCCAAGCTGTATACAGGCTCGGACCGCGGCGAGCTAAATATGATCTTTCATTTTGAGCATGTTACAGTTGGCAACGGACAGTTCGGACGCTGGTCACCCATGGAATGGAAGCTGACGGAACTAAAGACGATCTTTAACCGCTGGCAGTATGGCCTTAAGGAAGACGGCTGGAACAGCCTGTACTGGAGCAATCACGACCAACCTCGCGCCGTTTCAAGGTTCGGCGACGACAGCAGCGAATATCGTGTGCTTTCCGGCAAAATGCTAGCCACCTGCCTGCATGTGCTTCAGGGCACCCCTTATATCTACCAGGGAGAAGAGCTAGGGATGACCAATGTGGGATTTGAAGCCGTTTCCGATTACCGGGATATTCAGACGGTGAACGCTTACCGGGATTATGTGGAAGCAGGAAAGCTGACGCATGAACAGATGATGAACGCCATCCATCAGCGCAGCCGGGATAACGGACGAACACCCATGCAATGGTCCGATGCCGGAAATGCCGGATTCACAAGCGGAGTCCCGTGGATCGCCGTAAATCCGAACTATAAGGAAATCAACGCCGAGCAGGCTGTGAATGATACGGACTCTATCTTCCACTACTACAAAAAGCTGATCCGGCTTCGTAAGGAGCACAAGATCATCGTCTATGGAGCTTTTGATATTCTGCTGGAGGAAGACGAACACATTTATGCCTTTACGAGATCTCTTGGATCGGAAAGGCTGCTCGTGCTCTGCAATTTCTCGCGCGACACCCGGCTTGTCGAGCTTCCGGAAGAATTTCAAGGCTCCGGCAAGGAGCTGCTTATCGGCAATTATAAGATCAACTCCGCGACTGAGCGTTCGGAGGAAAGCGGAAGTCTGCAGCTTTTGCCTTATGAGGCCCGTGTTTATCGGGTTACCGTTTAACCGTAAACCAAGACGTGTCCCGGATTGACCGCCGCGAGCGATCCATCCGGGACACGTTCTTTTTTGATGCGCGAAGAGCTTTTTGCCGTCCGGGATTTCCGGACCATAAGCCTTCGCGCTTTTTTTTGCCGAAAGATTTGACTTTCTTACTTGAAGCACAAATAATGGAATTCAGTTTGAGCCGATTGAATACATGGTATGATTAATGTGATGAATAAGCGATACAGGATGAATTGAACGGTGCAATATAGCGGCTGAGATTAAGAGCCTTGGAAGAGAAGGCGGATATTTTGCAAGCGCAGTCATAAGGAGGGGGAGGGGCATGGGAAACGGTATAAAAGGATGGTTCGGCAGACTGCCGATCCGCCGCAAGATCATCCTTATCTTTATGCCGCTGATCATCTTTCCGCTGCTGGCGCTTGGTCTGCTGTCTGGGGAAATGTTCAGCCGCTCGGTGATCGAGAAGACCAAGAACAACGTCAGGGACGAGTCCCGGCTTATTCTCTCTCAAATTGACTCCATCGTGAAAAATACGGAGAGCAGCGCCAATATTATGCTGACCGATATCAACCGTCTGTATGATGAACGCTCGGCCGCGCCCGAGGCGCTGGTGGAAGAGAAGTTCCGCATTTCCACACTGCTGATAATTGTGCTGGCCCTGATGTTCTCGTTCGCCATCGCAAGAATGCGCTGGAAATTAGAGGAATCATGATGACCTGAAGCCGATGGTTATCGTCTATCTGTTCTTCAGCGAACAGGTCGAGAATGCAATGACGGTCGGTTCGGCTGTAAAAGGGTAATCCTTCGCATGAAGGAACCGGATATTCCACAAATTGAACACGCGATCATGACAAAAGCACGAAAGAGCGTCCCGGCATGTTCATAGCGGGACGCTCTCGGTTTTTATTTATTCATTAATAAGATGAACTTAAAAATGACGTCAGGGTAAGGAGTAACGAAGGAGAAGTTAAGTTCATTTTATATCCCCACACCTATTCCTCCAGAAAAATCAAACCGATAACATCCTCCGGCTCAATTCTGCCGAAATAATGCTTCAGGTCGAGGTGGGAAAGCGCCTGCCGGATCTCCTGCTGCTCATACCGCTTGCCGCGCAGCGCGTCTTCCACATCGGCAACGTCGCCCACGCCGAAGAAGTCGCCGTAAATCTTGATGTTCTCGATCCGCGCGTCCTTGATCTCCATCCGGATATCCACGATGCCGCCGGGGAACTTGACCGCATGCTTCACGTTGCTCTTCGGCGACCGTCCGTAGTTCCAATCCCAGTTCTGGTACCGCTCCTCCGAGATTTTGTTGATCTGGAACCAGTCCTCTTCCTTAAGCTTGTACTGCGGCACCTCGGAAGGCTCCATGCCGAAGATGGACCGGAGCAGGCCCGCGCGGAATTCCTCAATCGTCATGTCCGTTCCGAGCAGCTCCTTGATATTGGCGACCCGGCTGCGGACCGATTTGGTGCTCTTGGATTTGAATTTTTCCGGATTCGCATTCAGCGACGCCTGCACGTCATCCAGATTCAGGTCGTACATCAGCGTGCCGTGGCTGAACATGCGCCCCCGGGTTGAGAACTGGGCGTTGCCGGAAATCTTTTGCTCCCCGACCTGAAGATCATTGCGTCCGCTGAGCTCCGCGTTAACGCCCATGCTCTGCAAGTAGTCGATGACCGGCTGGGTGAATTTCAGAAAGTTATGAAACGATTCGCCGTCGTCCTTGGTGATGAAGCTGAAATTCAGGTTGCCGAGATCGTGGTAGACCGCCCCACCGCCGGACAGCCGGCGCACAACCTTGACCTGATGCTCCTCCACATATTCCTGATTGATTTCTTCTATAGTATTTTGATGCTTGCCGATAATAATGGACGGAGCGTTGATATAAAAAAGCAAGTAGCTGTCGTCCATGGGCAGAAACTTCAGCGCGTATTCCTCAATCGCCAAGTTGATGGCCGGGTCCGTAATGCCGGCGTTATCGATAAAGAGCATAGTCCATTCCTCCGTTTAGGCTAATGAATACAGCTACTATTTTAAACCAGTTTCGCCTGTTTCACAAAAGAGATCCGGTCGGCACACAGAACCGCAACCGGCCGAAAACGCCGCGTGTGCGGTTCTTTTTTTGTCCTCGCAAATATGCCATGATAACGGTGGAGGAGATACGCGCATGTTCAATGATTTCAAGCTTGCAGAGGGCCGTCCGGTCTATCTTCAGGTCAAGGATTATATGAAACGGCTGATTGTCCAGGGTGCGCTTCAGGCGGACCGGCGGCTTCCCTCGACCAGAGAGCTGGCGGGGCTGCTAGGCGTCAGCCGCAATACGGTCATCTCCGCTTATGCGGAGCTTGAGGAAGACGGCTTCGCTTATACCGTCCAGGGCAAGGGCAGCTTCGCCGCCGCGGTATCGCCTGTCCGGGCAACTGAAGATAAGGTGCCTGCCAGCAGTGAAAAGCTGGATTGGAGCGAACGCCTCAGCGATTACGCTCAGCTCGCGGAGGAGCTGGATCTGATGAAGCGCGGCATCCGGGGTGCAAAAGGGATCATCTCGTTCACGAGCATCGCGCCGGACGAGAAGCTGTTCGATCTGGACAGCGTGAGGCGCGCTTTTTCGGACCGGATGGCCGTGGAGGGAAATGTGCTGCTGAATTACGGCTATGCCAAGGGCTACAAGCCGCTGATCGACTATTTAATGGATTATATGGCCCGCAAGGGCGTGGATACACGGGATAAAGATATGCTGATTACGAGCGGCTTCACCGAGGGCTTTGACATCGTGCTGTCGGCGATCCGAAAGAAAAGCGGCACGGTGCTGTGCGAGAACCCGACTCACAATACCGCGATCAAAAACTTGAAGCTGCACGGTTTTGAGATCAAAGGCATTCCGATGGAGCAGGACGGCATCAGCATCGGGGGGCTGGAACAGGCACTGGCGGAAGGGGCGTATGATCTTGCCTATTTCGTTCCGTCCTATCATAACCCGACTGGCATCGTGACCTCTCTGCAAAAAAGGCTGGAGCTGATGACCCTCATGAACCGTTTCCGGATTCCCGTCGTCGAGGACGGGTTTAACGAGGAGCTGCGGTACTCCGGCTCGCATGTGGCGCCGCTGGCAGCCATGGCTGGGGCAGGGAACGGCGTCATTTATATCGGAAGCTTTTCGAAGGTGCTCTTTCCGGGACTTAGAGTGGGCTGGGTGCTTGGGGACCGGCGGCTGATCGGCATTCTCGAGAGCATCAAGCGGGCAAGGAACATTCATACCTCGACGCTTGACCAATCGCTGCTCTATCAATATTTGCATAACGGCAATTTGGAAAAATATTTACGCAGAGCGCGGGCCGAATATAAGCGGAAATACGAGCTGACGCTTGCATGCTGCCGGGAGATGATTCCTTATTCCTCCCTGTCAGGAGACGGCGGGCTGCATCTGTTCATGGCGTTTGAGCAGGGCTTTGATACCCGGAAGCTGCTGGCGGCCTGCTCGAAAAGAGGCGTGATCTTCACGCCGGGAGACAACTTTTATACAGACGGAACAGGCGGGAACACGCTGCGGCTGGGCTTCTCCAGAGTGGCCGATGAGGACATCCGCAAGGGAATCGCCATTATCGGGAAAGCGGCAAGAGAGCTGTTGAACAGCTAAGGAAGGAATGACTGCAGCCGGCGACAACAGGATGAATAGGCTTGCATGAGAATGGATGAACCGGTTAACAAAAAGGAGCGATACACATGAAGGTTGGCGTGATTATGGGCGGCATTTCGTCGGAAAGAGAGATTTCACTGAAGACGGGCGCGGAGATACTGAAAGAGCTGGACCCTGCCAAGTATGAGGCCGTTCCGGTCGTCATCAATAAGCGGGAGGAGCTGGCGGAGCAGGTGCGCGGCCTTGATCTTGCGCTGCTCGCGCTGCACGGGGCATTTGGCGAGGATGGAACGGTGCAAGCCGTGCTGGAATCGCTGGATATTCCGTATACAGGAAGCGGCGTGCTGTCCAGCGCGATCTGCATGGATAAGGATATGTCTAAAAGACTGCTCCGCGCAGCCGGCATCCCTACCGCCGATTGGCTGTGCTGGAACCATATCGACGAGTTTGCGCCGGAGGCGGCGGAACAGCTCGGCTATCCGGTGATCGTCAAGCCTTCTTCGGGCGGCTCCAGCATCGGCATGACCAAGGTGAACGGGCCGGGTGAGCTGCAGGGTGCTGTAGCAGAAGCTTTCCGCTGGGACCGGGCGGTTATGGCCGAGCGCTATGTCCGGGGAATGGAGATTACCTGCTCCATACTGGACAGAGAGACGCTGCCGATCCTCGGCATCGTTCCACAGAACGCGGAGTGGTTCGACTACGAAGCCAAGTATACCGAGAACGGAGCGGTAGAGCAGGTCGCCGTTCTGCCCCCTGAGCTGGAGCGCGAGGTGCGGAAGATCGCCCTGGATTGTTACCGGGCGCTGAAATGCAGCGTGTACGCGCGGGTCGATATGATTCTATCGGACGGTGTTCCCTTCGTCCTTGAGGTGAACACGCTGCCGGGCATGACGTCCGCCAGCCTGCTGCCCAAGAGCGCCAAAGCCGCCGGGCTGACATTTAGCGGTCTGCTCGATGCCATCATCACCGCTTCGCTGAAGGAAAGGGGCGTGCCCGTCCATGTCCGGTAATTGGATTTGTCAGACCGTCCGCGAGCTTCCGCCGTCGGGCATCCGCGCCTTCTTCGAAACGGCCGCAAATGACAAGGACCTCATTCAGCTTGGAGTTGGCGAGCCCGATTTCCGGGTGCCGGAATCGGTCCGGAAGGCTTGCATCCGCGCGTTGAACCGGGGAGAGACTGGATATTCCTCCAATGCGGGGCTGCCGGAGCTTCGCAGGGAAATCGCCGGGTATTTAAGCGCCGGCTTCGGGCTATCTTATGATCCCGGGACGGAGATCATCGTCACGATGGGCAGCAGCGAAGCGTTGGATATTGCGCTTCGCACGGTCCTTTCGCCGGGGGACGAAGTGATTATCCCGTCACCCGGTTATGTGGCCTACGCGCCGATGGTTGCGCTGGGCGGCGGAGTCGTGATTCCCGTGGAGACGAAGCGGGAAGAAGGCTTCAAGCTGACGGCCGAGGCGCTGCGGCGGAGCATTACCCCGCGCACGAAGGCGCTTCTCGTAAATTACCCGAGTAATCCGACCGGCGCGGTGATGACCCGCCGGGATTGGGAGCCGATCGCCGAGCTTGCCGCCTTGCACGATCTGGTTGTTATCTCGGATGAGGTCTATGCCGAACTGACCTACGGTGACCGGCATGTCAGCATAGCGTCGCTGCCGGGAATGAAAGAGCGGACCATCGTCATCAGCGGTTTCTCCAAGGCGTTCGCCATGACCGGCTGGAGAGTCGGTTACTGCTGCGCAAGCGGCGAGTTGGCCGCAGCGATGCTCAAAATTCACCAATATATCGCCATGTGCGCTCCGGTTCCGGGGCAGATTGCCGCTCTTGAATCGCTGCGGAGCGGGCTTGAGGCGAAAGACCGGATGAAGGCTGCCTTTGACGCGAGGCGCGCTCTGTTCGTGGAGGGCTTGAATGCGCTCGGCCTGCCATGCCACATGCCGGACGGCGCTTTCTATGCCTTCCCGTCGGTAGCCGGAACCGGGCTGACCTCGGAGCAGTTCGCGCTCCGGCTTGTCCGCGAAGCCGGCGTCGCAGTCGTCCCCGGTTCCGTGTTCGGACCCGGCGGGGAGGGGTACGTCCGCTGCTCCTATGCCGCTTCGTCCGGGCAGCTGGCCGAGGCGCTGCGCCGGATCGGACGTTTTATGGAGTCCCTCTCTCCGGGCGGGCATGCGTTCGACTTTCAGCAGGACCAATCAACAGGCTGCGGGGGAGCGGGGATTGAAGCCGGGGCGGCTGCGGTCGGCTCTTAGCCCGCAAACGGCCGGACTTTGGCGGCCAAATTCGAGGAGCCGCTGGGCCCGGGACCGGATGATGTTCGAAGCCGAAGCCGCCGGTCAGTGTCAGGGCAGCACAAAAGGTCCCGTCAGGCAAGGTGGATGCCTGACGGGACCTTTTTGAAATGCGTTAAATTTTGAACTTCCGGACCGCTTCCTGCATTTTCAGCGTCTGCTCATGTAAATGCTCGACCGTCTTCGCATGGCCGTCCAGCTGTTCCTGCTGGGAATGGTAATTCTCGTTCAGCGCTTCGGCCCCCGCCTTCGATTTGGAAGTGATCTGCGCGGTTTCTTCTACGGACGCGGTCACTTCCTCGGTTCCGGCCGAAATTTCCTGAGTGGCTGCGGACACGGACTGGATGCTCTGGTTGATGCTTTGAATGAGGACGGCAAGGTGATTAAAGGCATTGCCCGCTTCTTCGACCTTGCCCACGCCGGACGCGACCTCTTCATTCACCTCGCTCATGCTGGCTACCGAACGCTGCATTTCCTCCTGCAGGCTCAGCAGGAACCCGCGGATCTTCTCAGTTGCTTCTCTGGACTGCTCCGACAGCTTGCGCACTTCTCCGGCGACAACGGCGAAGCCTCGGCCATGCTCGCCCGCCCGTGCCGCTTCAATGGAAGCGTTGAGGGAGAGCATCTGGATTTGCTTGGTGAGCTCCGAGATGCCCTGGACGATATCGCCGATTTTCTGCGACTGCTCGTCCATTTTGCGGAACTGCTCCAGCGATTCCCTGGAAGCCCGTCCGACCTGGCGCATCTGTTCGACGGCGCTCTGAGCCGTGTCGTTGCCGCTGACCGCTTCGGCGGAGGCTTCATGAATCTGCTCGGTGACCTCGCCCGCAGCGGAAGCGATATGCTGGATGCCCGAGCTGATTTCTTCCATGGCACGGGCGTTATCCGCGGCGCTGCTTGCGATTAACGAGCTGCCCTTGCCGATTTGTTCGACAGATTCGTTGGAGCGTTCGGCCATATTGCGGATACCGTCCACGCGCTCCTTCAGATCATTGGAGTCGGCCATAACGGTGTCGGCGGTATGCAGCACCTGACCAATCAGCTCTTTCAGGCGCTGGGTCATCGTTTGGAAGCTTTCGGCCAGCCTGGAGATTTCATCATGTCCTTCCACAACCAGCTCCTGGGTGAAATCGCCCTCGGCCAGCCGGTCGCTGTATGCCGCGAGCCGGGTAATCGGACGCGTAATCCGGCGGCTCATGAACAGAGCGGCGGCCATGCTGATGACCAGGGCCAGGAGCGTAATCCCTGCGCTGGTCCACAGGATGCTGTTCATCTTGTCTTCAACAAAGGTTAAGTCCGAACTCACGCCGACGATAAGGCTGCTGCCGGGGATGCCGACATAGGCCGTCTTATGTATGCCATGACTGTCTTTGTATATGTCGCTGATCGCGGGTTTTCCCTTGGAGGCTTGCTGAAGGGCCGGAGTCACGACCAGCTCTTCCTTCCGTTTCAGCGCCGAGCCGTGATCCGCGCTCAGTACGACGGCTTTGCCGTTATTGTAGTCTGCCAGAAAGATCGTCTCCACATTATGCTGGGTACGCTTGTCCTGGAAATAATACTCAACATTCGTGGCAGCCTGGTCGTTGCTGCGGGATTGCTGGGCGTGGGTTGTATTCAGTGCCTTGAACACATCCTGCGAAGCTACGCCGAGCAGTTTATCAATCTGCGGGACGACATAGCTCTTGATGGTGTTCACGGATATGAAGTAAAAGCTGATACTAAGCGTAAGCGAAGTAAACAAGAGGGCGGCGAGCAGCAACAACATAAATCTCCGGCCGATGGAATGCCTGATCCGAAACATACGGTTCTCTCCTTTTTATTACAAGTAGTAAATTCCCATATCCGTAAGGCGGATTTGGCAGGGCAGCGGGAAATTCATAGATGCTTGGGTCTTTGATCCTACCTTTCACCGTGTATTAAGACATGGCGGGAACGTGCATGAATACTATTTTATATAATTAACCCTCGGTTGAATAGATGGAAATGTTCTGATGTAAGGTAAAATTTTCTGCAATATCATTACTTTTCCGATTTCTTTCGAAAGGTTTTTCTTTTTTCTGCAACCGGCGCCGTGTTCAGAGCATACTCTTTTATAAAAAAATTGTCGGAATCCCCTGGATTTCAACTTCCGCAGCAACAAAAAAAAGAGAGTGCCGCGCCCAGAGGACAAGCGGGACTCTCTCTTATGTTTAATCGGCTTCAGTTACAGTGTCAGCACGGTCAGTCCTTTCGGGAACCGGGTCAGCGTCCGGGCACCGCCGCCCTCAACAAGCACCTCGTCTTCGATTCTGACGCCTCCGATTCCCGGTACATAGATGCCGGGCTCCACCGTAAAGACGTTGCCGCTCTCCATGATGTCCGTATTCAGGCCGTGCAGGGAAGGATATTCATGGGTATCCATGCCAAGGCCGTGGCCGACGCGGTGAACAAAATAAGACCCGTACCCCGCCTTGTCGATAACGGTCCGGGCCGCCAGATCGACCGAGCCGTATGAAGCACCGGCCTTTGCGGCGGCAATGCCGGCTTCGTTGGCGGCCAGCACGGTGTCATAGATGCGGACAAGCTCGCTGTCCGCCCGCTCCACGGCGAAGGTCCGGGTAATGTCGGAAGCGTAGCCGTCCGCGAATACGCCGAGATCGAACATCAGCAGATCGCCCGCCGTGATTTGGCGGCTACCGGGAACGCCGTGCGGGAGGGCGGTATTCGGACCGGACAGCACCATCGTATCGAAAGACGGACCGGAAGCGCCGAGCTTTTTCATCAAATATTCCAGCTCCGCGACAAGCTCAATCTCGCTTACTCCTTCCCTTACGTGGGCAAGCCCCTGGCTCAGCACTTCCTCCACCAGCTTGGCGGCGTGCTCCATCCGCGCGATCTCCTCCGGCGATTTAATGGCGCGCATCCGCCTTAGAAGCGGGCCGATATCGGCAAAGCCTTCTGCCTGCACGGCGCTGGACAGAAGCTCAAAGCTCGCGACGGAGAAGTGTTCCTTCTCGATGCCCAGCTTTCTTAGGCTCGGACCGAAGCGCTCCTTCAGCAGAGTGTACGGGTCATCCGTATCGCTGTGCGTCACAATGGAGGAGACGGACGACGAAGCATGGGCCGACTCGGCGTCGAGCGCGGGCACGACAAGCACCGGCTCTTCGCCGCGGATAAGCAGCAGGCCCAGAAACCGCTCGTGCGGATTGCTGGCGAAGCCGGTCAAATAGTATACATGTTTGGGATCGGTGACAAGCAGGGCGTCCAGTCCTTCTGCTGTCATTTCCCGTTCCAGGCGTTTCAGAGCTTCATTCATTGGCGTATGGCTCTCCCTTCGATATACAATAAACAGTGAATATCTTAATCCATTCGCCTGCAAAAGGCCAGCCGCCGCCGGAGCTCTTAAATGATTGACTTTCCGGGCGGCCATGGATTACCTTGAAACTAGTACGCGCTTGATGGGGGAATGAATAGATGGATTGGCAGAAGAGCCTAATTGAAGACGCAACGCTGGAAGATCTGCCGGGGATCGTGGCGATTTACAATTCGACTATAGCGGGCAGGATGGTTACGGCCGACCTGGAGCCCGTGAGCGTGGAGGACAGGCTCGCCTGGTTTCATGAGCACAGAAGCGGGCATCGTCCCCTATGGGTGCTGAGGAAGGACGGGGAAATTGCCGCCTGGCTGAGCTTTCAGTCGTTTCACGAAAGACCGGCCTATAACGGAACGGCGGAGCTCAGCATTTATGTAAGCGAACAATACAGGGGAACAGGAGCCGGGAGCCTGCTTGTGAGCAAAGCGCTCGAAGAATGCGGGCGGCTTCAAATCACTAATCTGGTGGGCCTGGTATTCGGTCACAACGGACCGAGTCTCGGCCTATTGGAGAAGTTCGGCTTTGAACGATGGGGGCTGCTGCCGGAGGTAGCCGAGATGGACGGAGTGCTGCGCGATCTCGTTATCGTCGGCCGGAAGGTTTAGAGCGCCGGAAGTCTGCTTCGGGCGAAAAAAAGAAACCGGCCCGGCCGGTTCCCCTTTTATGCGATCTTCAATCGATCAGGTATGCTGGCTGCTGCATTCGGAATCGGTTTCAATCCAGTCCCGCGACCAATGCTCCAAACCGCGGATAACCGATTCCAGCGCCAGTCCTTTTTCGGTCAGGGAATACTGAATGCGCACCGGCGTCTCGGGGAAGACTTCGCGGCGCACAATGCCCTCCTGCTCCAGATCCTTCAGCCTCTCGGACAGAAGTCTTCCGCTGAGTGGAAGGGAGGCTTCGATGGTGCCGAAACGCTGGGGTCCCTGAAGCAGCTGGTAGATGATCAGACCGGTCCAACGTTTTCCGATAATGTCCATGCTTTTTTGCAGACGGGGACAAAGGGAAGTCTGCTTCATGAGTCTCACCTCTTGCTTTCTATTATAAACGAAAAGACAATGGACCAAAACCAATTTGAATAAATAAAGGAGGGAACACCCAGTGGCAAAAAAGAAGAATATGCCGAATACACCTCGGGCGGCCAAGGAGGAGCCTCAAGCTACCTTGAAGGACCTACTGAGCAGCGAGGTGCTGAATAAGCTGAAGGCGCAGGCCGACGAGCTGAAGAATGAGGAGGCCGCCCGCAAAGAAGCCGAACGGAAGGCGGCGGAGGAAGCGCGGAAGGTGGAGCAGAAGCGGCTCGACAACGATTTTGGCCATCTGCTGGAGAACAGCAGCCAGGACTGGCGCAAATACAAATAAGGCAAGAACAAAGCTGGCCGGAACCTTCGGTCGGCTTTTTTAAGTTCAGCCCAGCGAGCGCCAAGTCTCTTGTCATAATACGTCCGGCAAAGATTAAAAAGTTGTTACTTAATGAATGATGAGGCGGAATATGATAGGGGTACAAATAGAAGCGAGACTGCCGATGGTAAGGAGAATTTTACGTTGAGAAAAAGAATCGTCCCTGTAATGGCTGCCGCAATTCTGATCGGTCTTGCCGCTTTTTTCGGTCTCAGACACAAGTCCCGTGAAGTTGATTTTGATATTGGGGGACGGAAGGTCAAAGCATCCGGCCCCATCGCATATTCGGGCCATGAACTGCTGGTCCCGCTAAAGTTCGCCGAAAGGCTGCTGGGCGTAAATATCCGCTGGAATCCCCCGTCGCCTTTGCCGAAAGGAGTATACTACCGGGACAAGGTTGCGGTCCTCATGTACCATCACCTGTCCCGGAAACCGCTGCTGCCCTCGATTTTGTCGGAGGACCGGTTCACCGAGCAGATGAAGCTGCTGAAACAGGATGGGTATCATGTGATCACCATGGAGCAGTACCGGCGGTTTATGCTTGATAACGGCAAGGTTCCGGACAATGCCGTGCTGATTACTTTCGATGACGGCTACGAGAGCTTCTATAAGCTTGCTTTTCCTGTCCTGCGGAAATACGGGTATACAGCGGTGGACTTTGTTATTGTTTCCGATGTCGACAACCCCGGCAAAGGAGGTCTGCCCAAGCTGACCTGGAGCCAGATGCGTGAAATGAAAAAATTCGGCATGGGCTTCTACAATCATACCTATGACCTGCATTATTACGTCCCTGTCGATGATCAGGGAGGAATGGGGCCGGCGCTTAGCTCACGGCTGTATATCGACGATGAGACGCGCAGCGAGTACAACGAGGAATATTACCGCAGAATTACCGGAGATCTCGGATTGGCCGAGCGCAGACTGAAGGAGGAGCTCGGCAATACCGACTCTGCGCTTGCCTTTCCGTACGGGTCATATAATGACCGCGTGCTGGATGCAGCGGGTTCGCTTGGGATTCCTCTGACTTTCACCGTCAAGGAAGGGCTGGCGGAGAGAGGCGAAACGAATGCCGACCGGATTAACGGGGGAAGCAATCTGCGCACCGCCGCCCAGACGATCGGACGAATCAGAAAATTCGTGCCCAAACGGGAATTGACGGTTAACGGGCGCGGCGTGCCGCTTGCCGCCGTCCAGCCGCAGCTAAGGAAGGGAACACTTCTCGTTCCGCTTGACGATATCTGCCGGTCGCTGCACATCGCCATGAATTACGACGGTCTTAAAGGCATGGTTAAGCTGACGATGCCGAAGGCAAGGCATGCATAGCGCCGCAAGCGGGGAACGTACGAAACAGGAGAATCACCGGCCATTTCTTCCCGACGAACCTTGTTCAAGGCTCTTGGTCCGCTGCTCGCCGCTTACAGTCTGGCTTCGCTCGGCTCTTATATTTTTGACATCGGCATTATCGTTGAGCTATACCGGAGGACGGGTTCTCCCGCCGCCGTCGGAGGATATTTCATTATTCAGTTTCTGCCCGCGCTGCTGCTGACTCCGGCCCTCGGAGCTTTCATCGACCGCTGGAGCCGCAAACGGATACTGCTGTGGACGAATCTTGTACGGGCCCTGACGGTAGGCGTCCTGCTGATCCACTTATCCGTCGAAACGATCTATGCGGCCGCTGTGCTGCTCGGGATATGCGACGAAGTCTACGCCGCCACGGCTAATGCCATCGGTCCCGAGCTTGCCGGCCCGCAGGACCTTCCGCGCTTCAATTCGCTGCTCTCCGCATCGGACTCGATAAATCTGATCGCCGGTCCCGCCGTTGCCGGACTCTGCGTGTCGCTTGGCGGCATTGGTATAAGCATCGGAGCAGATGCCGCCGTGTTCGCGCTTGCAGCCCTGCTGGTGCTGCTGATGCCGTACCGGGCTCCGCGCAAGGAAGCTGAGGCTGCGGGATTTCTTGAGGAGATGAAGGCGGGGCTGCGGATCGTTTCGGGCGAGCCGGTTGTCCAAAAAATGCTGCTCGTCTGGGGGCTGCTGCTCGCCGGCGTCGGCAGCACAGGCTCGCTGATCGTTGTCTTCATCGGCGGCACGATGGGGCTTCCGGCCGATAATTACGGATGGGTGATGGCCTTTCAGGGGGCGGGAATCATTACCGGTTCCGTATGGATTATGTCAAGGAAAAAGGCCCCGCGTCCCGGGAGGCTTATCCTCCTCGGGATGACGCTCATCGGCGCCGGGCTGCTCGCCGTATCGACCGCCGGCACGCTGGCGGTTCTGCTCGGAGCCTATCTGCTCATCGGACTTGGCGCCGCAGCCGCGCCCAATGGCATCCGCTCCACGCTGCAAAGCGAGCTCGACCCGGGCGTGCTGGGCCGTGTGTTCATTACGGCCCGTTTCGTGGTGAACACGGTCCGGACGCTGTCCATTGGCGCCGCATCGCTGCTTGCCGGTATTACAGGTCTTAGAGCTATTTTCGCCGCAGCGGCGTTGTGCGTTCTTCTGGGCGGAAGCGCCGCTTATGTGATGGGAAGGCGGGGAAGGCTGGCCGGGGAAGGCCGAAGAGAGTGGAATTGATGTCTTCGGAAAATAAAGTATGATTGATAATAAACTTTGTGCCATTTATAATCATAGTGAGAAACATTTTCTATCTTTTTAGTTATTTTCCAGCTCTCTATTAAATGATGAAAGGATGATGCCAGATGATAAATACACAATTGTCCGCTCACAACATTTCTTGGAGGGTGACTATAATTTAACCCTCCTAAAATAATGGAGGATTAGTTTACTATGTCATTTAACTGGATCAACGCAGAGGAGTTCTCTTTTAATAGCTTTTTGTTAATGGACAGATGGATGGTTCGAATGATATGCAACAAGTATGTCGGATGGGATGAGTTTTGCGATAACTTGGGTATAGCTTTGGCACATAATCCATCAGTAGCGTGGTACTTTGCTCATAAAAGTCCTGAAAGCAAGCCTGCGATTGAACAAATGATTGCAAAGGCGCCCAAAAATCTTCCCCCTCATGAAATTCGAAAAGCAGAAGTATTTGTAATTCACGCAATGGAAACTTCGGTCGTTTATGTTTATCCCGACATTATGAACCAAAATTGCGATTACATTAACGCCTGGGATAAACAATTATTATTTGAGCTTGCAGATTTTACGGATAAGGTCGTTCTCGACCTGGGAAGCGGTACGGGAAGGCTTGCATTTGCCGCAGCAGAAAAGGCAAAGCGTGTTTATGCAAGTGAACCTACCGATAGGCTGAGGGAGTACATGCGTGATAAAATCAAACGTGAGA
This sequence comes from Paenibacillus sabinae T27, assembly GCF_000612505.1. Lineage (NCBI taxonomy): Bacteria > Bacillati > Bacillota > Bacilli > Caryophanales > Paenibacillaceae > Paenibacillus > Paenibacillus sabinae. The sequence continues at coordinate 1,435,370 of NZ_CP004078.1, forward strand.
ATGTTGATAATGTTGTAGTCGTAGACGGCATGATCGAGCAAATCCCTTACGAGGATAATTCCTTTGATATTGTGATGTCGGGGCATGTAGTAGGGGACAATTATGATCTTGAGATTGCTGAAATGTCAAGGGTTGTTAAGAACGGCGGTTACATTATTGATTGTATCGGGGAAGATAATAGGAAGAGAGAAGCCGATGAAGAATTAATAAAAAGAGGATTTGAGTCGTTCTATCATGCTAGTAAATCTGGCGGCGATATCTATAGGTATCGAAAGCTGGTTAATAAATAAAGTCTCATCAATAGCTTGCCAGAAGGCTCTGTATTTACGGACAGAGCCTTTTTCATTATCTATCAATCCGAAGATAGGGTTTAATTATGATGCAGGATTCTCCTAATAGGAAACAATAGGTGTCCTGTGGACGAAGCGCTGGCTTCGTCGTACAATGATTAACAATCTTATACCAATAAAGCGGGGAGTTGAGCGATATGAAAGTGGGAATCGTATCCGATACGCATTTGGGCCGGGTGGCGAAGCTGCCGAAAGCGCTGACGGAGGGTCTGGCCGGGGTCGAGCTGATTCTGCATCTGGGCGACTGGGTCGATCTGGCCGTCTACGACGAGCTGTCCGCTCTGGCCCCGGTAGATGGAATTGCCGGAAACAACGACGGGAGCGAGATTGTGCGGCGCTTTGGCGAACGCAAAATTCTGACGCTTGCGGGTGCGCGGATCGGCATGGTTCACGGACATCGTCCGTATACCGGCAAAGGCACGGACAGCAATGCGCTGAGAGCGTTCGCCGGCGAGAGCCTTGACTGCATCCTGTTCGGCCACTCGCATCAGCCGCTGATTCGGAGCGAGAACGGTGTGCTCCTGTTCAATCCGGGCTCGCCCACGGATAAGCGGCGGGAGAAGCTGTACTCTTTCGGACTGATGAATATCGAGGGCGGAAAGATTGAAGCCCGCCATATTTTTTACGATTCGAAAGGATGAGAGGACATGGCTTTTGAACTGAGGGAACTGACGGTTACGGAGGATCGGCAGATTTACGGGATGGCCCGCGAAATCGGTCCAGGAGAGAACGGGTTTGTGAACAGCCTTTACACAGCCGGATACTCCAAATTCCTGAACCTTCTCCCGGTGCTGCGGGATCATTCCGCCGGGATCGGTCTCCCTCCGGGACATGTGCCGCAGACGCTGTATTTTCTGTATGCGGATGGCGTTCCGGTGGGCTACGGCAAGCTCCGTCACTGGCTGACCGACAGCCTGCTTGTTACGGGAGGCCATATTGGCTACTGCATCCGGCCTGCCGCGCGGGGCAAAGGCTATGGGACAGCCCTGCTGGCCGGACTGCTGGGCAAAGCGTCGGAGCTTGGCATCAAACGGGCGCTGCTTACCTGCGACGAAGACAATCAAGGCTCCCGTAGCGTTATCGAGCACAACGGAGGACGGCTGGCCGAGGTGGATAACCGGTACTGCCGGTACTGGATCGACCTTACGAGCGTCCAGGCGGCGGCCGGCCGGCGGCCGGGATAAGTCCAAATAATGCGGCAATTTCTCCATGGCAAAGCGCTGAGGCCGATTTTACAATGACGGTATAAAGGCTTTGACCAAAAAGGAGCGATGAAAGTGAAACGGTATGCTGCGGTGCGGGCGGGACTTGAGGATTTGGAACAAATGATCCCTCTGTTCGACGAGTATCGGATTTTTTACAGACAGGAATCGGACCGGGAGAGCGCGCGGGCGTTTCTGGAAGAACGGCTTAAAGCGCAGGAGTCGGTTATTTTTCTGGCGGTTGAAGCGGGGGAAGGCGGCGCCGGACGCGCGGTCGGTTTTACGCAGCTGTACCCCTCTTTTTCGTCGGTTACAATGCAGCGGTTGTGGATTCTGAACGATTTGTACGTCTCGGCTGAGGCCAGGGAAGGCGGCGCCGGTGCGCTGCTGATGGAGACGGCCCGCGCGTACGCGCTGGAGACCGGTACGAAGGGGCTGACGCTGACGACCTGGACCGATAATTTTACCGCCCAGCGGCTGTATGAGAAGCAAGGCTACATCAGGGATGACGAATTTTACAGCTACAATCTTTTTTTCTGACTATAATATCCGGGGACAGCGGTTACATCCTGTCCTAATCAATAGCGGAAGCTAAGGGGCGTTGAAATGGAGAGCAGCGGTAAAAGGGCGATTTTTTTTGATTTGGACGATACGTTATATGATCATCTTGTCCCGTTCCGAAACGCGGTGAGAGAAGTGATTAAGCCGGACGAGAGCGTGCTGGATGTACTTCATTTATTTGACCGGGTAAGGTATCACAGCGACCAGTTATGGCCGAAGTATCTGCAAGGGGAGTTCACGCTGAAGGAGACGCGGGTGCGGCGGATGGAAATTGCGTTTAATGAACTCGGAATTCCACTCACCCGGGAGCAGGCGGAGCTGGTACAGGAAGGCTATATCAGCCGCCAGTACAACATCGAGATGATTGAAGGCGTTCTCCCGCAGCTGAAACGGCTCATATCGGAAGGGCATGTGGTTGGCATCATTACCAACGGGCCGGTAGATCATCAGATGAGCAAAATCCGCGGACTCGGTGTGGACAAGCTCATTCCTGCGGATCGGCTCTTTATTTCGGATGCTGTCGGCATTGCCAAGCCGGACCCGGAAATTTTCGCTTATGTCAACCGGAAGACTGAGACGGAAGCGGGCAATAGCATGTATGTCGGCGATACCTGGCATAACGATGTGGTCGGCGCGCTGGATGCCGGATGGAAAATGTGGTGGTACAATCCGAGAGGAAGAGAACCCATTGCCGGTCATATGCCGACCCATATTTTCCGGAATTATGAAGAGTTTGCTGGTCTGCCGATCGTTTAAGGGCGGGCTTTCAAACTAAAGGGAAAAGCTCCGTCTTATCTTCCTCTATTCTTACGAATTAGTGAAATACATGGAAAAACTCCAGCTATTTCTCCAAAAAGGCTCTCAACAGGCCCACATTGGATAATTTAGCTGGAGTTTTTCCGCTTAAATAGACAGTACTACTATAGGTTTTCATTTTAAAGGGAGAAAATCCGGCTAGTGCCGCTTCAAACATGATAGCCGCGTTGCTGTACATATAATTTTTGCCAAAAAATTTCGGACAGCGACAACATTCCGGCTGCTGCATCGTTATATCAGCGAAAGGGGGTGCAGGATGGGGCCCGGGCACCTGGAGCAGCTGCTTCAACCTAAAATGGCGGAAATCCGCCGTTATTTAATCCGTTTGGGCGCTGGCGCCGCTGATGCGGAAGACATTGTGCAGGATACAGTCTACAAAGCGCTACTGTACCTTGAAGCGATCGACGAACGCAAGTTCAGCGCTTGGCTGTATAAGGTTGCGATCAACCGCTATTATGATCTGTGCCGAAGGCAGAGGCGGTTTCACTATGACGAAGAACCCGGGGACTATGAGGCTTCGGAGGTTGAACTGCCGGAAGAGTCTCTGCTTAGGCGGGAGCAGCAAGAGCAGATCGAACGCGTTCTCGGGATGCTGAATCCACTGCACAGACAACTGATATTGATGAAATACGAAATGGAGCTGTCCTATCGGGAGATAGCGTCCCTTCTGGGCATCAGTGAGGGAAAGGTAAAAGCTTCGTTGTACCGTGCAAGGCAGCAGTTCCAACATTATTACGGAGGTGAGGCATAAATGACCGATCCCTGGGAAGGACAAGAGAATCAAGAGCTTGCAGCAGCGATCAAAAAGGTCAGACGGAGAACGTTAATCCGCAATATTTTGATATCCCTGGCTGTAAGTCTCATTACGTTGGTCGTCATTTTTATCGGCGCAGCCCATCTGATCGATCATGAGTCCTCTGAAACGATGTTCGATGAATACGGCTATATGTCAATCAGCAGCCCGAATGAGTACCTTGAACCCGGACACAAGGACCGGAGAGGATTTCTTTCCGGAGTACTTGAACTGGATACTTACAAAATAGTAGAAGGGATACCCATTCCGTGGCGTGAAAAATGGATCAATTACCATGTGACAGGATTCCCGTTTACTACCGGGGTACATGGGGGAACCACCAGTCTGGAGGGGGATGATCCGGCGCTGAAAGCGCAGGGGTATGAATATAACCGCAGATATAATCCCGATAACGGCCAAAGGGAGATGCTGTTTTATGTACCGGGTGCCGATTACAACGGCAAAATATTGAATGATATTCCGTCACTTTCGCAGATGGAATCCGGCAAGCTGGTGGAAATGGCGCTGTCTTTTGACAAGAATTATTCGTTTGCCGAGGTGAAGGCGATGCTGCCTGCGGGCGTGCGGCCTGTATGGTATTGGGTCGATACGTATGATGACTGGAAGGATTTCGGTCTTGAGCCTGAGAAAAATGGGGACGGCGTGATCGTATATCCGCAGCCGCTTATTTCGACTTACGGAGTGTACGGTTTTGGAGTCAGACCCCACTCCGAAAATCCCGACCCGGCTGACTTTATAGGAAGCGTAAAGGTAGGCCTTCAACAGAAAGGCAAATATTACAGTGAATACAAGCGCATCTATACTTATCTGAAAAAAGATAAACCCGAACCGGGCACCAGCGATGTCCGTATCTTGGGCGTTGTCGTCACCGGAACCACAAGAGGGCTGCAAAGCCTGAACGGTCAACCCTATATCCGGGGGGCCGTTCTGGGCGCCGTAGCGGATAGGTACTAGACTTGGTTTATTAAGCTATAACCTCGAGTTGTTTTCGGTGATTCATTCCACATGAAATGACAGGAGCGTTCGGCAAGGTCAAGCCGGTGAGCGGTTACGATACCAATGCCACGGCAGGAATCTAAACGGATGGACCGGCCTAGCGGCCCGTTTATACAAATGACAGTCCGGTACCAAACCGGGGATTGAAGGCGGCAGACGGACATACGGCGTACAAAAAAAGGGATACCGGAACGTTCATTCCGGTATCCCTTTCTCTGCCAGGGTTGAACATCCCATCAACCCTATGGCATTCTATCGGTTCAAACGAGACGGCGGGGAATCTTCCGGCGCTTCATGCGCCGGGCCGCGCCTAACGCTTCCGTTAGTTCCCGAAGCTGTAGGTCGGGTCGGTCAGCACCAGCCGCTCCCGGATTCCGGGCGTCGCGTAAATTTTGTTGTCTTCGGTAATGAAGAAGCCTTCGACTTTCTCCGGCAGGGACTCTAGGTACTTGAGTCCGTCCTCTACGCCCATCAGGAATACGCCGGTAGAAAGGGCGTCCGCGTCGGTGGCGTTCGGGCTCATGATGGTCAAGCTCTTGAGGCCGAGCTGTCCGGGATAGCCCGTCCGCGGATCGAGAATATGATGGTATCTTACACCGTCCTGCATGAAGAACCGTTCATACACGCCGGACGCGTCAATCACTTCATTGCTGATCTTGATCGTTCCAAGCTGGGTTCCCCGGCTCTGGTCAGGGTCCTGCAGCCCGATGTTCCACTGTGAGCCGCCGGGCTTGGTTCCGAGGCCGATAATGCTGCTGCCGCCGAGATTGATCATCGCGCTGTCCAGCCCCTGCTCCTTCAGATATTCGGCGATCCGGTCCGCGGCATAGCCCTTGCCGATCCCGCCCAGATCAAGCACCATTCCTTCTCTGGCAAGCTTGATCGTCTTGGCTTTCTCGTCGATGATGATATCCTTGTAATTCGTCAGGCTCTTGGCCTTGTCGATTTCAGCTTGAGGGGGAACATGGTCTCCGCCGTTGCCGATATTCCACAGGTCCACGAGCGGCCCGATGGTCGGATCGAACAGCCCGTTCATCTCCTGGGCGTATTTGATCGACTGTTTTACCGCATCCAGCGTTTCATCCGACACAGTTACCGCCTCTTTGCCGGCAGCCAGGTTGACGTTGTAGATTTCGCCGCCTTCCTTGGTACGGCTGAATTCCATATCCATTCGTTCCAGCAACTGCTGGATATCGTCCATATTTTTCTGGGATACCTTATCGCCAAAAATCTTAATATTCACTACCGTATCATAAATGTAAAACTGCTGTGAGAGCGATTTCGTTTCTCCGTCTCCCGATACCTGCGAGCCGCTCTGCGCAGAATTGGGTTCGCTGTCTCCCTTGCTGCCAAGGAACAGCCATGCTCCAACGGCTGCGGCGATAATAATGACGAGTGCGGCGAGAAGCAGCGCCGTCTTTCTGTTCTTGAACATGTTCCACCATCCATAACGTAGATTCTTGATCACAACGATTCCGTCATAACTTATCTATAATAACCCAGATATGACGCGGCGGGTATTATTTTTCATGACAGTTCGTGAGTTTGTTAAAATTTTCGTCAAAAATAGGCAAGCGATTGTGTCCGTCCTGATCCAGTTTTAGAGGAGATGATCCATATGAGCTTTGAAGAAGCGCACACCGGGAGCAATGGGCAAACAGGTAGATCGTTACGAGCTGCAGCGAGGCGCGCTGAACCAAATGATGCAGAAAACCTGAAATTGTACATCTTTTGCCGGACTTGGAACTTTTGCTGGATAGGATACCTTCCAAAATACAGTTTTTTGCCCGTTCAAGCTCCATTGCTGGCGGGGGAGCCTGATATTCCTGTACAAAAGTAGGTTTTTCCTGTTACCCCGGACTTTTGCTCGAAAAAACCTGCACTATCGTAGTTATCGTAGTTTTTAAGACGTCGATTCGCTGTTTTGCGAGACCACTGAACTAAATCATAACCAACTTGATTGCCGTTCCCTTGATTTGAAGCGCCAACGAGTCCGCAGTCTCACGCTGAATTCATCCTTCTGATTCATCGATTGTCCCGGCTTTGTCCATAAGTAAAGATAGCATTTCCCGATTTATACTTTATAATTGTAATTGAGTATTAAAAAATCACCAGTCAACGGAGGTTATCCCATGAAAATAGAAGTTTGGTCCGACTATGTCTGTCCTTTCTGTTATATAGGCAAAAGACGGCTTGAACACGCGCTGAGCCAGTTTCCGGAGCAGGACAAGGTAGAAGTCGAATTCCGCAGCTTTCAGCTTGACCCGGATGCAGGTCCGACGAGCAAGAGCATACATGAATTGCTCGCTGCAAAATACGGCATGACCGTGGAGCAGGCCAAGACGATGAACGCGCAGGTTGCCGATCAGGCGATGGGCGTGGGTCTGGACTTCCGGTTTGACACCATGATCCACGCCAACACCTACGACAGCCACCGTCTGGCGCATTTCGCCAAAACCAAGGGGCTTGAAGCCGGTTTGACGGAGCGTCTGATGAAGGGTTATTTTACGGACGGGCTGAATTTGGGCGACCGTGAAACGCTGGCGGCGCTTGCGGCGGAGGCCGGGTTGGACAAGGAAGAGGCGACGAACGTACTGAATTCGGACGCATACGCTGAAGAAGTGAAGGCGGATATCGAAGCTGCGCAGCGGCTTGGCGTTACCGGTGTGCCATTCTTCGTGTTTAACAATAAATATGCTATTTCCGGCGCCCAGCCGGGACCGGTATTCTCCGAGGTGCTGGATCAGGTCTGGAGTGAGGAGAAGGAGGAGCCTAAGCTCCGGGTGATCGGCGGCTCCGCTGAAGCATCCGGCGGTGACGGCTGCGCGGACGGTTCTTGCAGCGTGTAACGCCAAAGGGCCGCACACGCACATAAGTTGAAGGGGAGACGCGGCGTGCGCCTCCCCTTTTTGTCATTGAAGAGTGGATAAGCTCCCGAAGCCAAACTCTTACCGGAACGAAGTGACCAGGCTCGCAAGCAGCGTTCTAACATCGTACTGGTAATGATTGATCGGAGTAATCGGCTTGTTCACCCCAAGCAGCGTGTAGACGGCGATTCTTGCCGCCCGGACCGAATATTCCTCGGTGAACACGACGTCTTCAGGAATTTCGCAGAACTGGCCGATGAACGCCAGGTTGGTGGAGCCGTCCGGCACGACCTTCGGCCGGTCGCCGATGGCTCTAGGCATGAACTGGGCGGTGATGAACGGCATCATGCACGGAATACAGTTCGCCGTCGCCATAATGGCCTCCTTGTGCGCCTCGAAATGCAGATGCCCGAGCAGCTCGGTCATAATTTCTTCCCCGGTACAGTCGGACATTTTCTTCTTCACGAAGTCGCCTTCCTTGTCTGGATAAAGGCCATAGCCCCAGAATACCCGGACATGCTCCGGCTGATTCCGGAAATGCGGCTGGTACGCGAGCACGATCGACATCAGCCAGCTCGAATCCTTGAACGTGACCAGGGCGCCGGTGCCCGGGCGGTTGCGCGAGAATTGTTCCATTAGATCGAAGAAGACGGTATCGCCGAACGTCACCGTGAACGATTCCCATTTGGAGCCATCGATATGGTCGTCAAAGGAAGATGGATTGCCGAACCCGGGCTTCTTAGCGGCGATGCGCTCCCACAGCTTCCAGGAGCTTCCTTTTTCATTCAGGCGTGGAGCGGAGGTCATCGAGCCAAGGCTGGAGCTTTCCGTCATCGATCCGTTCGTGATAATGACCAGATCTTCCTCTTTGACCGCAATATGCTCCTCGGCTCCGTCACGGACGACATGCAAGCCCGTTACAGTAATGTCGTCGCCTTCCTTGAAATCCAGATCGGACACGGTGCATCTCAGCGTGAAATCGACGCCATGATCCTCCAAATATTTTTTTATCGGCAAAATAATCGAATCGTACTGGTTGTACGGGGTGCGGGTTACACCCTCCAGAGTCTGGATTCTCGGGAATTCATGCATGAACCGGATCATATACCGCTTCAGTTCGACCGCGCTGTGCCAGGGTTGGAACGCGAACGTCGTCGCCCACATGTACCAGAAATTCGTCGTGAAAAAATGCGGGCCGAACCAGTCGCTGATCCGCGCCTTGCCCATTTGTTCCTCGGGCGTAATGATCAGCTTGCCCATGGCGAGCCGGTCGGCCATATCGAAGCCCATCGACAGCACGTCGGCCACTTCGCCGCTTGCGTTCACCAGTCTGGTATTGGAGTGCGTCGGATTCGCATTGTCGAATGCAATGATCTCTTCACGCACCGACTTTCCCGGATGGTCCAGTGAGGGAATCGACATCAGGAGATCCCACAAATTCTCGTATGTCTCGTCATTCAGCATCCGTCCGCCGCGGATGACATAGCCCTGCTCCTCGCTGCCTGCGCCGTCGTTGCTGCCGCCCAGAATGCTCATTTCTTCGATAATATGAATGCCGCTTCCCGGGAAGCCGCAGTCTCTGATGAGAAAAGCGGCGCCCGCCAAGGACGCGATGCCTCCGCCGACAAAATAAACCTGTTTGTTTTCGTATTCTTGTATCACAGACAGTCGCCTCCACATGAATATTGAATGCTGCCGTGCACCGCCCGCAAAAGCGTGGAAACTTGCACGCCGGTCACATGTTCAATGTAATCCATGCCCGCTGCGCAATGGTATCGTCAATCCCCGCCGAGTGTATAAAAATTGGTCACTTGAGCGGAAATGTAGAGTTTTGCGACAGAATTCCCGGAGGTTCGCAATTCAAATAGCCATCCCGGCCCGGAGGCTAAGACGGCTGCTTCTCGTATTTATGCAGAGCTGTCATAAAATGTCCTTCAAGGAGTACGCTCAGCCGTTCAATAATGAGCTTCGGGCTTTCCTTCATGCCGTCTCTCATCCATTGGATAAGCAGGCCGGTAAACGCCAGCGTATAGAAATTGGCGATAAATTGCTTCTCATCCTCGTCCACCCGCATACCGGCGGCCAATTCATTAATTACGCCCATAATAAGATCATTCGTAACGGAGTAAAGGTAGGCGTCCAGATGGTTTCTCCCAAGCGATTCCAGCGTATTGAGACAGAACGCGCGGTTGTTCACAATATAGAGAAATATTTTATAGAATCCTTCCGTCCATGTGCTGTAGCCCCTGTAATCGGCAATCCCGTCTACAGCCTCTTTCTGGTAGATCCAGCCCAGCAGCTCGAAAATATCGTGAAAATGGTAGTAAAACGTCTGACGGTTCAGCCCGCAATCGTCCACCAGCTGTTTTACAGAGATTTTATTTAGCGGGGTATGTTCCATCCGTTTTTTGAGACTATGAGCCAACGCTTTCTTTGTCAGCAGGGAATTGGACATCTTTGTCACCTCTTGCTCTCATCTTAACTTTGGACCGTTCGAAAATAAACAGACAAGCTTCACTTGTTCCGCATGGTTGCCCCTCCGCGGCAAAGTCCGGTAAACTAAAGGAAGAAAGCTTTGTAAGGAGCATTGATCTTTATGAATCCTCAGGAACTTACGATGGAACATGCGCAGGAAATGCTGCAAAAATATTACGGCTATCCCGATTTCCGGGAAGGCCAGAAAAAAATCGTCGCGAGCCTCTTGGAGGGCCGCGACACGCTCGGCATTATGCCGACCGGCGGCGGCAAATCGATCTGCTATCAGGTGCCGGCGCTGCTGCTCCCGGGCCTGACGCTCGTCGTGTCGCCGCTGATCTCTCTAATGAAGGATCAGGTCGACGCGCTGACGGCGGCGGGCATTTCCGCCGCTTATATCAACAGCACCCTAACCGGCAAAGAGGTGAACGACCGCATCCGCGCCGCCCGCCGGGGCGAGCTGAAGCTGCTCTACGTCGCGCCCGAGCGGCTGGAGCTGGATTGGTTCCGCCTCGAGATGGCGGGACTGTCCATTTCCTGCGTCGCGGTGGACGAGGCGCACTGCGTCTCGCAGTGGGGCCATGATTTCCGCACCAGCTACCTGGCGGTGTCGCCGTTTGTGGAGGAGCTTCCCGAGCGGCCGATTCTGGCGGCCTTCACGGCGACGGCGACGCCCGAGGTTATGGAGGATATGCGGAGGCTGCTCCGGCTGCGCGATCCGGGCGTCTTCGTGACGGGCCTTGGCCGCGACAATCTGGCGATGTCGGTGCTGCGGGGCGAGAACAAGAAGGAGTACGTGCTGGAGTATGCCGCTTCGCACGCCCACCAGCCGGGGATCGTGTACGCGGCTACCCGCAAGGACGTCGACGATCTGTACCAGCGTCTGCGGAATGCCGGATTCGCGGCCGGCCGCTACCATGCCGGCATGAGCGACGAGGAACGGGCCGAGAGTCAGGAGGCATTTCTGTACGACGATATCCGCGTCATGGTCGCGACCAACGCCTTCGGTATGGGGATCGACAAGTCGAATGTGCGGTATGTCATCCATTACAATATGCCGAAGAATATGGAGGCCTATGTGCAGGAAGCGGGCCGCGCGGGCCGTGACGGCGAGCCGAGCCAGTGTATCCTGCTGTTCAGCGCGCAGGATATCATGACGCAGAAGTTCCTGATCGAGCAGAATCCGCAGGACTCCGATCGCAAGCAGAATGATTACCGAAAGCTTCAGCAGATGATCGATTACTGCTATACGACGCGCTGCCTGCGAAGCGCGATGCTGGACTACTTCGGCGAGGCCCACGGGGACAAGCCGTGCGGCATTTGCAGCTCCTGTACGGACGAGCGCGAGCTCGTCGATATGACGATCGACGCGCAGAAGATCTTCTCCTGCATCCACCGGATGCGCGAGCGCTTCGGCGTGGCGCTGGTGTCGTCCGTGCTGAAGGGCTCCCGCAGCCAGAAGGTGCTGCAGTACGGCTTCGACAAGCTGCCGACCCACGGCGCCATGTCCGGCCGCACCGAGAAGGAAATTACGGAAATCGTCAATGTGCTGATTTCCGAAGGCTATCTGGCCTTGTCCGAAGGCCAGTACCCGGTTGTGCGGCTCCAGCAGCCGGCCGCCGAGGTGCTGCGCGGGCAGCAGCAGGTGCTGCAGCGCGTCGCCCGGCCGGCCAGGTCCTCCGCCGGCGGCAGGGACCGCAGCCGCAGCCGTGACCTCTCGCCGTCGGCGGTCAACGAGACGGTGTTCGAGCAGCTGCGCCTGATCCGCCGCGAGCTGGCGGGCCGGGAGCATGTGCCGTCATATATTATTTTCAACGACGCGACGCTGCGCGAGATGAGCGTGGTATGTCCGCAGACGGAAGAAGAAATGATGAAGGTAAAGGGCGTCGGGGAAGTGAAATACCGGAAGTACGGGAAGGAATTTCTGGATTTTTTTCAAAGCGAACTGTATTCCAATGAAATGTAAAGGGGTTATCGCAGCATGAAGGTCGTCCTGGCCACACTGAACGCCAAGTATATCCACACCTCGCTGGCCATCCGCCTGCTCAAAGCCTACAGTCAGCATGAGTTCGACATCCGTCTGTCGGAATACACGATCAAGGACCCGGTGATGAACATCGCCTCGGATTTGTTTGGGCAAGCGCCCGATGTGATCGGCTTCTCCTGCTACATCTGGAACATCGAAGAGACGGTCAAGCTGATCGGCATCCTGAAGAAAATCATGCCGGATGTCTCCATCGTCCTCGGGGGCCCGGAAGTGTCATATGAGCCGCTATACTGGATGAACCGCGAGCCGGGCATTGACTTCATCGTCTGCGGCGACGGGGAAGAGACGTTCCATCATCTGCTGCAGGAGCTGCGGGACGGGCGAAAGTTCCATTTTGTGTACGGGGCGGCTTACCGCAAGGGAGAAGAGGTGATCGTCAACCCTCCGCGTCCGAAGAGCGATTTGAACACGCTGCCTACGCCGCATCGTTTTCCGGAGGATCTTCAGGATTTGGGCAAAAGAATCACCTATTTCGAAACCAGCCGGGGCTGCCCGTTCAACTGCCAGTTCTGTCTGTCCAGCATTGAGGTGGGTGTCCGGTATTACGATATCGAGCGGGTCAAAGCGGATCTGCTGTATTTGATTAAAAATGGAGCCAAAACGATCAAGTTCCTCGACCGCACCTTCAACATCAACCGCGAGTACGCGCTGGAAATGTTCCGGTTCCTGATTGACAACCACGGCGGCTGCGTCTTCCAGTTTGAGATTACCGCTGACATTATGCGCCCCGAGGTGCTGGATTTTCTGGCGAACCATGCGCCCCCCGGCATTTTCCGCTTCGAAATCGGCGTGCAGTCCACAAATGACGAGACGAACGAGCTGGTCAAGCGGCGCCAGAACTTTGCCAAGCTGTCCCGCACGGTATTGAAAATCAAGGAGAGCGGCAATATCGACCAGCATCTCGATCTGATCGCGGGGCTGCCGATGGAGGATTATGCGACATTCCGCAAAACGTTCAACGACGTGTTCGCTATGGAGCCGGAGGAGCTTCAGCTCGGATTTCTCAAAATGCTGCGAGGCACCGGACTGCGCGCCCAGGCTGCCAAGTATGACTATGTCTACATGGAGCATGCGCCGTATGAAATTTTGAGCAGCCATGTGATGCCGTTCTCGGACATCGTGCGGTTGAAGCGGCTGGAGGATGTGCTGGAAAAATACTGGAACAGCCACCGGATCGACCATACCGTCAAGTATTTATTCCGCCATATTTTTGCGTCTCCGTTCGATTTCTTTCAGGAGTTCGGCGATTACTGGGAAGCGCGGGGCTGGCAAAAGATCGGGCATCAGCTGGAGGATCTGTTCACCCGGCTGAACGAATTTCTGCTGGAGCGCGGCACGCCGGAGATGGAGGTCATCACGGGCCTCATGAAGCTCGATTATTTCCTTGGCCACAAGTACAAGCCGCGCAAGGTGTGGTGGGAGCCGGTCCTTGGCAAAAACGAATGGGGACGCTATCTCCGAGAGATCGCCGAGCGGCCTCAGCTTCTTGACGACCCTTGGACCTTGGCTGCGGTGTCCGGCGAAACGGCAGAGAATTTGGCTGCAGGAGCTCCGGCGGGGGAAATGCCGACGGCGGGAATCAACGAGCGGGAGCTGCAAAAATACGCGGCGCTGGAGATTTTGCCGTTCTCGCTGACACGGGTGCTGTCTTCCAGCAGCGGACTGCGGGCGGGAGCAAGCGGCGCCGAAGGTACCGGCTCACCGGACACTGGAACGCCTCCGCAGGACGGCGAAAGTACCTTGCTGCTTGTGCTGTACCAGCAGGATGAGAGCCAGAAGCCGAGAGTATATGATCTGCCCGTTCAGCGGGTTCTCCAGTAGGCGGAGGGGGCGGCTTAAGAGCACTTTCCATTCACTTGCAAAGCCAAGTTAAGGGAACAAAAGGAGGCTTCATGCCGATGAGCGGTTCGGTTCGACTGGCCGAGTATGAAGATAAATTCAAGGAAAGCCTGCTTGCGTTCTTCCTTCCGAAGGAGCAGGAGGAGTTCACGGGAATGCCCGCTGATACGCTGGAACCCGCCCTGCGGGACGTTAACCGGCATCCAACAGTTATTCTGGACGGAGATACGGCCGTGGGATTCTTTGTGCTGCATGGCTGGGACGGAATTGCCGATGTTTACAGGGGCGGTTCCCGGGCGATGCTGTTTCGCGCATTCCTCATTGATTACGCCAGCCAGGGGAAAGGCTACGCGACGGCGGCGCTCAGACTGCTGCCTTCGTTCGTCAGCACCGTGTACCCTGGTACGGATGAAGTCGTGCTGAGCGTAAATGAAGAGAATAGCTCGGCGCTTCGGCTTTACATGACAGCGGGTTTTCAGGACAACGGTCTGCGGCGGATGGGCCCCAAAGGGCCGCAAAAAATATTGCAATACCCGTTGGTAGGCGCAGATAACGTTGTCCATGCCCGCAGATCTCACGGGGAGGAATAGCTTAGCGATGATCGAAACGCAGGAGCTTCGGGACCGGCTGACCGGCATTTTTGAAGAGAGCGGTTGGTTGGGGGAGTTGTTCGAACGGGCGGGAAGCCTTGCTCCGCATCATCCGTACTATATCGGAGCGGGGTGCCTGGTGCAGACGGTCTGGAACGAGCTTACGGGCAGACCGCCGCTGTACGGAATCTCGGATATTGATATCGTCTATTTTGATAGCACGGACCTAAGCTATGAAGCGGAGAACAAGGTGGTAGAGCGGGGGAAACGTCTTTTCGCTAAGCTTCCTTTTCCTGTCGATATCAAGAATCAGGCCCGCGTTCACCTGTGGTATCCCGAAAGGTTCGGCGTTGGCCTTACGCCTTACGTTTCTCTTGAGGCGGCGATCGATAGCTGGCCTACGACGGCCACTTCGCTAGGCGTTCGTAAGGAGGCGGACGGTATCTGGCGGATTTACGCGCCTTTCGGCCTGGAGGACTTGTTCCGGCTGATTGTAAGGCCAAACAAGACTCTGGTGACGGAAAGCACGTATTACGCCAAGGCGGAGAAGTGGAGGAGCAGGTGGCCCGAGCTCACCGTTCTTCCGTGGCGGACCTAGCCGTTGCTTCCGGCTTCTTGCCATACCCGCGTTGTAGTAATCCAGAATTTGCCGCAGATCCTCTCTTTTATCGTCCACATTCATCCCCCCTTTGATATAAAGCGGAGTATATCTTGTGTTACCTGTTCTTGGATATAATCTATTTTTAAAGCTGTAAAGTTGTCCAAAAGGTGGTAAACTGTCTTCAACTTTAAGCGAGATTGCAGAGCTCAGCGCATGCACCGAAAGCGAAAATGAGCCACCCGAACAAGGAGGGGAAGACGGGATGGAATGGTTAGAAATGAGACAGCTGTTTCCCAACCAGTATGTTTTGTTTTCCGTCCTTGAATATCATCAGGAAGGCACCCGAAGATTTATCGACAAGGTCGAGCCGATTCGCGCTGTTGCCGACGAAGACGCACGTACGGAATTCAATCAGGCCGGACCCGGAAAGCTGGTCTATCACACTTCCAGCAAGGTATGCGTGATCCGTATCCGCAGGAGAAAATACAACCGGGTAAGACGTAAAAAAACGAAGTAGCCCGCTTTTGCAAAAGATTGGCGATGGGTAAAGGGGCGGCGCAGGGAGATGCCCGTTTTAGCTTTTTTCAGGGGGAGGCGGTTGGTTGGAATCGGTAATTCGTTACTATGACGGCTATGATGAGGCTTCCAGACTGGTTAGGGACAATACCGGGAGGCTTGAGTTTATCACGACTGTGCATGTCCTGGACAAGTACATATCGAAAGATCATCAAATACTGGACGTTGGCGCCGGGACGGGGATTTATTCTTTTTATTATGCGGAAAAAGGCCTTCCGGTTGTCTCGACCGATCTTTCGCCTAAGCATGTTGAGATCATCCAGGACAAGATCACAAGTGGAGGCTATTCGAATATAATCGCCGAACGGGCGGATGCGACGGATCTCTCCAAGTTTAAGCCGGGCAGCTTTGACGCCGTTTTTTGTCTGGGGCCGATGTATCATCTCACAGATCAGACGGATCAGCGCAAGTGCATAAGCGAATGTCTGAGGGTGCTGAGGCCTGGAGGGGTTTTGGCCGTCGCCTATATCAACAAGTTTTTTATACTCCCCTACCTCGTTAAGAGCAACTCCGGCTATCTGACCGACCAGTGGGTGGCGAAATTTCTGGAGCAGGGCGGAATCAGTTCGGCGGATGAGGACTGCTTTTGGACAGATGCGTATTTCCATACACCTGAAGAAATCGAGCAATTGCTCGGTGAACAAGGAGTAAGCAAGCTGGACCATGCGGCAGCCGACGGGATAGGCGTAATCATGAAGGATACCGTTAACCGGTTCAACAAGGAACAGTTCGACTCCTGGGTAAATTATCACCTAAGAACCTGCTCCGAGCCGTCCATTCTGGGAATCAGCAACCACGGCTTGTATGTGGGACGAAAATAGCAGCACGCGCAAAAAAAGACAGGTCCGCCTTCGGGTGCGGAGGGGCCTGTCTTTACCGTTTATGGCGGTATTTCTGTTACGTTCGAAGGAGGCCTCGTCCGGCGGGGAGGTGGCGGATCAGCCAATCGAGCAGATCGTCCATCACCTCGCCGCGGTTCCGCTCATTCAGCATTTCATGCCGGCCGTCCGGGTACAGCCGCACCTCCAGATCACTCACGCCCAGCCTCCGGTACAGCTCAGCCAGACGAAGAATTCCCTTGCCGTTCAAGCCGACCGGGTCCTTCTCGCCGGAGAACAAATAGACCGGCTTGTCTTTGCACAGCGAGCCCAGCACGGCTTTGGAATGGATATCCTGCAGCAGCCTGAAGAAATCCCGGAAGAACCGGGTCGTGCAGATCGCCCCGCAGAACGGGTCGGATATGAAGCTGTCGACCTCCGCATTGTCGCTGCTCAGCCAATCGAAGGCTGTGCGGACAAGGGAGAAGGAGCGGTTATTGCCGCCGAATACGATGCTGTTCAACAGCACGCTGCGATGCTGTTCGCCCTTAAGCGCCAGCTGAGCCCTGGCCAGCGCCTCTCCGAGCCGAAGCATCCCGCGGGGGCCGTTGCTCCCGCTCAAAATATAGCCCGCATATCTTTCGCTCCCCGGCTCGCACATCAGCTTCTGGGTAAGAAACGAGCCCATGCTGTGCCCGAGCAGAAAAATGGGGAGTCCCGGATGCTTGCCTGACGCGATGGCGCCAATCTGAAGAAGGTTGCGGCGCATCCAGTAGAAGCCGTCGCATCCAGCATCGCCGAGCAGATCGATTCTTCCGGCTGTCTTGCCATGTCCCCTATGGTCTCCCGCATACACTGCGTAGCCCGCGGCGTTCAACCGGCCTGCCACTCGGACGTATCTGGCTGCCGTCTCGCACATACCGTGCGAGATCTGAACGATACCCCGGATAGGGCTTTCGGCCTCGGGCAGCCATTCATAGACGTGGATCGGGACGCCGAGAGGATCGGTCATTGTAAAGGTATGTTCTGTCACCGGTTGTTCCTCCTATTAAACAAGCGGCAGCTGCGGGGTCGGATCGGGAGAAGCTTCAATATGCACACCGGGAGCGCCGCCTATGAGGCCGAATCAATTTTAAGGCAAATACGAGCGAAGCAGGGTGGCCTGCCCTTCAATGGTATAGGCGCCGAGATTGGCCGGGAGCAGATAGCATTCGCCCGCCGAATACGGCTGGGAGCCGCCCTCCCATAAGAGGTGCCCGCTTCCTTCGCAGACAACCAGCACCGTAAAGCTCTCCGGATTGGTTTCAAGGCCCCAGCTGCCGTTTACAATGCCTTTTTCCACGATAAAATAAGGCGACACCGCCAGACGCAGCCATTCTCCGGGCACCGCGCCGTCCGTCTTCATGGAAGTCGCCCCCGCGCCTTCGTAAGCGGTGACGTTCAGCGAATCCTCGATATGCAGCTCGCGGGGCTTGCCGTCCAGGCCGGGCCGGTCGTAGTCGTAGATCCGGTATGTAGTGTCGGAGTTCTGCTGGATTTCCGCAACGACGACGCCCGCGCAGAGGGCATGCACCGTTCCGGCCGGAATATAGAACGTATCCCCTGCCGAAACCGGCACCTCCTGAAGGAGTTCCATGACCGAGCCGTCTTCCAGTGCTTGCCGCAGACTTTCGCGGTTCACGCCTTCCTTAAGGCCGTAGATGATTTTGGCGCCAGGCTCGGCTTCAAGCACGTACCACATTTCAGTCTTCCCTAGCTCGCCCTTGGGCAGTCGCTCGTAGTCGTCGGTGGGATGAACCTGAACGGACAGGTTGTCGTTGCAGTCCAGCAGCTTGATCAGGAGAGGGAATCTTCCGCTTGCTTCCGAATGGCCTTTGCTGCCGAACCATTCACGCCCGTAAGCTTCGCGGATCTCGTCCAGGCCTTTGCCCGCGAGTTCGCCGTTCACGACGGCAGAGGTTCCGTTCGGGTGGTCGGCAATCATCCAGCCTTCACCGATATGGCCTTCGGGCAGGTCAAGACCGAACTTCTCCAGGGCTCGTCCGCCCCAGACCCGTTCTTTGAATTCCGGTTGAAATTTTAAAGGGTACGGCAAAGTCATGGTTCATCTTCCTCTCCAATTCAAATTTGGGAATCCAGTCCCTTCTTTTTCTCAAGCGCGATAACATAGGGCGCCGTCTTGCGCTGAAGCTGGCGGTACACGATGGCGCTTGCCGTCTGCTGCGGAACGGAGGACGCCCAGGCCATGACTGCTTCCGCCTCCAGCTCTCCGCCGGGATGTCCAGGGTACAGAACCGCCGTTACGATCCCGCCCGGCCGGAGAAGCCCGACGGAGGCTTCCAGCGCAGCAACCGAGCTGTCTGGCAGAGTGATCACACTCTTGTCCGCATCATCCGAGGGAAGATAGCCGAAGTTGAACATGACGGCTCCGACGCTGCCTCGCCATGACGGGGGTAACTCTTCGGCCATCGCGGCATGGCTCTTTAGCAGAAGCGTGGAAGGAGCGAGGGCGTTCCTTTCTTCCTCTCTGGCGCGGCTCAGCCGCTCTTCGGCTAGCCTCAAAGACTCGGGCTGGATATCAAAGCCGTAGACCTCGCCTCTTGGCCCAACCGCCTTGGTCAGGAACAGCGTGTCCGCGCCGGTTCCAACCGTGGCATCCACGGCGCGATCGCCGGGGGAAAGGCGCTCTTGCACCATTTTATGAGCGAAGCTCAGGACGGATAGGAAGCCCATCAGCGCTTTCTCCAATACTTACCCTGCCAGGTATCCCTGCGCACCAGCTCATTGTCGATTGCGTTAAGCACTTCCCATTTCTTGAGGCTCCACATCGGCCCGATCAGCAGATCGCGAGGAGCGTCACCGGTCAGGCGGTGCACAATCATTTCAGGCGGCAGCATTTCCAGCGAGTCGGCGATAAGCTTCACATATTCGTCCTGCTCCAGGAACCGCAGCAGCCCCGCCTCGTACTGCTTGACCATCGGCGTTTTACGCATCAGATGCAGAAGATGGATTTTGATGCCCTGCACATCCATCTGCGATACGGCGGACACCGTTTCGAGCATCATTTCGTGGGTTTCCTGCGGGAGGCCGTGGATAATGTGCGTGCAGACCCGGATGCCGCGGCTGCGCAGCTTCTCTACAGCCTCGTAATAGCACTCTGTATCATGCGCCCGGTTAATGAGCCGCGAGGTGGACTCGTGGATCGTCTGCAATCCCATTTCCACCCACAGATACGTCCGTTCGTTCAATTCCGCCAGATAATCGACAACATCATCCGGCAGGCAGTCGGGACGGGTGGCGATGGACAAACCGACGACTCCGGGCTGCTCAAGGATAACCTCGTAATACTCCCGCAGTTCCTCGACCGGCGCGTAAGTGTTGGTATAGGCCTGGAAATAGCCGATATACTTGGCGTTCGGCCACTTCAGATGCTGGCGGTCGCGGACGCTTCCGAACTGGGTCACCAGATCGTCACGCCGGCTTCCGGCGAAATCTCCCGAGCCTCTTGCGCTGCAAAACGTGCAGCCTCCCTTGGCAATGGAGCCGTCGCGGTTGGGGCAGGTAAAGCCGGCGTCGAGCATAACTTTGAACACTTTGTCGCCAAACTGCTCGCGCATTTCGTAATTCCAGGTATGAAAACGTTTATCTCCCCACAGCAAGGCTGCAGAAGGGACTTCAAGTATAGTCATGGATGTCTCCTTTAATTGCAAGTAATCATGTTACACGAGTTCATTGTATCAAAAATCGGGGTAGAACGTAACCGGACCGGGTCCCCGGGCGATTGGGCAAAAAAGCCGATGGTTAGCGCAGTCAAAACCGGTTGGCAGGCAGGCCAAAAATAGGCCGGAAGAACGAGGAAATTGGCTTGAAAATACTTACACGCCATGTTATATTCTAAGTGTAAAAACGCTTCATCGTTACCCGGCCGGAAGGCCGGAATCAATGAAGGAATTCATTAATCTCTTGTCGCCGTGGTCAATTATATTAACCGTGAGGTGATCAAACATGAATTCTCAAGCCGTACATCCTGAAAGCAGAGGTCCGATCGATGTCCAGCTGACTCCCGACGAGGCTCTTGCGCTTACGGGCGTGGAATTTAAAGGGAATCCGAAGATCAAGACGGAAGCGCAGCGCAAAATTCGCAATGCTTTCGAGAAGACATTTGATTTTAACTCCGAAGCAAGATAGACTATGAGTTGTTGAAATTAGGGACCCCAATTCCAAATACAACAGAGAAGGAATTTCCTCATGCTTTCGCTTTAGGCGGGAGATCGGGAAATTCCTTTTTCTTTTTCGCTTTTTTCATCTTTACTTTTGGCGGCAAGTTAGGCACAATATTGCAGTTGACAGGGAATGAACCGAAATGCCCAGTAACCGATTCGAGGCGTTTCTTCATGGCTAAATTTTGCTCAAATTGAAAGGAGTAAACATGCGTTTACGCGGAAGAAAAGGAATACGCGAAAGTCTGGAGCAGCAGACCGATCTGGTCGTGCTCGACGCTCGCAGCCACAAAGGACAATGGTCCGATTTTTTTGGAAACGACCGCCCGATTTATGTCGAGTTCGGAATGGGGAAAGGCCAGTTCATCAGCCAGATGAGCCGCAAGTACCCGGAGATCAATTTCATCGGCGTCGATATGTACGATGAGCTGATCCGCCGCGGCGCGGAAAAAGCCCGTATCGCTTGGGAGCCGGAGGGAGTGGAGACCCCGCCGAATCTAAAGCTTGCGCTGGCCAATATCGAATATGCGGAGGAAGTGTTCGCCGAGGGAGAGCTTCAACGGATTTATTTGAACTTCAGCGATCCGTGGCCGAAGTCGAAGCATGCCCGCCGCAGATTGACGCATCCCCGGTTCCTGCACAAATATCGCGGGCTGCTTGGCTCGCTGGGAGAGATTCATTTGAAGACAGATTCGCGCAGCCTGTTCGAATTTTCCCTGAATTCCTTTGCCGACTTCGGCCTGCAGATGACGAACATTTCGCTTGATCTCCACGCGGGAGGCATTAACGAAGAGCATGTCATGACCGAGTATGAAACCAAGTTCGTCGGCCAGGGCGTTCACATCCACCGCTGCGAAGCGATTGTTGGAACGGAAGCGCTGGAACGTTATCAAGCCGCACGTTTGGACAAATATAGACTGTAACCGGCAAGGCGCTGATGGAACACCCATAAACTCCGCCGGGACACCGCATTTCCATGACAAAAAGAGGGTCTTTCAGCTTATGCCGGCAGAACCCTCTTTTGATGTCTCCCAAAGGATATGAATCGGGGCGTTTCGCCCCGGTTTTTTTGAAAATATAAGAATGTATAAGCCGGGCGCTTATCATTTTGACTTATATTTCTACGAGAAACGCATCTGCGTCTTAAAAAGACGCCGTCGGGCGTTTCTTCTTGGAAAAGCGTTCGCGGTGCCAGGCTCATACCGGCGGACTATTTTTGCCTCCCGGGTATAAAAAAACCAATCCAAGGCAAGCGTGGTAAGAATGACTATATCTGCCCCGGTGCACAGCCCGGCTTGACGCGGTCCTAACTCCACAAGGTAACCGTTCCTGCGGCAACGGCTGTGCCGATCAAAGCGCCGGCCGCCACATCGGAGGGATAATGGAGTCCAAGATAAATCCGCGAGAATCCCACAGTAAGGGCAATCGGCAGCAGGATGAAAGCCAGAACGGGAAAAGCTGCGATATAAGGCACAACGGAAGCGAAGATAGCCGTCGTATGCCCGGACGGGAACGAATGGTCTTTGAGCGGATTGCGGAACGTATTCGTTCCGGGCAGCGCCAGGTAAGGACGCACCCGGGGATACAGCCTTTTGGCGACAGCGACCGGAAGATGGCTGACGGCCAGGGCGATCAGCGCCTGCTGGGCGGGCAGCTTCAGCGTATGCGGGGCAATTCCCCATACCAGAAGACTGATTCCGATGCTGGCCGTAGCTCCGCCCAGATGGGTCAGATAAAAGAGCCAGAAATTCAAGTGACGGTTGTGCAGCCGCCCGTTGATCCAGTGAAACAGGCGCTGCTCTGCAGTAAGCAATTTTAACATTTTAGGTCTCATAGTGGTCCCTCCGTTTGTAACGGCAGCCGGATGACCGGCCTTGATTAGGATAACCCGCTTTTGCCTGTACAACTACCCTCATCATACTTTTTTGCACAAACCGATTTCAAGAAAAAGGTCGGTTTTGCGCGAAAAATGACAGCTTTGACTTAGAGTGCCATTAAGCCGTACAATGATTCAAGCGGCCTTTCCACGTTTATATGGTAACAGAGAAAATCAAGCGTTTTGTAAAGTCAGGGACGCTGGGCAGAAATTCCATATCGACGGCATATATAAAAAAGGATAAGCCCGCCGGGAATAACCGCTTGGACATCGAAGCGATGTACGCCAGGCGTTCAAGCCTGCAGCAAAAGGGTCATTAACCACAGTTCAAAAGGTCAAAGACAAAAAGAACCTGAACCAAAAAAAGGGGGCATCAAAGGATCATGACAGATGCAATTTTTGTAACGCTCCAAGTGATCTTGGCGTTGATCGCAATTTATCAGTTTGGATTCTCGCTCTTCGGACTGCGCAGAAAGAAGAAAAAAGAGCTTGTCCAGCCGCAGAAATCATTTGCGGTACTCGTCGCTGCGCATAACGAACAAGAAGTGGTCGGAGCGCTGATGGAAAATTTGAAGCAGCTGAATTATCCGAAAGAGCTTTACGACGTATTCGTCATTTGCGATAACTGTACGGACGCTACGGCACGAATAGTCCGCGAGCACGGCATGAATGCCTGCGTCCGCACCAACAATAATCTGAGAGGCAAAGGCTACGCCATCGAGTGGATGCTGGCGAACCTGTGGGAAATGCCGCGCCAATACGATGCCGTCGTGATGTTCGACGCGGACAATCTGGCCCACACCGACTTCCTGATGGAGATGAACAACGATCTTTGCGCCGGCGCCAAAGTCATCCAGGGCTACATCGACACCAAGAATCCCGAGGACTCCTGGATCACCGCAGCCTACGGCATCTCCTACTGGTATATTAACCGTTTGTGGCAGTTGTCCCGACACAATCTTGGAATGGCCAACTTCCTGGGCGGAACGGGCATGTGCTTCGAAACGAACCTGCTCAAGGAAATGGGCTGGGGAGCCACCAGTCTTGTTGAGGACCTGGAGTTCACCATGCGCAGCGCGTCGAAGGGCGTATATCCCGTATTCAACTACGATGCCAAGGTGTTTGACGAGAAGCCGCTCACGTTCAAGGCCTCATCCAGACAGAGGCTTCGCTGGATGCAAGGACACTTTACCGTCGCCCGCCGCTATTTCTTCCCTCTGCTGTGGCAGAGCATCAAAGAGCGGAGCCTGACCAAGTTCGACCTGGCCCTGTACGGCGCGAACGTATACATTGTGCTCCTTACGTTCCTGATGACCGCGGTCATGTGGATCGACAGCTCACTGCTTGACGGGCCGCATATCTCCAACCTGTACGGCCACTTGCCTTTGTGGCTGAGCTATGCCGCTATCGGCGCTAACATCTTCACCTTCTTTATATCGATGATTCTCGAGAAGGTAACGTTCAAGAAGGTGTATGCTTATATGCTGGTCTTTCCGATTTACCTGATTTCATGGTATCCGATTACGTTCTACGCGTTCTTTACGCAAAACAACAAGCAGTGGAGCCATACCAAGCATACGCGCGTCGTTCGCCTGGAGGAAGTTCAAAGCAAGCAGGGCTAGCGCCTGCATTTGAAAGTCGCCAGATTAATGGTTGACATCACTGTGCTAAATATTGTATAGTATTCAAGTGTGCTAAATATGTCGGAGATTATAAGCAGAAGCACCGGCTTCTCACCTGATCGGCTTTAAGCCGGCTGGTTTTGATCTCAATGCTTTATGAATGCGGTTCGTTCATGAACGTTGATCAAACGGGTTGTCGGTAAATTCCGGCAGCCCGTTTTTTAATGGGAAGAAGCTGTTATATCTATAGCCAATCAGATCCGGAGGTGGAGAATTATCAGTAAGGACCATATGATCAATGATGAGATTCGGGCGAAAGAAGTCCGTTTGGTTGGTGCGGAAGGAGAACAAATCGGGATTAAACCGATCCGCGAAGCGTTGCAAATGGCAATAGATCTTAATCTGGATTTAGTCAATGTAGCGCCGCAAGCGAAACCGCCGGTATGCCGCATCATGGATTACGGGAAGTTCCGTTATGAGCAGCAGAAGAAAGAGAAGGAAGCCCGCAAGAACCAGAAGATCGTGGACATCAAGGAAGTCTGGTTCCGCGCGAACATTGAGGAGCATGATTATCAGACCAAGTTCCGCAATGTAGTCAAGTTTCTGAATGAGGGCGACAAGGTGAAATGCTCCGTCCGCTTCCGCGGACGCGAAATTACCCACGCGAACATCGGCCAGAAAATTCTGGAGCGCGTCAAATTGGAAGTGGCCGAAATTTCCGTTGTGGAACGCCAGCCCAAGCTTGAAGGCCGCAGCATGATTATGATTCTGGCACCCAAATCATCTTAACAAGCAGCATAATTATTAAGGAGGAAACACCATGCCTAAAATGAAAACCCACAGCAGCCTGAAAGGCCGCTTCAAAATTACCGGAACAGGTAAAGTAAAGCGTTACAAAGCTTACAAAAACCATCTGTTGTCCCACAAGTCCAAGCGCGCTAAGCGGGTTCTGGGAACCAACCCTGTAATGGCACCTGGCGACGTAAGACGCCTGAAGCAAGGTCTGGCTAACTTGAAATAGTTTTTATAACACAATTTTTGGGAGGTTTATTAATATGGCAAGAGTTAAGGGCGGCTTCGTCGTACGCCGTAAACATAAAAAGGTACTGAAACTGGCAAAAGGTTACTTCGGTTCGAAACACCGCATTTTCAAAACTGCTAAAGAACAAGTAATGAAATCGTTGGTATACGCATACCGCGACCGTCGTCAAACAAAACGCAACTTCCGCAGACTGTGGATCGTTCGTATCAACGCTGCAGCCCGTCTGAACGGCCTGTCCTACAACAAGCTCGTACATGGTCTGAAGCTGGCCGGAGTGGACATCAACCGCAAAATGCTGGCCGATCTCGCTGTTAACGATCTGAACGCGTTCAACTCGCTGGCTACCGTAGCCAAAGAGAAAATCAACGCGTAAGAACGGCTCTATATGTTAAGAAGCACCGCTGCCCGGGGTTCCCGTGCAGCGGTGCTTTTTTGCGCGAACTTTTGAGGAGATAGCGGAAGCAGACTACTCCCAGTACTTCGTTGTAATTAGCTGACCAGCGAGCTTCTTGCTGGCGGCGCGTCTGACCTTTCGCTGCTCCGAACGTTCCTCCGCCAAATCGCTGACAAGCTTCTCCTCGTCTGTTTCGGGGATCACTTTGGGTACGGGAGCAGGGCTTCCGTCAGGTCCGATAGCCACAAAGGTAAGAAAGGAAGTGGCCGCAACGGTGCGCTCGCCTGAATATAAATTTTCGGCGATGACCTTCACGAATACTTCGATGCTGGTTCGTCCGGTCCAGGAGACAAAGGATTCGAAGCAGAAGGAGTCGGTAGGCCGGATCGGGGACAGAAAGTCAACTGAGTCGGTGGAGGCGGTGACGACGTTGCATCGGCAGTGGCGCATCGCGGAGATCGAGGCGACTTCATCTATGTTGCTCATCAGCTTCCCGCCGAACAGGGTTTGGTGATTGTTAACATCGTTGGGGAAGACACGGCCTGTTTTAAAGACGCGCGATTCCCGGCAGTATTTTGAAGCCGGAGCTGCCGGCTGGGACGATTCACTCATCATAATCGGCTTCCTTTCCTTGGAATGATAAGGATATATAATAATAGAATTTGCTTGATTGTGCAATAATATTTATATTTGTTTCAGGCAGGCTGGCCGACTCTGGAGATAAGTTAACATCAACAAAACATGCACATAACACTGGAATGTTATGGAAAGCGGTTTCCCGAAGGAAAATGCAAATTTTTATTAACCAAGGGTCATTAATTGCTGGATTTTACCGTTTTTAACCGTTATAATTTGTTTCAATGGCATGTCCAATGAGAACATAGAAGACATCCAATTTCTTAAGGGGGATAATAATCGATGAAAAAAGTTTTCAAGCTGTCTCTCGTTATGCTGCTTGCTTTCACGGTCATTCTGGCCGGCTGCGGAAGCAACAACAATAATGCATCCGGAGACACAGGCACTAACGCAGGCACCAATACTGCAGCCAACACGGGCGCCGGTGAAGCAACTACCGACAACTCCAACATTAAAATCGGTATGGTTACCGACGTTGGCGGCGTAAACGACAAATCGTTTAACCAATCCGCTTGGGAAGCCCTGCAAGCTCTTGAGAAAGAAAATGGCGTAAAAGTTCAATACCTCCAAAGTAAATCCAATGCGGACTATGAGCCGAACCTGAACCAATTTGTTAAAGGCGGTTTTGCTCTGACCTGGGGCATTGGCTTTAGCATGGGCGATTCCGTGAAAAAGGTTGCACTCGAGAATCCGGACGCCAAGCTGGCCATCATTGACAATGTAGTAGATGCTCCTAACGTTGAATCCGTTACGTTTTCGGAGAACGAGGGCTCGTTCCTGGTCGGCGTTGTAGCCGGTCTGACAACAAAGTCGAACAAGGTAGCCTTTATCGGCGGTATGGAAAGCCCGGTCATCAAACGCTTTGAAGTAGGTTTCAAGGCAGGCGTAGCTGCAGTGAATCCGAATGCTAAAGTAACGGTTACTTATGCCGGCGCGTTCGACAAACCGGACACAGGCAAATCCTTGGCTGCCACATTGTATAATGCAGGCAACGATATTATCTTCCCGGCTGCGGGTGCAACGGGCAACGGCGTATTCAACGAAGCGAAATCCCGCAACAAAGCCGGCGGCTCGAAAGTATGGGTTATTGGGGTGGACAAAGACCAGTCGCTTGATTTTGGCGATGACGTAACGCTGACTTCCATGATGAAACGCGTTGACGAAGCGGTTAAAGTTGTTTCCAAGCAGGTGATCGACGGCACCTTCAAGGGCGGCACTACTACCGTTCTTGGCCTGAAAGACAACGGCGTAGGTCTGCCGGAGACTTCCAAAGCGAACGTGAGCGCCGACATTCTGGCTAAAGTCGATGATTACAAAAAGCAAATCATCGACGGTAAGATTACAGTACCTAGCGAGTAACATTTAATTTATAATTGAATAAGATCGGAACCAGAATCAAGGCCGGTTATATAGCTGGCCTTGTTTCTTAGTTAGGCGTGGTCCGCTTGTTGGGGATTCGCTCCTTCGGGTCCGTACAGTTACCGCTTCGCATGAGGCGGTATAGCCATGTCTATAGCAACTATTCGCGCTGTCGGAATTCTATCTATTTTTCTGAACTTCCCGCTTGGGTTCCCTGGACGACCCCCAAGTTATGGGCCAAGGATCGATTGCGGTTTTGTAGAATTATAATCTGTAATGAGGGTGATTCCATGAGTGCAGCGGCTCCTGTCGTAGAGTTGAAGCAAATCACGAAGCGTTTTCCCGGTATCGTCGCCAATGACTCTATCAGCCTGACGCTGGAGAAAGGCGAGATTCATGCGCTGCTCGGCGAGAATGGGGCAGGCAAATCCACATTAATGAATATCGTATTCGGACTGTATCAGCCCGACGAAGGCAGTATTGAAATCGGCGGCAAACCGGTTGTTATCGACAGCCCCAATAAAGCGATCGAGCTTGGCATCGGCATGGTCCACCAGCATTTCAAGCTTGTAGAACCATTCACAGTAACGGAAAATATCATTCTCGGCATGGAGCCGAGGAAAGGCCTTAAAATCGACTATAAATCCGCAGCGGAGCAGGTTCGAAAGCTGTCGGAGCTGTACGGTCTTCAAGTGAATCCTCATGCCAGAATCCACGACATTTCCGTCGGGATGCAGCAGCGTGTGGAAATTATGAAAACCTTGTACCGCGGAGCGGATATTCTTATATTTGACGAGCCTACTGCCGTTCTGACCCCTCAGGAAATCAATGAACTAATGGCAATTATGAAGCGCCTCGTTGCCGAGGGCAAATCCATTATTCTGATCACTCACAAGCTTAAGGAAATCATGTCGATATCGGACCGGGTGACCATTATCCGCCGCGGGAAGGTGATCGACACTGTCAAAACGTCGGAGACCAATCCGAACGAGCTGGCGGAGAAAATGGTCGGTCGGGATGTAACGTTTAAAGTGGACAAGCAGGAGCCGAAAGTCGGACAGACGGTTCTTAAGCTGAGCGGAGTAAACAGTAAGAACAAGGAAGGTATCTCCGTGCTCGACAATCTGAACTTTGAAGTCAAGGCTGGAGAAATTCTGGGCATTGCCGGCGTGGATGGAAACGGTCAGAGCGAGCTGGTTCAGGCCATCACCGGCCTCCGCAAGATCGATTCGGGTTCCATTACCGTGGAGGGTAAGGAAATCGCCAACCTGTCTCCGCGCAAAATATCGGAAATGAATGTATCGCATATCCCGGAGGACCGGCATAAGCACGGTCTCGTGCTGGACTTCACCGTAAGCGAGAATATGGTGCTGGAAACCTATTACAAAAGCCCGTATAACCGGAAAGGTTTTATGAATAACGAATTGATCGACAAGCATGCCGAGGAACTCGTTCAGGCTTTTGACGTGCGTACACCATCGATACACAACGCGGCCCGTTCCCTGTCGGGAGGCAACCAGCAAAAAGCGATTATTGCGCGGGAAATAGACAAGGAACCGACCCTGCTGATTGCAGCGCAGCCGACTCGCGGCCTTGATGTGGGCGCCATCGAATTTGTGCAGAAGCAGCTGATCGCCCAGCGGGATCAGGGCAAAGCGGTGCTGCTCGTCTCCTTCGAGCTGGATGAAATCATGAATGTATCCGACCGTATCGCTGTGATTTATGAAGGGCATATCGTCGGTGAGGTATTACCGAAGGATACGAATGATCAGGAGCTTGGACTAATGATGGCGGGCAGCCTGAAGCAGGGAGGTAAAGCGGGTGTTTAAGTTCAAAAAAATATTTGCGACAGACAGCTACATCGTGCCGCTTGTCGCGATTCTGCTTGGACTGCTGGTCGGTGCAATCGTTATGCTGATCGGGGGCTATGACCCGATTGCGGCTTATGGGGCCTTGTTCAAACGTGTTTTTGGAAGTCCGTATGATTTCGGCGAAGCGATCCGGGAAATGACGCCGCTTATGCTGACCGGTCTTTCAGTAGCCTTCGCGTTCCGTTCCGGCCTGTTTAATATCGGCGCGGACGGACAGGTGCTGATCGGCATGACGGCAGCATCTCTAATCGGCATCAAATGGGCCGGTTTGCCTATGTTCCTTCTCGTTCCGCTCGCAGTGATTGGAGCAGGGCTGTTCGGCGGGCTGTGGGCCGGCATTGCCGGATATCTGAAAGCCAAGCGAGGCATCAATGAAGTTATAACGACCATCATGATGAACTGGGTCGCTCTTTATTTGGCCAATTACATCGTCCGGACATTTTTGCTGATCCCGGGGCAGGACCGTTCGGAGGATATTCCGGCTTCCTTGTCGATAACCTTTCTGGTCTCATTCTTCGATAATGCCCGTATTCACTGGGGAACCATTATCGCGCTTGCGGCTGCGCTGTTCTTTTACATCTATTTGTGGAAGACAAAACAGGGCTTTGAGATGCGGGCTGTGGGGCTGAATCCCCATGCCGCCGAATATGCCGGGATGAACGTCGGGCGAAACGTAATGAAATCCATGTTTATTGCGGGAGTGTTTGCGGGGCTCGCCGGAGCGGGAGAGGTGCTTGGCGTGTTCCATTACCAGTCGGTGTTTGCGGCATCGCCGGGCTACGGCTTTGACGGTATCGCTGTGGCGCTGCTGGGGCTTACACATCCGCTTGGCGTCATTCTGGCTGCGATTCTGTACGGCATGCTGACTTACGGATCGGCGGGCATGAGCTTCAACGCGGACGTGCCGCCGGAGCTGATTCGTATCGTAATCGGATCGATCATATTCTTCATCGCGGCACAGGGTATTGTGCGCTGGGTGCTTAAGCCTTTCTACTTCAAGCGCAAGAAAGAGAAGGTGTTATAGATGGATGTGCTGACGCTGCTAGGCCAAATGCTTAATACGACGCTTGTATTCTCTACAGCGCTCATTTTCGCCGCTCTGGGCGGCATCTTCTCCGAACGCTCGGGCGTGGTGAACATCGGGCTTGAGGGCCTCATGATGTTCGGCGCCTTTGCCGCCGCTGTTGGCGGATATTATGCCCAAGATGCGGGATACACCGACCTGGCTCCTTGGATTGGCCTGCTCTGCGCCATGGCGGTTGGTATGCTCGGATCGCTTATTCATGCCGTCGCCTCCATTACGTTCAAGGCGGATCAGACGATCAGTGGCACGGTGATCAATTTCCTTGCCGCAGGCAGTACGCTTTATCTGGTAAAGCTTCTGTTCGAAGGAGCGGGCGAAACGCCGTTGATTGACGGCTTCAGCGTGACTCCGATTCCGTGGCTATCCCAAATTCCGGTCCTTGGCACGGGAATATTCAGCAGCTACCCGACCACTTATTTGGCGATTATTCTTGTTATCGTTGTCTATTTCCTGCTCTTCAAGACGCCGTTCGGTCTTCGCCTTCGGTCGGTGGGCGAGCATCCGAGCGCTGCGGATACGCTTGGCGTGAACGTCAACCGGATGCGTTATATCGGCGTTCTGCTCAGCGGCATGCTGGCGGGCATGGGCGGAGCGACGATCACGCTGACGACGACAGGAACCTTTGCTCATAATACAATTTCAGGCCAGGGCTTCATCGCAATCGCGGCAATGATCTTCGGCAAATGGAATCCGCTCGGCGCGTTCGGCGCGGCCGTCTTCTTCGGGTTCTCGCAAGCGATTCGCAACTATGTTCAAATGTTCGGATGGTCCCAGAATATTCCTCAGGAATTCATTTACATGATTCCTTATGTGCTGACCGTTATTGTTCTTGTAAGTGCCGTCGGGCGATCCTCGGCTCCATCGGCACTCGGACAGTCTTACGATCCAAGCAAGCGTTAGCGAACGCTCATAAGCTCAAATGTTTTTTCACTCTGACCGCATTCCCGGCTTTTGTCGGTAATGCGGTTTTTTATTTGTACATGCTTCGATCCAGACGGGGGCCTGGGCAGAGGTACAGGCGGGCAGCGGCTGCTGCGAATACAATGTTCTCGAAGACAGCAATCTTATGGCCGCAGAGCCCCTTTTTGTCTGTGTGCCCAGTTCTTAAGAAATTCAAGAGGAGGGATATTATGACACAACATGTGACCAAGAAGCAGGTTGCGAAACTGGTGGGTAAAAATATCGTAGCGGTGAAAAAAGACGGAACGAAGGTTGCCGGCAAACTGATTCGCATCTCGGGTAACCGTCTGATTGTGCAGCCGTCCGATGGCAAAAAAGTACAAACGAAAGCCCTGATTCCGCTGGTGCTGTTCGACCTGCTCGCTGTAGGAACCGCTCCATACGCTTACGGCGGCTATGGCTACCCCGGATACCACGGCAAGCCTTACTATGGCCCGGGTTACGGCCCCGGCGGCGGTTATGGCCCCGGCGGCTATGGCGGCTACGGCGGCGGACCTTATCCTTACGGTATATTCTAAAATTTTTTATGCAAACGCCAATCGCTTAAAAACGTTTCTCCATCTCGTAGCACATGCCCTGTGACGAATATCCGACCACGGAGTAGCCCAGCTTTTCATAAAAAGCAAGCCCGGCGGCATTCCCGATATCTACAGCTACCCTGGATCGCAGGCATCCGCGTGATAGTGCAAACCGCTCCGCGCGGTCCATAAGCATATTTCCCCAGCGTTTCCGCTTCGAAGACGAGTCGATGGCCAGCATATCGATGTACAGCAGATCTCCGTGCAGCATAAAGTGGACAAATCCCAGCGGGTCGCTGTCGTAATCGTGACTCGCCACAAGGGTAACTCCCCGTCCAAGCCGGTCAGGGAGTTCTTTTTTGACCTGATTCAGCATTTTTGCAGGCAGATGGGACAATGGAACAAGCTCGGTCTCAATCAACCGGTGAATGATCGCGTCATCCTGTTTGGGTCTGCGGTAACG
This sequence comes from Paenibacillus sabinae T27, assembly GCF_000612505.1. Taxonomy (NCBI): domain Bacteria; kingdom Bacillati; phylum Bacillota; class Bacilli; order Caryophanales; family Paenibacillaceae; genus Paenibacillus; species Paenibacillus sabinae. The sequence goes on from NZ_CP004078.1 coordinate 1,467,967, forward strand.
GATCACGGCGCTTCCCCCTTCCACATATTGTCGTACATCATATGATTGGCAGGGGGGTGCGGGTTCCGCCCGGGACTAAAGAGGGACAAATCGGGCAGATTAAAATAAGGGATTGACTAACCGTGTAAGGAATCATATAATGTGTCTAAACATTTCAATGACTATATTCAACGGCAATGAAGAGGACGAAGTTTTAAGGGCTCTATTGACCAGAGAGCGAGTGGAACTGCTGAAACCACCGCCAATACCCCTTATATACGAGCTCACCTCGGAGCTGTTTTCCTGAAAGGTCCGTTTATCAATTCGGCGGAATTATTAGGGGAAATCGTGTGGTCCGCGTTACGGACTTCAGGTTGCAGAAATCGGCTTATGCCTACATCGATGGGTTTTTGCATACCTGCCAAGGCATTGCATCGCGAGATGCATTGCAAATATGGGTGGTACCACGGAAGAACAGCCTTTCGTCCCTCACGTGCTTATTGCGGCACGTGGGAGATGAAAGGCTTTTTTGATTGTGTGAAGCCGGCTGATTCGAAGAATAATGGCGATCGTCGTTTGCATAGGAAGTTTGACATTTTGTAAGGAGGATGACTGAATGATGACGCAAATACCGGAAGCGCGGTCAACAGAAGAGTTACGTAAGAAATGGATGAAGCCGGAAGTGATTACCGGATCGGAGATTTTGCTCCGCAGTCTGGTGCTTGAGGGCGTGGATACGGTGTTCGGATATCCCGGCGGAGCCGTCTTGTACATCTATGACGCACTGTACGGCTTCAATGATTTCAAACATGTGCTGACCCGCCATGAGCAAGGGGCGATTCACGCGGCTGACGGATATGCAAGAGCAAGCGGCAAGACGGGCGTGTGTATCGCGACTTCCGGACCTGGAGCGACCAATCTGGTCACGGGCATTGCCACGGCCTACATGGACTCCGTTCCGCTGGTGGTGATCACGGGCAACGTATTCTCCAGCCTGATCGGTACGGACGCTTTCCAGGAAGCGGACATTACCGGCATCACGATGCCGATCACCAAACACAGCTATCTGGTGCGCAAGGTGGAGGATTTGCCAAGAATCATTCATGAAGCCTTCCACATTGCATCGACGGGCCGCAAGGGGCCGGTACTTATCGATATTCCCAAGGATGTGTCCGCGGCGAAGACGCTGTTCACACCTGTGACAAGCGTGAACCTGCGGGGATACAATCCGCGCACGGTTCCGAACAAGCTGCAGCTCGACAAGCTGGTGCGTGCGATTTCGGAAGCCGAGCGGCCGATCATCATTGCCGGCGGGGGCGTTATTTATTCCGGCGCGCATGAGGAGATGTACGAATTCGTCAAGAAGACGGAAATTCCGATCACGACCACATTGCTTGGACTGGGCGCTTTCCCGAGCGGCCATGAGCTGTGGATGGGCATGCCGGGCATGCACGGTACGTATACCGCGAACCACGCCATCCAGAACTGCGATCTGCTGATCAATATCGGCGCCCGGTTCGACGACCGCGTAACAGGCAAGCTTGACGGCTTTGCGCCAAAAGCGAAGATTGTCCATATCGACATCGACCCTGCCGAAATCGGGAAGAACGTATCCCCGGACATCCCGATCGTAGGCGATGTCAAGACGGTGCTGGAACTGCTGCTTCCCGAGGTGGAACGCGCTGCGAACGCGGACGCCTGGAGAGCGCAGATCGCCCAGTGGATGCAGGATCAGCCGCTTCGTTATAACGACGACGGCAAAGTGCTGAAGCCGCAGTGGGTCATCGAGATGATCAATGACACTACGGAGGGGGAAGCGATTGTAACGACAGACGTCGGTCAGCATCAAATGTGGGCGGCGCAGTATTACAAGTTCAATCATCCGCGTTCCTGGGTGACCTCCGGCGGTCTTGGAACGATGGGCTTCGGTTTCCCGTCGGCGATCGGCGCGCAAATGGCCAACCCGGAACGGCTTGTAGTTTCAATCAACGGCGACGGCGGCATGCAAATGTGTTCCCAGGAGCTGGCGATCTGCGCCATCCACAACATTCCGATCAAGATCGTTGTTATCAATAACGAGGTGCTCGGCATGGTTCGCCAGTGGCAGAACCTCATTTATGAGAAGCGATACAGCTATACGGATCTGGCCGGAAGCCCGGATTTTGTGAAGCTGGCTGAAGCTTACGGGGTTAAGGGGCTTCGGGCGACCACGAAGGAAGAAGCAAGGTCGGCATGGCTGGAAGCTCTGGAAACGCCGGGACCGGTATTGGTGGAATTCCTCGTATCGAAGGACGAGAATGTCTATCCGATGGTAACCCAGGGCTCGACCATCGATCAAATGCTGATGGGGGATGAATAACAGTGGCAAGAAATACGATTTCCGTACTCGTTAACGATCAGCCCGGGGTACTCCAGCGGGTATCGGGGCTGTTCGGACGGCGTGGCTTTAATATCGAGAGCATTACCGTCGGTCAATCGGAGGAAGCGGGGCTGTCCCGGATGGTCATTGTGACCTTGGGAGACGAGGAGCAGCTGGAACAGATAGAGAAGCAGCTCTACAAGCTGATCGACGTCATCAAAGTAATCGACCTCAGCGTAAGGCCGATGGTTGCCCGCGAGCTGGCGTTGATCAAAGTCAAAGCCGACCCTTCCGAGCGGCCGGAGATTATGGGTGTAGTCGAAACTTTCCGCGCTTCCGTTGTCGATATCGGCAGCACGAGCCTGCTTGTGCAGGTGGTCGGGGACACGCAGAAGATCGACGCCATGATCGAGCTCTTGAAGCCTTACGGCATCAGGGAACTTTCGCGTACGGGCGTTACGGCAATGCTCCGCGGAAATGTACAGTAGGTATATTTTACAACTTTAACGAATTGCTGCTTTTTTGCAGTACAATATAATCTATGAACGGCATGCCCGCTAAAGAGCGGGAGCTTGAGGGGAAAGCGACGAGGCATGGTCTTCTCCTGAAGCACCCGCTTTTTAGATGGGTTCCAAATTAAAGGAGGATTTTGACAATGGCAGTAACAACGTACTATGAGCAGGATGGGGATCTGAGCGTATTAAAAGGTAAAACAATCGCGGTTATCGGATACGGAAGCCAAGGGCACGCTCAGGCGCAGAACCTGCGTGACAGCGGACTTCAAGTAATTATCGGCCTGCGCGAAGGCAAATCATTTCAAACCGCGAAGAATGACGGTTTTGAAGTTCTGCCGGTCTCCGAAGCGGTATCCCGTGCGGATGTGGTGCAAATTCTGATGCCTGACGAAACACAGGCGGCCGTATATAAGAATGAAATCGAACCGAACCTGAAACAAGGCGCGGCGCTCATGTTCTCCCACGGCTTCAACGTGCATTTTGGCCAAATTATCGCTCCGAAGGATTCGGATGTACTGCTGGTTGCTCCGAAGTCCCCTGGACATATGGTTCGCCGCACTTATGAAGAAGGCTTTGGCGTTCCCGGTCTGATCGCAATCGAGCAGGACGCTACAGGCAACGCGAAGGCAATCGGTCTGGCTTATGCCAAGGGCATCGGCTGTACCCGCGCAGGGGTAATCGAGACTTCCTTCCGCGAAGAAACCGAAACCGACCTGTTCGGCGAGCAAGCTGTACTGTGCGGCGGTGTAACGGCTCTGATCAAAGCGGGCTTTGAAACGCTGGTTGAAGCCGGCTATGCTCCGGAAATGGCATACTTCGAGTGCCTGCACGAAATGAAGCTGATCGTTGACCTGATCTATGAAGGCGGCATGGCTACCATGCGCGATTCCATCAGTAACACAGCGGAATACGGCGACTATGTAACCGGCCCGCGTGTCGTAACCGAAGAAACGAAGAAAGCGATGAAGGCCGTACTGAGCGACATCCAACAAGGCAAATTCGCACGCGACTTCATTCTGGAGAACCAATCCGGCCGCGCGTTCCTGACCGCTACACGCCGCAACGAAGCCGCTCATCCGATCGAGGTTGTAGGCGGACAACTGCGTGAAATGATGGCTTGGATCAAGAAATAAGACAGACATAATCAGTACCCGGATTCACATATACTGCATTTTGCACAATGCTTATACATGCAAGTCTTCAGGTGCGGCTCCGCTTCTAGCGGGCCGCATTTGGAGCGTTTGAAGATTACTTTAAAGGAGGTGCCCGGCATGCGGAAAATTTATATTTTCGATACAACGCTGCGTGACGGAGAACAGTCCCCCGGCGTGAATCTGAATACTCGCGAGAAGCTGGAAATTGCCTATCAGCTGGAAAGGTTGGGTATTGACCGGATGGAGGCGGGATTTCCCGCGGCGTCGCCAGGTGATTTGGCCGCGGTCAATGCCGTTGCCCGGGCGGTAAAGAATGTGACGGTCATCGGTCTTTCCCGCTCCCGCGAGACGGATATTGATGCCGTCAGGGAGGCGCTTCAGGGTGCTCAGGACCCCTGCATTCATCTGTTCCTCGCCACTTCTCCGATTCACCGACAGCACAAGCTTCGGATGGATAAAGGGCAGGTGTTGGAGACTGCGCAGGCAGCTATCCGGTACGCGAAGAAGTATTTCCCCAAGCTGGAGTTCTCGCTGGAGGATGCGGGGCGGACCGAGCTTGACTTTATGGCCGAGGTCGTCGGCATGGCGGTACGTGAAGGCGCGAACGTCATCAACATTCCCGATACGGTCGGTTATCTGAACCCCGCGGAATACGGGGCGATCTTCAAATATTTAAAGGAAAATGTTCCCGATATAGATCGCGTTCAGCTTAGCGCGCATTGCCATAACGATCTGGGAATGGCAACGGCGAACACGCTGGCGGCCATACAGAACGGGGCGGATCAAATCGAGGGCACGATCAACGGCATTGGCGAACGGGCGGGCAATACGGCCATTGAAGAAGTGGCGATGGCGCTGGAAACGCGCAGCGAATATTTCGGCGCGAAGACCTCGCTTGTCCTGTCCGAAATCTCCCGTACGAGCCGTCTGGTCAGCAAGCTGACCGGCATGGTGGTGCCGGGCAACAAGGCGATCGTTGGCGCGAACGCTTTTGCTCATGAGTCGGGTATCCATCAGGACGGCATGCTGAAGGAGAAGACGACGTACGAGATCATGACGCCGGAAACGATCGGTTTGAAAGAAAGCAAGCTGGTGCTCGGCAAGCATTCCGGGCGGCACGCCTTCCGCGACAAGTTGAGCGATCTCGGCTATGATCTGCCGGAAGACGAGTTGAATGCAGCGTTCTCCAAATTCAAGGAGCTGGCGGACAAGAAAAAGGAAGTATCCGACGAGGATATCCTCGCGCTGCTGGAAGCCAGACTGCTCGATACGCCGGAAATCTACAGCCTGCGCACCCTGTATGTCACATACGGCAATGAAGCGACGCCTACGGCGAAGCTGGTTCTAAGCGGTCCGCCGCAGGAACCGATTGTCGCCGAAGCCGAAGGGAACGGTTCGGTGGATGCGATTTATAACGCGATCGACCAGGCGACGGGCGAGGAAGTCAAGCTTGACGACTATTCCATTAAATCGGTCAGCCAGGGCAAGGACGCCCAGGGCGAAGTGCACGTCATTCTGTCGCAGGGCATTGTAGCCGCGGCGGGAAGAGGACTCAGCACCGATATTCTGGAAGCCAGTGCCCGGGCTTATCTGGATGCGCTGAACAAGCTCATCGAGAAGCGCAAGACGTATACGGGGCGTGAAAACGCCCATTTATAGCAAGTGGAGCTGCCGTTTCCTACTTAGACTGAAGACGGCGAAACCCGAAGGACTGCATAAGGACGCGGATGATTCCGACGTCTTTCGCAGTCCTTTTTTATCGACACTGCCGCCAGGAATGACGAAGGGGATAAAAGGCAATCCGCCTTCTCATACTAGATGTGTGAAGATGGAGGTGAAGGTCATGCCCAAAAACAGCGCCGATCCCAAGAAGGACCGTGCGGATAACCGCGCAGACAAGAAAGACAATCAGCAAAACAAGGCCCATTTCACCGAAGAGCCCCAGATGCTGAATAACAGCAAAGCGGCCGATTATGTACCCAGCTTAAACGGTGTTACCAAAAATGAAACGTAAATAACCGAAAAGGCTGCTCTTACACCGCCTGATGGACGGGAGAGCAGCCTTGCCATGTTTGGAATCTTATTTTTTCTCGTAAAGAACCAATACAACCCCGCTAAGAATCAGGACGGACCCGAACCAGAACGTAACGCCTATCTTCTCGCCAAGAATAAGCCAGCCAAGCCATGTCCCCACTACAGGTTGAAAGAAGAAAAACAGCCCCCCGCTTGAAGCGTTAAGCATTTGCAATCCCCGGTTCCAGAGCAGGAATCCCCCAGCCGTTGAGACAATCCCCAAATACAAGATGCCTCCCCAGATCGCAGGATGTCCCAATTGAGCGACAGGGATGGCGGATAACCGCCCCAAAACAAAAGGGGTCAATACGATCAGGGCAACCAGAATGGAATAAGTCGTCACGACAATCTGCGAATAATCACTCGGCACGCGCTTGACCAGAACCGACATGAGCGCCCAGGTTAGCGCGGCCACAAGCAGTGAAATGCCGCCAAGCTTGCCGGTCAGATTCACATGATCGACGCCGACGATGAGAAGAACTCCGATGGTCGCGAGGCAGACGGAAAGCCCCTTTTGTACAGTGAGCCGTTCTTTAAGCAGCAGCCGGGCAAAAATAACCATAAATGCCGGTGTCGAAGAAGTGATAATCGCTCCCATTTGTGCAGAGGACAGCATGGTGCCCGTTTCCTGGGTAACAATCGAAATCGCGTTGCCGATGATTCCAATAGCTATGATGAGAAAGATATCCCGTTTATGGATTCGCCAGCTTTGCCGTTTGATCCATCCGATCGCAGCAAGGGCGATTATAGCTACCAAATAGCGCATCCACACCAGCTCAAGCGGCGGTATGACCGCTACGACTATTTTAACGACGACGTACATTCCGCCCCAAATGCTGGCGGCTAAAGCCAAATAGATCGAACCTAACCAAGTGTTTTTCATTTGTTGTTTGTACCCTCCGTTTATAATTATAGGCCGGTAAAATGCCCTTAACGGAGAGATGCAGGCACCTTCACTCCACTAAGGGCGTTAGAGTGCTGCAGGTACATCGTTTTCAAATAATGGCGCCAAGTACATCTTATCCACCTCAAGTCTTATCTGAATTAAGTTATACATTTTTCTAATCGTAGCAGATGGGTCTAAATTTGAACAGACAACCCGGATTTTTTGAGCCGCCGGATTAATCATTCTCAGACGCACCTGCGCGGCGTGAAATTTCACCTGAACGTTTGCCCAAAATCAGGTTATGATTAAATCAACGATTTTTGCAGGGGGGAAGAAGGTTCGGACGTCAAACGTAATATAGAGGGGGAGGGGAGACAACTGGAAGAGGCGGAATGGATATCGGCCGTGTTAAGCGGCGAGCGTCAAGCTTTTGCGCATCTGGTGACGCGTTATCAGGGCATGGTATACCGGGTGTGCGTAAAAATAACGGGAGAACCCGAGTCGGCCAAAGACATGGCCCAGGAGGTATTCATTAAAGCCTACAAGGCGCTTCCCTCCTTCCGGGGTCAATCCTCATTTTCTACCTGGTTGTACCGCATCGCCTACCGCACTTGTCTCGACTACAAAAGAGCGAGTGACAGGGAGTGGAAGCACCGCAGCATGGCGGATTACACGGAGAATGACTATGTGACCGACCAGACACCGGAGCATGCCGTGCTTCGCAAGGAGGCCTCCGAAGAGCTTGGCGAAAGTGTGAACAGTCTTGCGGAACCGTACCGGTCGGTTGTGCAGCTGTACTATTTTAACAGGCAAAGCTATCAGGAAATTGCGGAAGTGAAGGGCGTCTCGGTAAAAACGGTCGAGTCCCAGCTGTACCGCGCCAGACAGATCATGCGAAGAAAAGGGGAGAGATGGGAATGAAATGTACTGCAGTGACGGAATGGCTTCCCCATTATATCGAAGGTCTTCTGTCTCCCGAAGCGGAGCGGGAATTGACGCGTCATATCGAAGGATGTTCCGGCTGCGCACGGTGGCTGGAGGAAGCAAGGGCGATGGAACAGATATGGAAAGAGATGGACGGCGACGATGAGCTCAGGCTGTCTTTCGGGGGGCCCGATCTTGTCCCGCCGGTGATGGCGGAAATCGAACGGCTGGAGGACGCGCGGCGCAGCAATAATACGCAAGACAGTCCTTCCAGAAGACGGTTTGCGCTCCGGACCTCATGGATTCACTATGGCCTTGCCGCCTGTCTAACCTTTGTACTGCTGGAGTTCGGCGTGTTTGAGCAGCTGGGCTACGGGCTTACCGAAATCAACGGCCATATGTCGAGCTCGGTTACCAAGCTGTTCGGCGCCCAAAGAACGCATTAAGCGGTTGAAGACAAATAAATCGATATTTTGCATGCGGAATGTCGGCAATACACCTAATCAGGAGGACATTACATGATCAAGAAGAAACGCTGGCTCACCTTTATGCTGGCCATGGTTCCGGGACTCGGACATTTGTACCTGGGCTTCAAAAAACAGGGAATGCAGTTTATGATCGGCGCGTTTGCCTGCATCATTTGCATTCCTTCCATCCCGCAGGTTTTCCCGTTCGCGCTGGCCGCCCTGTGGTTTTACCAGCTGTTCGACGCGCTTCAAAAAGCAACCTGGAATAAGCTTGCGGCCGCTGAACAAGAACGGCTGATGTACGGACCGGAAGACTTCGGCGCGCCGTGGCCGCCGCTTTCCATGCCGCCGATGCCCGATTATCCGAAGGATGACGTGAATCCGGTGCTGCTTGGAGGCGCCTGCATCATTGCGGGGGCAGCTCTGCTGCTCATCACAATATTCCCGGATTTGTGGATGCTGCTTTCAGATTTAAATATCGGCACGATCCTGGTAGCGGTTGGCCTAATCGGTTACGGGCTGCATATGCTAAAGAAAAATACTAGAGCATAGAACGGAGAACTATGGGCATGGGAAGATGGAAAATCGGAAGTCTGACTGCGGCGCTTGGCTGCATTGCGCTTGGCATCATCATTGCGCTGATTCAATACGGGAAGCTTACCTTTGCGGCTATCGGGTATTTATGGCCGGCGCTGCTCATCCTGCTGGGACTGGAAATGCTGGTACGTCTGCTCAATCGATCGGAGACCAGGACACGGGTAAGCGGCTGGGCTATCGTCCTGATTGTACTGCTGGGGATCGTGAGCGGAGGACAATCGGCGCTTCCGGGAGGATCGCTGGACACTATATTGGGGAAGGCGCATTTAAGCTCGGTTAACGGAACGCTACAAATTGGGTCTAATATTAAAAAAGTTGTCATTTCCATTCCAAACGGCAAGGTTAAGGTAAACGGGACTGAAGGAAGCGTTCTGACTTATGAAGGCAAGCTGATGTCCCCGGGCAGCAGCAAGAGCGAAAGCGAACAGGCGATGCAAGAGTACTGGAAGGTAAGAACGGTTGGAGATACGGCAGTGCTTGAAATGACTGCGGAAAAGAGCCTTTTATCGGGGATTTACTTCGGTTTTACCGGCAACAGTCCGTATCTGAATGTAAGTCTTCCGGCGGCGCTCGCTGTCAAGATCAACACAAGCGACGGTTCCCTGGACGTTTCGGATCTGGGGGGCGGAATTGAAGCCGACACCTCCAATGGCAGAATCGAAATGAAAGGCATAAAGGGAGGAGTCAAGGCCAGCACCAGCAACGGCTCGCTAAACCTGCAAAATGTGGACGGAGGTGCGCACATCACCAGCTCCAACGGTTCCATTACGCTTGAGGGGATTTCCGGCCAAGTGTACGCCAAGAGCAGCAACGGCAAAATCGTCATTAAATCCCCCATTACGGGAAATTGGGATTGCACTTCCAGCAACGGCAGCATCTCGCTGACGATGCCTGAGAAGACAGATGCGACAATTGCAGCGGATACGAGCAACGGTTCGCTGAAAGGAAGCGTAAATTGGCAGGAAAAAAGCGGCGATCAAGGTACCGCTGTGCTTGGAAGCGGGAACTACACCGTCAAGCTGTCCACGACGAATGGCAGCGTGACCGCGGATATCGCGCAATAGCTGCAGAAAGAGCCGCAAGCGGCCGGAGCATTCCGGCAAGCTGGCGGCTTTTTGTGGTGGTTCTCAGCTTAACCTCATCAGTTGTATGCCTTGGGCGATCCGCAGCTGGCTTGCATGACTCTTAACCGATTCGTCCATAATAAAAAACCCAAGGCAATGCCATGAAGCGGTGACGCTTCAATCCTTTATGAAGCACTTGCCGCCGTACCCTGACGCTAAACCTGCCAAAGTATTGTTTTTCCGTCTGATTCCATATTTGCTTATAGGCGAAGCCTATCAATTAATAGATTCCATATCTTTGTTCTTTTGATCTCATTATGTTACAACAATATACAGAAGAACTATGTCCGCGTGGGAGCGGATCAACTTGAGGAGTGACGAAGAATGAGCGAAGTTAAAAAAATCGCCGTAATCGCAGGGGACGGTATCGGTCCCGAGGTTGTGGCGGAAGCGGAAAAAGTATTGAAAGCAACCGAAGAGGTATTCGGCTACAAATTCGAGACCGAGCATGCACTGTTCGGCGGCATCGCCATCGATGAGAAGGGAACTCCGCTGCCTGAGGAGACGCTTGAGGTCTGCAAGAGAGCGGACGCCGTGCTGCTGGGCGCTGTCGGCGGCCCCAAATGGGACACCAATCCGAAAGAGCTGCGTCCCGAAACCGGGCTTCTGGGTATCCGTAAAGCGCTGGGCCTGTTCTCGAATCTGCGTCCTGCGGTTGTCTTCGACTGTCTGAAGGATGCCTCCACGCTGAAGCCGGAAGTGCTTGAAGGAACGGACCTGATCGTCGTGCGCGAACTGACCGGCGGCATCTATTTCGGAGAGAAGTTCCGTCGTCCAAGCGAGCAGGGGGAAGAAGCCGTTGACACCTGCGCCTACAATGTGGCTGAGGTGGAACGTATCGCCCGTCAGGCCTTTGAAATTGCCTCCAAGCGCCGTGGCAAGCTGGCTTCCGTAGACAAAGCGAACGTGCTGGAAACGTCGCGTCTGTGGCGTGAAGTGGTGATCCGTGTATCGGCCGATTACCCGAACGTGGAACTGGAGCATGTGCTGGTCGACAACTGCGCCATGCAGCTGCTGCGCCGCCCGTCCAGCTTCGACGTCATCGTGACCGAGAACATGTTCGGCGACATTCTGAGCGATGAAGCCGCAATGCTGACAGGCTCCATCGGCATGCTCGCCTCCGCTTCGCTGGGTGAAGGAAGCTATGGCCTGTATGAGCCGGTTCACGGTTCCGCGCCGGATATCGCCGGACAAGGCCTGGCCAATCCGATTGCAACGATTCTCTCGCTGGCTCTGATGTTCCGCCTGACCTTTGGCTATGAAGACGCGGCAGCCGCAATCGAAGCTGCAGTGGCACAGGTGCTGGATGCCGGTCACCGTACCAGCGATATCGCCGTGGACAAGAGCAAGGCGATCAGCACGAGCGAAATGGGCGACCTGATCGTTGCAGCGATCCGCAAATAAGAAAACGTCACATAATTTTGCTTATTTATAATAATTATAAAAAAATAATCAATGTAATCTTGACTTTGATTTTGTGCGGTGATACCATTTGGTTTGTAACAGCAACAACGTAACCAAATCTAATCAAAATCAAGAAAGACACCGCCTTTTCGCCTCGCTTTCGGAGGGATGGACGATTGTTTTTCTTACATAATCAAAGGAGGATTTTCGCAATGGCAGAACGTTTGGTAGGTAAAGCGGCTCCGGATTTCACAATGGAAACTGTATCGGGAGACGGCAAAGAATTTGGTAAAGTGAGCTTGTCCGACTATCGCGGCAAATGGCTGGTATTCTTCTTCTATCCTTTGGACTTCACATTCGTATGCCCGACGGAAATTACGGCTTTGAGCGACGCGGCTGATCAATTCGCGGCTCTGGATACCGAAATTCTTGGCGTAAGCATCGACTCCGTGCACAGCCACAAGGCTTGGATCAACTCTTCGAAAGAAGTGGGCGGTCTGGGTCAGCTGAAGTTCCCGCTTGCTTCCGATATTACGAAGAAGGTTGCCAGTGATTACGGCGTACTGATCGAAGAAGAAGGCATCGCGCTTCGCGGTCTTTTCATTATCGATCCGGAAGGCGAACTGAAATACCAAGTTGTTAACCACAACGATGTTGGCCGCAGCGTGGATGAAACCCTTCGCGTGCTGCAGGCGCTGCAATCGGGCGGACTCTGCCCAATGAACTGGAAACCGGGCGATAAGAACCTGTAAGCTGCAAAGCTTCCGCTTTTTGTCCTTTGAGAAATACTGACTAAAGCCTCCTTCCGGATTGTTAATCCGGTCAAGGGGGTTTTTTGCAACAATTGGCCATTATTTTCCCTGAATAGGTTTGAAAATAGGCGCAAAGTTTAATATAATCCTTAAATCAGCAGGAATCGCCATCTAACGTGTATAATACAATAATAGGAAAACCAATGGAACTGACCTATAGGAGGGTGAACAATCATGAGTTTTTGCTGTGGAGCGAGTATGGTAGGTACTAAGGGAACACTGAAGCATTATCGCACGCAAGTCCATAATGTTCCCCTGCTCTTTTGTCCGGTATGCCACCGGGTGGAAGTTCATTACAAGGTCGAGAATGAGTATGAGATCCTGGCGGAATATGCGCACGGCGATGGCGTTACCGACGTGGATTTTCAGGATTATGTGATGGAAGATGAAGCATCGATTTTTGAAAATGTTGTTAATATGGAGAGCGAAGACGCCTTGACGGTTATCCGCAGCCAGATAGATATGGCGCTTGATTTGCTGGCCGTAGCCAAGCAGATTGAAGATGTCAAGTGGGAGAGGGAGCTGAAGAGGAGACTGGCCGTTATGAGTCAGCGCCGCCTTCGTCTTCAGCAAAAAGCATAGAGGTATGCGCATCCTATGATGATTTTACGGTAAGAGACCTCTGCGGCCTGCGGGGGTCTTTTTTTGAATAAATGTATGGCCTGTTTCCTTTGACCTGTATCCAGAGGGGCACTAAAGTATCATTTTACTTTTTTTTTGCCATTCGACAGTATCTCCGATTGCTTTGGCTACTCTTCTTGGATATGATTGGAATATAGTTAAACGCTTGGATAACTGAATAATACAGCGATTGCCGAATGTTCTTGCGGCTTCACTAGCATCTACTGAAAGACAGCATAACTTGATGTCGCAGAACTGCTCCGTTAATTTTGTAGTCCTGCTTCGTCAATTTCAGTTGAAGGGGGAACTTCACATCGTGTTACACGAAATTCAGGATAGTCGGCTTCTGCCGGCACGGCCTATCCAAACCGGGCTTCTGGACAGTACATATGAGAATGTTCTGGAGCATATGGACAGTGGCGTTATGCTGTTTGATGAAGAGGGTTCCCTTACCTTCCTAAACGCAAGGGCATACGGAATGCTTGAGCTTCAGCGCTATGAGCTGTCGGGATGCACCATCGTCGATATATTAACCCATCTTTCTTTGTCCCGCACCAAAAAGAGACAACTGTTGAAAGTCTATCGGGAGACGGTGTACAAAGGAAAATCGATCTGTGAGTTCATGGATGAATACGGCCGGTATTGGGAAGTGAACGCCTCCTACGGAGCGGATATGAACGGCAGCTACTTGTTTACCATCAAGGAAGTTTCCGATTATAAAAAAATAGAACAAACCGCTTACCAAAATGATAATTTGGCCATGCTCGGGAAGTTATCGGCCTCGATCGCCCACGAAATCCGCAATCCGTTGACAGCCATCCGCGGGTTTATCCAGCTGCTTCGCCCTCATCTGCAGGGGCTGGGGAAAGAGGAATACGCCAAAATCATATTAGCCGAAATCGACCGGGCCAATGACATTATTCATGAATTTCTGTCTTCGTCCAAGCCTTCCTCTCCGCAGACGAGAATCGCTTCCATATCAGCGCTGCTGAAGGAAGTCATACTATTGACGGAAAGTGAAGTCTTGATGAAGGGCTGCCAGATCGATCTTCAATCCTTGCCCGGTGACCTGTACGTGTCCGTCGATGTGAAGCAGATGAAGCAGGTTTTGATCAATATGATACGAAACGCCCTTGAAGCCATATCCGACCGTTTGGATGGGACCACTGGGAAAATCGAGCTGGGGGCGCGGCGGGAAGGCAGCGAAGTGCGGATATTGATTTCCGACAACGGCAAAGGTATGGATGCTTGCACAATGAACCGCCTTTTCAGCCAGTTCTTTACTACCAAGGAGAACGGCACGGGGCTGGGACTTTCGGTCAGTGACCGGATCGTAAAGAACCACGGGGGACGAATTTCCGTCACAAGCCGGGTCAATGAAGGCACCAGCTTTGTGATATCGCTTCCATTAATCAATGGCCTCACATCTTAGCAAGTGAGTTCTTCATTCCTCCAGGTCCTCTCGTAAGCAGAGGGGCCCTAAGAGCAGATAATTCATGGGCTGCATGAAGCGCGGATCGTCCGCTCCCATAACAATAAACAGACCGGCCAAGGGTAACCCCTTGGCCGGTCTGTTTGGTTTTAATAGTACTTATAAATGCGGGATGGAACTCAAACCCTTACAATCCGGCTTGGCTGCTGTGCTGCATTCCTGCAGGCGGGACATTGTTGTTCTCTGGGCCGCAGCAGGACAAAGGAGAATTCATAGAAGCGGCCTCGCAGCTCTTGCCTTTGTCGCATCCGGCGCAGGCGCCCTTTTTCCCTTTTTGCACATGGCGGTACAGAATCCATCCGGAATATCCGAAGATCGCACCAGCGATCAGAACGTTAATTAACAGGCTCATCATGACAGGTTCCTCGCTTTCCTCTATTTAAGCTCCACACATCGGATCAGGCCCATCCAAGGAGCCGTCCGCCCTGATAGATTACAAGACTCACAACATAGGCAAGGGCAAGCGAATAACCGATAGAGAAGAGGGTCCACTTCCACGAAGCCGTTTCTTTCTTGATTACGCCGACTGTAGCCAGACAAGGCGTATACAGCAGGATAAAGGCCATGAAGCTGACGGAAGCAAGCGGCGTAAACGTTTGGGCGATCTGTGCTTCCAGACCGGTAGCATCCGGTGCATGATAAATAATATTCATGGTTGAAACGACAACCTCTTTGGCCAGAAAGCCTGGAACGAGTGTCGAGCCTGCCTGCCAGTTCCCGAAGCCGAGCGGCTGAAGCAAAGGAGCCACAAGACCGCCAAATTTAGCGAGAAAGCTGTTATCCATTTCCACATTGAATCCGGCAGGACCGGCATAAGACATAACCCAGATAATTACGGAGCCGGCGAGGATAATCGATCCCGCTTTGCGCAGGAAGCCCTTGCCCTTCTCCCATGTGCTCCGGGACAGCGATTTAAGCATCGGCATACGGTAGGGAGGAAGCTCAATGACGAATACCGAGGCCTCGTTCTTGAACAAATATTTCGAGAAAATCTTGCACAGCAAGAGTGCGAACACAATGCCCAAAGCGTACATCGTCATGATGACGGCGGCCTGGTTTTGCGGGAAAAAGACGGCGGAGAACAACAGATATACTGGTAGTCTCGCTGAGCAGGACATGAGCGGGAGCAGCAGAGTGGTCAGCATCCGGTCCTTGGGCTGTTCGATGCTTCGCGCGGCCATGATGGCAGGCACGTTGCAGCCGAAGCCGATGATGAATGGAATAAACGCCTTGCCGTTAAGTCCCATCCGCTCCATAATGCTGTCCATAACCAGGCTGACGCGTGCCATATACCCGGAATCTTCCACAAAGGAAATAATAAGGAACAGAATGAAGATTTGCGGTACGAAGACGATAACCCCGCCGACCCCGCCGATAATGCCGTCAACGACTAACGCGTGAATGAATTCGGAAGCCCCGACGGTATCCAGAAAGGAGGTTGCGCCGCTGCTGATCGGTCCGGAAATCAGGCCGTCCAGCAAATCCGAGAGTGGAGCGCCAACCCATTCAAAAGTCGTTTTGAACAGCACATACATGAACGCAAGGAATATAGGCAGTCCGAGAAAACGGTTCGTAAGTATGGTGTCAAGCCGTTCCGTCAGATTATGGGGCTTAATGCCGGATGTATCCAGAGCGTCATTACAAATCGAGCGGATGTAATCGGTTCGGATAGAGCGGATCCATTGCGGGAGGGTAAGTGCCAGTTTATTGCCTTGCAGCTTGTTTTGGCAGGTTTCACGGATAGCCAGCAATTGGGTGGTATCGGTTCGATCCTTAAGGAATTGAATAATGACCGGATTCTGCTCTAATAACTGCAGGGCGACCCAGCGATGATCGGGAAGACCGGGAATGTGTCTAAGCTCCTGTTCAATGGAGGCAACAGCTTGTTCGACAATAATTCCGTAATCCAGCTTGAAGTTTACAGCCGGGATATTCTCGGATTTCTCCAGCATGCTGAGAACCTGGGAGCTGCCTTTGCCTGTTCTTGCGACCAGCGGCAGCACAGAAACGCCTAGCCGCCTTTGCAGAACATCCGGATGAACCTTTATGCCCCTGGCTTTGGCTACATCAATCATGTTCAAGCCGATGACCGTCGGCCTCCCGTATTCCAGCAGTTGAACGGTCAGCAGAAGATTCCGCTCAAGCTGTGAAGCGTCCACGATGTTGACGAGCGCTTCCGGCGATTCCTCGAGGAGGTATTGAGTAGCAACACCTTCGTCGCGTGACAGCGGGTGAAGGGAGTAAATGCCGGGAAGGTCGATCAGTGTGCCTGCGCCGTTTCTCAGGTCGCCGACTTTTTTCTCTACCGTAACGCCTGCCCAGTTCCCTACATATTCATAAGAAGAAGTCAGTGTATTAAAAAGGGACGTCTTACCGGTATTGGGATTTCCGAGAAGTGCGATCGAACTCATGACACGTTCACCACGATTTTCGAGGCTTCTTTCCGGCGGATGGCCAGCAATTGTCCATTACATTCCAACATGACAGGACCCAGCAAGGGACCTTTACCCTTAATACAGACGGTGCAGCCTTCCGAAACTCCCAGGTCGGCCAGGCGGCGGCGCAGGATCGGGTTCATTCCTTGAATCTCTTGAATAGCGCCGGCGGAACCCGGTTGCAGTTGCAGTAATTGACAACAAGCTGAAGCAATCATTTTAATCCCTCCGGTGGAGACTGAGAATCAATCTCATTTGTTTTTATGTAATTTATCATTATTTTTAGATATATTCAATGATTAAAATCACATGTATAAGTTGGGTGGATAATAAGGCGACCAGAAAACTCATAAACGGACGATTATTTTTGTGCATATCATATATGAGATACTTGAAGAAAATGGACAAAACATTTCCAAATAATTCGTAAATGTGCATAGTTTTGCTGTTTTATTAGGGATTGTGACGTATTTTTCACATAAAATGTCGATATAACGCTGTAACTTTACAACCCTATCCAGCCGATATTTATTAGGAGGATATAAAGTTCCATAACTTAAAGAGAATAATTAGACGCGAGGGGCCTATGAATAGAGAAGAGAAAAAAACGGTACTTGCAGCAGTCTGCGGCGCAGCGCTTTTTCTGCTGATCCAAAGCTTGCACATCACGCTGAAAGGCACGTTTGAGCGAAATACGCTTTCTGCACTGTATCTCGTTGCCAGTTGGTGTACCAGTGTCTTTGGATTTGCCATTTTCGCCCAAGGTTGGCTGCTTTTCTCCAATCAATTATCCAGAGGAAGGCTCTACTCATCCGCGCTCTTTCTTGGAGTTTGCGTATTTGACCTATTGCACACGTTGGGGTTTGTCGGCGTTCCGTTTATCAAGAGCATTATAAGCGAGGACCGTTCGCTTTGGCTATTGACTTTCTCCCGGCTGGCGAGCAGCATCGGCATTCTGGCGATTTTCGGCAAGGAGGACACTCCGATGCTTGTCTCGGGCAAAAACAGCGTCCTGCGTAAATCCATTATTTTGGTTGCGCTTTCGCTTGTTATATTCTCGGCCGGCTGCTATTTTCTGCCCGGGATTGTCAGTCCCGCCAAGGCGGATTTCGCGATGAAGCTCCTGAATTTCTTTGTACTGATCGTTTTCCTGCTGGCGATCGCTATCATCGTGTATACGAAGCGTATGGTGAAATCGTCCTCCCTGCTGATTATTATCCGATCGCTCGTATTTTTGACGCTGGGTCAGGCGTTCTATATGAGCATGGGCGGGGGCATGAATATCGCTTTGATGCTTGGCACAGTGAGCAGCGCAGTTGCCTATTACTTGCTGCTTACCGGCGTATACAGGCTGACGATTGAGGAGCCGTTTAACGAGAAGCATGAGATCGAAGCCCAGATCAATTATTTGGTGTATCATGACGATTTGACGGGACTGCCGAACAGGCGCCGGCTGCTGCAGTGTGTGGATGAAATGATCCAGTCGCACCGGACCTCCGCTATTCGCGGTTTTTCGGCGCTTGTCGTCCTGAATATCAATCATTTCAAAAATATTAACGATTCGCTCGGCCATTATGCCGGTGACAGGCTATTGCAGCTGGTAGCTCAGCGGATCAAGGAAGCAAGCCAGCACGGTGAGGAATTGTTCAGTATGGGGGGCGACGAGTTCGCTTTTTTGATGACCGACCGGGTCGGTCTGGACAGCTGCCTTCTCCGTTCCAGAGAGCTGCTGCAGCTGTTCGAAAAGCCGGTCGACCTGGAGTCGGGCGAATACCATATTTCGCTCAGCCTCGGCATCAGTGTGTATCCCGGTGACGGAGAGACGGCGGAGCAGCTTATTCAGAACGCGGACGCCGCCGTTCATAATGCCAAGGAGCAGGGCGTGGACATCCGCCGGTACGTGCCTCTGATGCAGATGAAGGCTGCGGAAAGGCTAAAGATGGAGAATGATCTGAGGAGAGCGCTGGAGAGGGACGAATTCTACCTGGAATACCAGCCGCAGGTTCAGTTGTCCACCAAGGAGCTGGTCGGCATGGAGGCGCTGCTGCGCTGGCAGCATCCGAAGCGGGGACTTGTGTCTCCGGTGGAATTCATTCCCGTTGCGGAGGAGAGCGGTCTGATCGTTCCGATCGGAGAGTGGGTGCTTACCACCGCATGCCGCCAGAACAAGGAATGGCAAACAGCGGGGTACCGCCCGATTTGCGTCTCGGTCAATTTGTCCATGCGGCAGTTTCTTCAGCCGAACCTGGCAGGCAAGATCGGAGAGTTTCTAAAGCGTATCGGTCTCGACCCGTGCTATGTGGACCTTGAAATTACGGAAAGCATGACACTTGACAAGGAAAAAGCCTTCGAACAGCTGAAGCGGCTCAAAGAGCTTGGCGTATTTATCAGCATCGACGATTTCGGAACAGGCTACAGCTCGCTGCACTATTTGAAGAACATGCCGATTGACCGGCTTAAAATCGACCGTTCCTTCGTCTCCGAGGTTATGGAGGACAGCAACAACGCCGCCATAGTCTCCACGATCACCTCCATGGCGCACCACTTGAAGCTGAAGGTGACGGCCGAGGGTGTCGAGAACGAAGATCAGCTGCAATTTTTGCGCCAGCAGCGCTGCCATGAGGCCCAAGGCTACTTCTTCAGTAAACCGGTCAGGGCGCAGGAGTTCGAGAATATTTTCCTGAAGTCTGCCACCTTTGGAATGCCTTCCTGATTAAGAATTGCCTTATTCAATCGGAAGTGCTAGAATAGTAAAGGTCCACATAAGCGGGTGTAGTTCAATGGTAGAACTTCAGCCTTCCAAGCTGATAGCGTGGGTTCGATTCCCATCACCCGCTCCAGATTCCTTTCCATAATTGAAATGTCCAAACCCTTGCCCAGCAAGGGTTTTTTAGTTATTTCGGGCAGCGTGGTGAACTCTGGAATTGGGCAGTGATCGCCGGGCGGTCGCCCCTTTTATCGCGGAAAGAAGTTCGTCTTTATTAAAAAAGGCTCTTCGCTGTCTTACAGCGAAGAGCCTTTTGTCCTACACGGCCTGGCTTTATTCTGCCGCCAGTTCTGCCGTTCCGGCAGATTTCAGAAATTCCACGATCGTCAGCAGGCCCTTATCGAAGTTCTCCAGATTGAAGTGCTCGTCGGGCGCGTGCAGGTTCTCGTCATTCAATCCGAAGCCCATCAGCACGACCGGCGCCTTCAGGATACGGGAGAAGCTTTCCATAATCGGGATGGAGCCACCATCCTTGGTGAACAGGGCGCGGGTGCCGTATACTTTGCCATAAGCGTCCGCTGCCAGTTGAAGGAAGGCATTCGACGGGTCGCTATTGAAGGCGAATGCCTTCTCGACCTGCCGCACATGGACCTTCGCGCCCGGCTGAATATGCGATTGCAGGTGAGCTTCAATGGCGTCCAGAATATGCTGGGGATTCTGGTCGCCGACGAGGCGGCAGGTGATTTTGGCGTGGGCCTGTTTCGGGATAACCGTCTTGGTGCCTTCGCCCTGGAAGCCGCCATATACGCCGTTAAGCTCCAGCGTTGGCCGGGCTCCTACGCGTTCGACGAACGTATAGCCCTCCTCGCCGTAGAGTGCGGACAGGCCCAGTCCCTCGCGGATTTTCTCTTCGTCGATGCCCTGCTTGGCGAATTCTTCGCGCATCACCTGGGACAGCTCCGGGACGCCTTCATAGAAGCCGTCCACCGCGATGCGGCCTTTATCGTCATGCAGCGATGATAGCAGGGAGACAAGCGCATGCAGCGCATTGGGAACGGCGCCGCCGTAAGTGCCTGAGTGCAAATCCGTGGAAGCGGTCGTGACCTCCACTTCCATCGAGCAGAGACCCCGGAGCCCGGTGCAAATGGCCGGTCTTCCGCGTTCGAGAAGCGCGGTGTCGGAGACGAGCACGGCGTCCGCCACCAGCAAGTCTTTATGAGCTTCGAGGAAGGGAGGGAGATGGACGCTGCCGATTTCCTCCTCGCCTTCAATGCACAGTTTGATATTGACAGGAAGCGTGCCTTCTTCCTTCAGGATAGCTTCCAGCGCCTTGATATGCATGAAGACCTGGCCTTTATCGTCAGTCGCGCCGCGGGCGTACAGCTTGCCGTCCCTTATATTCGGCTCGAATGGCGGAGTCGTCCAAAGATTCAGCGGATCGACCGGCTGAACGTCGTAGTGCCCGTAGACAAGCACTGTCGGCTTGCCCGGCGCATGCAGATAATCGGCATAGACGACGGGATGGCCTTCAGTCGGATGGATCTCGATATGTTCGAGCCCTGCTTTTTTCAGCGTATCCGCAAGCCACTGGGCTGCCGTCAAAACATCCTTCTTATGCTCGGACAGCGCGGAAATGCTGGGGATCTTAAGCCAATCGCTCAGTTCATTCAACTGCTCATCCCGGCGGGATTCAAAATAAGCTGCGTAAGTCATCATTATGTACCTCCTGGATTTACGGGTCGCAAGCCAGCGGCTTGTGACGGATGCGCCGAACCGGATTCGCCGCTCCATAGACTTTATTATACTGGAATAAACCCCGCACAATCAAAATTTGGTAATGCCGTAAGCGTAGCATGCAGCAGCGAAGTTGTTTGACGCGCCGAAGCCGTGATAGACTCTAGGTAAAACTGTAAAGTGCAGGAACGGATTAGACGAGAACCGGAGAGGAGCGGGAATGGCTATGGAGGAAAAATGGCTGACCTGGGCCAAGGAGATTCAGGCAATCGCCCAGACGGGACTGGAGTATGCCAAGGACGTGTACGATATCGAGCGGTATGAAATGCTCCGTGAGCTGAGTGTGGATATTATGGCGAACTACACGTTTGAAAGCAGGGAGAAGATCAGAATATCCTTTGCGGGCGACAAAGGCTACAGCACGCCAAAGGTCGATATTCGGGGCGTCGTATTCAAGGAAGACCGGATTCTGATGGTTCGTGAAAAAATAGACGGCAAATGGTCGCTGCCCGGAGGCTGGGCCGACATCGGCTATTCGCCGAGCGAAGTAGCAGTCAAAGAGATCCGCGAAGAATCGGGGTTCACAGCAAGAGCGGTGCGCCTGCTTGGCGTGCTGGACAAGAAATTCCACGGTCATCCGCCGGACCCATATCATATTTACAAGCTGTTTATCCTGTGCGAGATTGTCGGCGGAGAGGCGGCAGGGGGTCTTGAGACGAGCGACGTCGGCTTTTTCAAGGAAGAGGAGCTGCCGGAACTGTCGGTGGGACGGAACACGGAGAAACAGATTCGCACGATGTTTGAATATCTGCGTCACCCGGATAAGCCAATCATGTTGGACTAAAGCAGATACAAAAAATACATAATTAAAAATGAATTTTTTTGTTTAAAAAACGGTCAGAATCGTTTAAAATAAGTTATTGAAAGGGCTTACATTTAGAGTATATCCGCTGAGTCTTTTAGGCTATAATAAATTTACCCGAGACATAAAAATTTTAGGTCCGGCGGTCTAAATTTTTTCCTCTTTTGTGACGATAAGATTAGGTAGGAGGGGATCGCATGGAAAAGCAACAGAATTTGAGATTGCCGCTGAAGCAGGAAAGTGTCAAAGTTCATACGGAAGGCCGATTCTCGGCAGGACTTTTGTGGGGGTTACTGCTCAGCGTCCCGTTATGGATTTCGATCATCGGCTGGTTTATGAGCTTTACCCGGTAATTTCAGGACCGATTATATAGATAGCAATACCCAAATTCATGAAATAAGGCCGCCTCTTCGGTTAAGAAGAAGCGGCCTTTCTGCATCTGGCTCCGATTATCGGTTACTGCTGCATGCTGCCGAGCCATTCCTTATACATGGCGTCAAGCGTTTGCTGCACCTGCTCCCTTTCGCCGTGCAGGACGGACAGACGGGCGGCATCGCTGGCAAGCACCGGGTCCAGCATCGCCGTGTCGATTACGCGCAGCCGATTCTCGGCTTCCGCAATTTCCTTCTCCCAATAAGCGGTGCTGCGGGCTTCCCGCAAGGCTTCCCGCGGCTGCGCGGAACGCGAGCGTTCCGGCCGCGGCCGCTCCTGAGATCTTGCGTTTCCTGCGGGCAAGGAGGAAGAGGCTTTCCCTGGCGAGGCTTGCGGTTCGTATTCCTCGGAATCGGAGGAACGGCGTTCCCGCGCCTCCTTCTCCGCCCGCTTTTCCTTGTAATACTCGTAGCTGCCGGAAAATACAGAGAATTTCCCATCCTCAATCGTCCAGATTTTGCCGAAGCAGCGGTTGATGAAATAGCGGTCATGGGATACCGCAAGCACCGTTCCCAGGAATTCCTCCAGTGCCTCCTCGAGCGCTTCTCTCGAGTCGATGTCCAGATGATTGGTCGGCTCATCGAGAATAAGCAGATTGGGCCGGCGGTGCATGAGGATGGCGAAACGCAGCCGCGTCCATTCTCCGCCGGACAGCCCTCCGATGCTCTTAAACACATCGCTTCCGTAAAACAGGAATCTTGCGAGCTGCCCGCGGGCTTCGCCTTCCTCCATCCCCGCCTCCTCGCGGAAATATTTAAGGACCGAGAGCCCGGCGTCCTCCGGGACGGCTTCCTGTGCCAGATAGCCGACCGTTACCCGAGCGCCGAGCGTGCAGCTTCCGGCGCCGGGCTGCTCCAGGCCCAGGATGATGCGCAGCAGCGTGCTCTTGCCCGCGCCGTTGCCGCCGATCAGCGCAGCGGTCTCGCCGTAGCGCAGCACGTCCTCGGCTCCCGAGAACAGCACGCGCTCGCCATAGGCTTTGCCCACGCCGTCAAGGATCAGCGCCCGGCTGCCCGAGCGGTCCTGCTGCTCCAGCTGCAAATCCATGCTTTTACGCTCCAGCACGGGACGCTTGATCTTGACCATCCGGTCCAGCGCTTTCTGCATCGAAGCCGCGCGGCGGTGAAAAGAAGGATTGGGCGGATTGGCGTTGTTGCCCCATTCGATCAGCCGTTTAATGCTTTCCTGCACTTTTTTGATTTTTTTCTGCTGCTCCTGGTAATCGGCGAACTGCTGGAGCAGCCGGGCTTCCTTCTCTTTCTGGAAGCCGGTGTAATTCGTATGATAGACGACGGCCTCGCCGTCCTCGATCTCGATCACCTTCGTCACGACCGCGTCAAGAAAATAACGGTCATGGGAGATGACGACCACGGTCCCGGCGTAGTCCCGCAGGAACTGCTCGAGCCACTCAATGGCAGCCATATCCAGATGATTCGTCGGCTCATCGAGGAGCAGCACGTCCGGCCGCCGCAGGAGCAGGGCGGCAAGACCCGCTTTGGTCTTCTCTCCGCCGGAGAGGGAAGCGAAAGGCCGCCCGAGCAGCTCGCTTCCGATGCCAAGGCCGGAGGCGACGCGCTGGATTTCGGCCTCGATTTCATAGCCTCCGGCGGCTTCGAATTTCTCCTGGAGCGAGCCGTACTCGCGCAGCAGCCCGTTCCAGCGGTCCTCGGCGCCTGCGTTCATGGCGGCCATCTCCTGCTCAAGCTCCCGCAGCCGCCGCTGCCAAGCCAGCGGCTCGGCGAAGCTGCGCTGGAGGACGGCATACACCGTATCGCTGCCGCCCTCCTGGTTTTGCGCCAGCAGCCCGACGGTGCAGCCTTTGCGGATGGCGATTTGCCCGCTGTCGGGCGCGTCCTCGCCGCTTAACAGGCGCAGCAGGGTCGTTTTGCCGCAGCCGTTGCGGCCGATGAGGCCGACCTTCTCGCCTTGGCGGACGGCCAGCGTGATATCGCTCAGTACCTCTTGAGCGCCGTGATATTTTTGAACATTTTGACATTGAATGATCATGGGGATTCTCCTTTTTGGCTTCGGGAGCCATACGGTCCGCGAGCGGGTAATGATTTCTGGAAAACGCCCCCTGCATTCTTACGCGCAAGGACAACACAAAAAGGCCGCAGGGAAACGTTCCCCGCGGCCTTGTCCGTGTAAGCCTAAGGCTTAAGCTGTACGTTCGGAAGGCAGGAAAGACATTTCTGGGTAGGCAGGCGCTATGATATTGGCAAAAAAGGGCAGACTTCTCCCGTTGTCGCCAAAAGCATGAACGATGCCCGCCGCTGCGATAGGCAAACGGCTGACCATGCTACCCAGACCTCCATAATTCATCTTTCCTCACCTCCCTCATAAACAAAGTTACACTAATTTTAAAATAACCGGCTGCTGATATCAAGTCATATTTTTCCTCCTCTGCCTTACACTCCCCGAAGCGGTTAACCCGGAATACCTTTCTGTTTTTTCAATATCTATGGAAATAGGCGGCTTGCCGTCATCACAGGATAATCAGAAGGAGGGAAAAGAAGTGGCATTTTTTGACGGCCTGCTCGGCAATGCATCTCAGGTGGATCTCCAGACGGCCCGGAAAGAGTACGGCCAGATTCTCGCGCCCGGGGAGCAGATCGAGCGAGCCTACAAGCTGATACGCGACATGTTTATTTTTACGGATAAAAGGCTGGTTCTGGTCGACAAGCAGGGGGTAACCGGCAAAAAGACGGCGTATCACTCCATCCCCTACAAAAGCATCAGCCATTATTCCGTAGAGACGGCGGGGCATTTCGATCTGGACGCGGAGCTGTGCCTTTTTATATCTGGCAGCTCGCTTCCGCTCAAGAAGGCGTTCAACAAGAGTGTGAATATTTACGAGGTGCAGGCCGTGCTATCGCAGTACATTTTGAAATCGTAAAAAAAGAAACGGCTGCGATCTCCCGTAATGGGGCGTCAGCCGTTTCTTTTTGCCTTAAAAATAAAGTTACTCCCGTATATAAGCGCCCGGATTACATGCTGTGCGCAAGGACAAGTCCGCCATAGACAAAAGCGGCGAGGATAACGAGAGCGGGGTGGATTTTGCGGCGCTCCATCGCCCAGAAGGCAATGGCCGCAATAATCAGCGTCTGCCAAATTCCAATGGAGGCGGCAGGCCCTTTTCCCATTTGCCAGGTCAGGACGACCATCATGATGGCGATAACCGGCTGAACAAGCAGCGTCATGCCTTTGACGACATTGGACTGCCGGTATTTTTGCAGTACTCGGAGCAGAACGATCAGGGCTGCGGCCGACGGCAGGACCGTGGCCAGCAGGGCGACAATCACTCCGATCCAGCCGTAAATCTCGAAGCCGACGTAAGCCGCCACCTTCGTGGCGATCGGTCCGGGAAGTGCGTTGCCCAGCGCCAGCATGTTCGAGAATTCCCCGTCAGACAGCCAGTGGTAATGCGGGACAATTTCTTCATACATGAGCGGGATGGAGGAAGGGCCCCCGCCGTAGCCGAGCAGATTGGCGATGAAGAACCCGATGATCAGTTGAATCCATTCCATTTAAGGCGTTCCCTCCTTCCGTCCTTGCTTGCGGCGGCCGGCCACAGCCCGGTAATGTACTGAGCCGTAAGCGAGAAATAGCACGATGACGATGGCCGGATGGACATGCAGCACCTCAAGCAGCAGCAGGGCGAGCAGCATGAAGGCGACGCCGGCGGCGATACCGAGGCCCTTTACGGCTTTTTTTGCAAATTCGTACGCCATAACACCGAGCATAACGGCGATGACGGGCGAAACGGCGGCAATCATTCCCTTGACGATCTTGGAGCCCGCAAGATAATTGACGGCCGACAGCAGCAGAATCATGGCAAGAACACTGGGTAAAATATGCGACGTAACGGCGAGAATCGCTCCCCAGGCTCCTCTGCGCTTGTATCCTAAATAAGCGGCCATTTTAGTGGCGATCGGTCCCGGCAGCGCGTTGGCCAGCGCCAGCGTTTCCCCGAACTCCTCGTCACTGAGCCATTTGTACCGGATAACGGCATCATGGCGGATCAGCGGAATAACCGAAGGGCCTCCGCCATAGCCGAGAATTCCCGTTCTGCACATTGAAATGATAATTTCTATATAATCTTTTTGAGCCGGTCTCATACCGTTCCCCCCTTTAAAACCCCATTCTATACTAATCCTCAGAAGTACATCCCTATTATATTTCGTTTCGAAGCCCTCCGGCCGGAACTTTGTGCATCATACACAAATCGCGGGTGCGCCGTCTTGGGAATGCGAGCCTTCCGGTTGACTTCGCCGGGCGGTGTAATGTTAAATGACATTAATTCACGGGAGGGAGAAGCTTATGACAAAGCGACCGGTAATCGGTACAAAAACGATGGTGGTCAGTCCGCATTATCTGGCATCGGCCGCGGGCGCGCGGGTTCTGCAAAAGGGCGGGAACGCCTTTGACGCGGCGGTGGCCGTCAGCGCGGCGCTGGCGGTTGTCTACCCGCATATGACAGGCCTGGGCGGCGATGCGTTCTGGCTGACCTACAGCGCTGATGAAGGGCGCGTTCAGGCCTATAACGGCAGCGGCCGCTCCGGCTACGGAGTTCATCGCGGCCGGTTCGCCGGCGAAGCGGCGATTCCGCGGCGGGGCGCCCGCAGCGCGATTACAGTGCCCGGCATGGCGGACAGCTGGGACGCAGTGCTGAGCCGGTACGGCCGCATGCCGCTCGCGGAGGTGATGGAGCCGGCGATCGAATACGCGTCCTCGGGCTTTCCGCTCTCGCCCGATCAGCATGCCAATACGGTGCTTGCCGGCGCCGCGCTGTCCCCCGAGGCGGCAGCCATCTATATGCCGGGCGGCAAGATTCCGCAGGCTGGAGAGAAATTCGTGCAGAAGGATCTGGCCCGGTCGCTTTCGATTCTGGCTTCCGGGGGCCGCGACGCTTTTTATAAAGGTGAAATCGCCGGGGCGATCTGCGACGGACTGGCGGAGGCCGGCGGCTATCTGCTCCGGGAAGACTTTGCCGACCACCGGGGCAACTGGTGTGAGCCGATCAGCACGGATTATCACGGCTACACCGTTCATCAGGCTCCGCCGAATTCGCAAGGCTTCGCCGCGCTGATGGCGCTGAATATATTGGAGAAGTATGATTTCAGCGGGATTCCGCACGGTTCTTATGAATATTATCACCTGCTCGTTGAAGCGATCAAGGCCAGCTTCCGCGACCGCGACGCGGTTCTTACCGATCCCGAATTCAGCGAGATTCCGCTGGATCGGCTGCTGGATAAGACGTACGCGGCGCAGCTTGCGGCATCGATTTCTCTACGCAGTGCGGCCGCGCTGTCCAGCGAGCCTACCGGCCGGGACACCGCCTATGCGGCAGTTGTCGATGCGGAAGGCAATGCCGTCTCCTTCATCCAGAGCCTGTATTTCGAATTCGGCTCGGGGGCCGCTCCGGGCGGCACCGGCATTCTGCTGCAGAACCGGGGCTCCTTCTTTTCGCTGGACCCGGCGGCGGTCAACACGCTGGAGCCGCATAAGCGGACCTTCCATACGCTGATGCCGGCGATGGCCTGCCGGGACGGCAAGCCCGCCATTCTATACGGCACCCAAGGCGGCGAGGGGCAGCCGCAGACCCAGACGCTGCTGCTGACCCGGATGCTGCATTACGGAATGAATCCCCAGCAGGCGGTCGACGAGCCGCGGTTTGTCTGGGGCCGTACATGGGGCGAGCCGACCCAGGAGCTGACCGTGGAAAGCCGGGTGGGGGACGATGTGCTCGAAGAGCTGGCGGCAGCCGGCCACAAGGTGCGGAAGGTGGCGGACTATGACGGACTGGCCGGGCATGCCCATGCCATCCGCATCGATGAGAACGGCTACCGCAGCGGCGGGACCGATCCGCGCTGCGACGGAGCGGCCATTGGCTGGTAACGGGAAGCCTCCGGAGCGGATGCAGGATGGGTCCACTCCCGCTCCCGCATCGAAAATGCCCGGATTTCACCTGTTTAGGCTTCATTCGAAGATGAGGATTGAACTTGTTGCCGGGAATTCACTGAGAAACATCTACCGGCAATGGTTCACTGGAAATCACGAATAGACAGGAATAACTCCCTTTTATTTGTCCGAAACAATGATATTTTTATCAACGAACGGGAAAATCTCCCGTTTAATGCCCGCTTTTTCTTTATTTTTGGCTGAAACGCCGGATTTAGCTGGAGATTTTCCAGCTTACGCCTGCAGAACCTCCTTTATTAAAGAATTAGGGGGAGAAATTCCGCTTCGTCTGTCATGCTGCTTATTTTGTTCGGCAGTTTGGGGCATTGCGGATACATTGGAAGGAGGAAAGGGCGGATGAGCTTGGACAACCGGTATGGAGCTTTTATCGATCCCGGACTTGAGGTCCAGCCGCTGGCGCGAGGAATTCTGGATGGAATGACGTTTGCGGTTAAAGATGTATTTGCAATCAAGGGCCATGCCTCGTCGGCCGGCAATCCGGACTGGCTGCGAAGCCATCCGGCGGCGGAGGAGCATGCCGGAGCGGTACGCCGCCTGCTGATGGCGGGGGCCGCTCTGAGGGGGGCTGCCCACACAGATGAACTGATGTACAGCCTCGGCGGGGAAAATGTGCATTACGGCACGCCGGTGAATCCGCGCGGGGAGGGAAGAATTCCCGGCGGATCATCCAGCGGCTCAGCGGTCGCCGTCGCCGCAGGAAGCGTCGACTTCGCGCTCGGGACGGATACCGGCGGCTCGGTGCGGGTGCCTTCCTCGTACTGCGGCATTTACGGCTTCCGGCCGAGTCACGGTGCGGTGGACATGAGCGGCGTAATTCCGCTTGCTCCGCAGTTTGATACGGTCGGCTGGATGGCCGGGAGTCCCGGACTTCTGCTCCGGGTCGGTCAAGTGCTGCTCGGAGCCGGCAGCGAAGGAGAGAACGCGCCGGGGACAGCTGCCGTCAAGGACAAATCGGCAGACAACGAACCCCGTCCCGGTGTGAGCACCTTGTTCGTCGCCAAGGATGCCTGGAGGCTCGCGGAACCGGAAAGCGCCGGACCGCTGTCCGGTGCCTTGAAGCTGCTGCAGGCAGGCGCCGGACGGAGCGAGGAAACGGAAATCGCTCCGGAAGGGCTGAAGGCCTGGATGGATGTCTTCCGGGAGCTTCAGGGCAATGAGATATGGGAGACGCACGGAAGCTGGGTGCAAGAGGTGCAACCGGCGTTCGGGCCGGATATCGCCGCCCGCTTTGCGCTCGCGGAAAAGTTGTCCGGACAGGATCAAAACGCTGCCGCCTCCTTCAAGAAGGAAGTCGTAAATCGTCTGCGTAATTTGCTTGGAGAGGACGGGGCCCTTGTCATTCCGACGGTCCCCGGCGCGGCGCCGCTGTCCGGGGGCGACGCGGCTCGGCTGGAGTTTAACCGAAGCGGAGCAATGTCGCTCAGCTGCATTGCCGGCCTGGCCGGTCTTCCGCAAATCACGCTTCCGGTTGCCGGTCCCGGCGGCCTTCCGCTCGGACTGTCCGTGATCGGAGGCTTCGGCCAGGATCTGCGGCTGCTGGCATGGGCGAACCAAATTTGGAAGCCCGCGCTGGTTTGATCATACCGTTCTAATGAACTCAATAAAGTACTAATATACAGGGCTGTCCCGCGGCAATTTTTCGCGTTGGACGGCCCTTTTTTATCCGGCTGAGACAGCGGAGAAAAGCAATATGAAATATATGTAAAGTTACATAACATGGGGCGGAGTTTTTAAACTTTTATCTTTTCAAAGGGAGGCATATTCTTTATAATGTTACATAAAGTAACACCAAAAAACATAAAAGTTTTGCTTTTATTAATATAATGGAGGAGGGGCGTCATGCACCTTACGGTCGAAGAGGCGTTATCGATATATCCTTTATCGGAAGCAAAGCTGATTGCCGGTTCCAAAGGGACTCACAGAATCGTCAAGTCGATCAATGTGATGGATGCCCCGGACATTTCAGACTGGATCAAAGAGGGGGAGATGCTGTTAACAACGGCCTACCTCATCAAAGATAATCCCGAGCAGGCGTCGGCGCTGCTCCACAAGCTCAACCGGAGGGGCTCCTCGGGCCTTGGAATCAAGCTGGGGCGTTTCTGGGAGACGGTCCCCGAAGCGTTGATTGCCGAAGCGGAAGAACTGAATTTTCCGCTCATCGAGCTGCCGTTCCAGTTTACGTTCTCGGATCAGATGAACGGCCTGTTCCGCGCGGAGCTCGCCCGCAGCACAGGCGTGCTGCAAGCGGTTCTTGAGAAGCAGCGGAAGCTGATGCGCTTTGCCCTGCGCCCCGTGCGCAGCCGTTCGCTGCTGGAGTCGGTCTCCGAGTGTGTCGGCCACCCGTTGGCCGTCGTCGGCAGCCGAGGGGAGCTGCTCTTCAACAACTCCGCTCACAGTGAACGGGAGCTGCTGGGCGGATGGCCGTGGGGGAACAAGAACCGCAAGGTGCGCATCGGCGAGGAAGCGGGTTACCGACTTCCGCTCCTTCAGGGAGAGGAATGCACGGGCTATCTCGTCTTTTGTTCCATCGATCCCCTGATGCTTTCCATGGAAGAGAGCCTGTTCGTTCAGGGAGCCGAGCTAATTTCGTACCACATCCGGTCAGGCGTGGAGGATTATTTTGAACAGGATCTGCACAGGGAATTCGGCAGGCAGCTTCGCCGCTGTCTGAAGGGCGATCTGTCCTGCGCCGAGCTGGCGAAGGCGGCTGACGCTATGGACCCCGGACTGCTGCAAGGATCCTTTCAGTTTGTTCTTAGCGACGTAGCCGAAGCGGGCGAACTGCGGCAGCATGAGCTAACCCGCATAAAAGAAGAATATATACAGCATCCTGAACTTGGAAAGTTGAACGCTTTTCATCTTATTGTGGAGGAAGGTCTGCTGTCGATCTATTCAGGGGAAAGGCTGGCGCCGGAACGGTTCAGCGGCATGATTGAGGCTTGCTTCGACAAGCTGGAGATCAGTGAGGGTTGTTATCCCCGGGCTGCGGTCAGCTGCCGGAAGAGCAAGCCGGAGGAAATCCGGGAGGCTTTTGCCGAGGTGAAGGAAGCCATGCGCTTGACGGCATACTGGAACGCCGGACAGCAGGTTGCGCACTACCGTCAGCTTGAGCTGGCCATGGTACTGCAGCAGGTTCCTGCCGAAATGATGCAAAAATACTGCAGCCGCACCCTGGCCGGACTGCTCGGCCGCGAGCCCGATTACGTAAGGGAAATGCTGCATACATTGGAAGCTTTTCTCGAAAATGACGGCCACATCAACGAAACGGCCAAGAAGCTGTTCATTCACCGTAATACTGCCACTTACCGGATGGAGAAGCTGAGCGAGCTGCTGGATGTCGATTTTAAGAAAACAAATGATTTGCTGCGGCTGCAGCTGGCGTTCCTGTTCAGGAAAATGCTGGAGCGCGGCTGAATCCGATCAAGGAAGACGGCCGAAGGCTGACTGCCGAAGACTACAGGGGGGAGTTTCATGAGCGCTTATGATATTGCAACCCACATTAAGAGAAACGACCTTCCCGCTGTGCTGGCCACGCTGATTTCTGTGGAAGGCCACTCCTACCGAAAGCCCGGAGCGGCAATGCTGTTTCATGATGGCGGAACGATAGGAAGTATCAGCCCCGGGTGCCTGGAGAGCGATTTGCAGCTTCGGACCGGGGAAGTGTGGAAATGTGGGGTGCCGGAATTCGTAGAATATGATATGCTGTCTCCTGGTGATTTTTCCTGGGGAGAAGCGGTGGGCTGCGGGGGAAAGATTAAAGTCGTGCTGGAGCCCGTAAAAGGCGACCTGCGAAATTTGCTGGTTGAAGCCCATGACCGGATGTTGTCGGGACAAAGTGTGATTTTGCGGCGTACCCGCGAGGGCGCCGGCTATGCCTACTCGCTGGAGCCGATTACCGGAGAGCAGGAGGTTCGAACGGGGAGCGGCTATAGCGAAGCTTCATTTATAACGAAGCTTGTTCCCAAGCCTCGGCTGATTTTGTTCGGTCCCGGGCATGACAGCCATCCAATCGCCGATCTGGCGTTTCGAACCGGATTTCGGATCGCGGTTGCGGACTGGCGGGAAGCCCGCGTAAAGCATGGGCTCCCCGCTGAGGAAACAGCCATCTGTTCTCCAAGGGAGGCCGCGGAGCGGCTTCGGATCGGGAGCGGCGATTATGTCCTGATCTGCAGCCATCAATTCCAGCGGGACCGTATGTTCCTTGAAAGCGTGCTTGAGCATGAGCCGCATTATATCGGGATTATTGGCTCCACCGCAAGAATAGGCCTGCTGCTGGAGGGGCTAAGTGCGCCGGAGACTCTGCACGCGCCCGTCGGACTGCCGATTCGCGGAGAAGGGCCGGAAGAGATAGCCGTCAGTATTGTTGCAGAGATGATTCAGGTGAGAAGAGCGGATTCGCGCAAACAGCCGAAAGGAGCGGATGACGTTGAAAGTAGCCGGAATTTACCTGGCGGCGGGCCGGAGCAGCAGGATGGGCACCCCCAAAGTTTCTCTGAGGTTGTCGGAGGACGTGACCCTCGGGAGCGTCGCGCTCAGTGAACTGGAGCGCTGCGGCTTTAAGCCGCTGGTTGTGGTCGTAAGGGCCGATGACAAACTGGAATGGCTGCCGCCCGAGAGTGGAGTCCGGGGAACCAGGCGGACGGAAACCTGCCTGACTGCCCATTTGGGGCTGTCCTTCTCTCTTCGCTGCGGCCTCAATGCCGTGCTGCCGACCGAACCGGATGCGGTGGTGGTGGCCCTGGCTGACCAGCCGTTCATTACGGCGGGGCTGATCGGCCGCTTGATTGATACCTTCCGGCGTTCGCCGGATCTGGATTATGTGGCCAGCCGGGGGGATGGGACGGTCATGCCGCCGGCCTTGTTTTCCAAGTCGCTGTTCCCGGCGCTTCAGCAGCTTGACGGCGACCGCGGGGCGGCGAGCATCCTTCATTCCCCGGCCTATAAAGGCGCGGTGATCGAGGGAGAGTCCCCTTTTTTCATGGATGCCGATACCGAAGGGGATTTCATGGAGATCCGCCGCCAGTGGATGCTCATAAACGGGCAAAACCGGGACTCAGCCGGCATCTAAACCGCGGCAATGTTATGATTCCTTACAATTTTCAATATATCAAGGCTTGGGTTAGTGCAACCTGCACAAAATAATCCCTCCTTTTCATCTTTATGCACAAACGTATGTTATATAAATTTACGCATGGCTCCGGTCTCTTTATAGTTAGAGGTAGAAATTAACCGGAGCTAAAAATGAAGGAGCTTCGGCCGGAAACGGCCAGTTCATATTTGTGTAAGCTCTATGCTACACGACATTTTAGTGAGGAGGAAAACAATGAAACAAAGGGGTCGGGCATTCAAATTGAGCTTCATGCTGCTGTTTGTGCTTGCAATTGTGCTTGCAGGCTGCGGCGGCAACAATACGGGAGGTAACGCGGGAGCGTCCTCAGAGCCGGCAGCTACGGCGACGGCGGGAGCTTCTGCAGGCGCGTCGGCGCAGCCGTCCGGAGAGAAACCGAAGGTAGCATTCGTATACATCGGGCCTCCAGGCGACGGCGGTTATACTTATCAGCATGATCAAGGTCGCAAAGCCATGGAGCAAGAACTTGGCATTAAAGCCGATACTGTTGAAAATGTTCCTGAAGGACCTGACGCTGAGCGCATTATTACCGAGCTCGCGCAAAGTCATGACATTGTCTTCACAACAAGCTTTGGTTACATGGACCAAACGCTGAACGTAGCGAATAAATTCCCGAACGTCAAGTTCGACCATGCTTCCGGCTTCAAGACAGCCGGCAACATGGGCACTTACTTCGGCAAGAACTACCAGGCGAGCTATCTGACGGGTATTGCCGCAGGCAAAATGACCAAGAAAAATCATCTTGGCTATGTCGGCGCATTTCCGATCAGCGAGGTTATCTACAACCTTAATGCTTTTACGCTTGGCGCGCAAAGTGTAAATCCGGACATCAAGGTCGACGTCGTATGGACGAACACATGGTACGATCCGACGACCGAGCGCCAGGCGGCGATCAGCTTGCTGGATAAAGGCGCCGACGTGCTGCTTGCGTACCAGGATTCCCCTGCAACTCTGCAGGCTGCCGCGGAACGCGGAGCTTTTGCGGGCGGCAACGACTCCGATATGAAGAAGTTCGCACCGGACAACTATTTGACGAACCCGGTATGGAACTGGGGACCATACTACACGAAGACGGTTAAATCCGTTATGGACGGAACCTGGACAAATGAACAGTATTCCGGCGATATGGCTGACGGCATGGTGGATCTGGCTCCATTCGGCAACAAGGTTCCCGAGGATGTTCAGAAGCTTGTTGCGGATGCCAAAGCGAAGATCGTCAGCGGCGAGCTGAATGTCTTCACGGGCCCAATCAAGGATAACCAGGGCAATGAGAAAGTACCGGCAGGAAAGAGTCTTACGCTTGAAGAGGTGCTGGGTATGGATTGGCTGGCTCAAGGCGTAGTAGGACCGCTTCCTAAATAAGTCATGCTTTGAACTGTTTAAAGCTAAACCATTATTGCGGTGTCCATTTATAAGAGGAAGACCATATGGGTGGGGCGGGCTCTTGATCAAAGAACCTTCCCCACCCGTACTACAACTATGAGGAAGGAGGCGTTCCATATGCAGGAATATTCGGTGGAAATGCGCGGAATTGTCAAACGTTTTGGTTCGGTTACCGCGAGCGACCAAGTCGATTTTTCGGCAAACGCGGGCGAGATACACGCGCTGCTTGGTGAGAACGGGGCGGGAAAAAGCACGGTCATGAGCATGCTGTCGGGCGTGTACAGAGCGGATGAGGGAGAGATTCTGATTCACGGTAAACCAGCCAAGATTCGTTCTCCCAAAGACGCGGGCTTGCTCGGAGTAGGCATGGTGTTTCAGAACTTCAGACTGGTGCAGACCTTGACGGCGGCGGAAAATATCGTGCTTGGCGAAAAATCGTCTTTCTGGCGCGGGAGAAACTGGATTAAAAACAAACATAAAGAAATTGAGGAGCTGGCGGAACGCTTCGGGCTGAAATTTCCGGTGGACCGTCCTATATGGCAGCTTTCCGTCGGAGAACAGCAGCGGGTGGAGATCGTCAAGACACTTTACCGCGGCGCTGACATTATCATCCTGGATGAGCCGACATCGGTGCTTACGCCCGGCGAGGTAGAAGGGCTGTTCAACACGCTGCGCCGGATGAAGCAGGAAGGAAAGACCGTAATCATGACCACGCATAAAATGAAGGAGGTCATGGCGTCCTCGGACCGCATTTCCGTTATGCGCAAAGGCAAAATGATCGCGACGCTGGCCACCAAGGATACCGACGAGCGCGAGCTTGCCCGCCTGATGGTCGGCAGAGAAGTCGTGATCGAGCGGCAGGAGCGCGAAGCCACACAAGGAGAAGATCTGCTTGACGTAAGAAACTTAAGCGTCTACGCCGATCACGGCCGCAAGGCACTGGATGGCTTGTCCCTGTCGGTAAGAAAGGGAGAAATCGTCGGGGTAGCCGGAGTAGCGGGCAACGGCCAGAAGGAATTGGCCGAGGTGCTGACCGGTCTTCGTACCTGGAGAGAAGGCGAGATTATCTTTGACGGAAGTCCGGTCAAGACCGCTTCGGTTCGCGGAGCGATTGATGCCGGTATTTCCCACGTACCCGAGAACCGCATGAAGAGCGGATTGGCGGGACGTTTGGGTTCGGTCGACAACCTGCTGTTCAAGTCGTACCGATCTGAAGAGCATTCGAAGTTCGGCATCCTGAAGGCGGCCAAGAACCGCATATGGTCCCAAGAACTGGTGCACAAATTCGATGTGAGAACGCCGGAGCTGGATACGCCAGTCCAGCATTTGTCCGGGGGCAACCAGCAGAAGCTGTTGTTCGCCCGGGAGGTTACCCACCAGCCGAAGCTGATGGTGGCCGTTCATCCGACGCAGGGTCTTGATGTCGGCGCGACGGCGGGAGTGCATGAGCTGCTTATGGAGCTTCGGGCTTCCGGGAGCGG
The DNA here is from genome assembly GCF_000612505.1 of Paenibacillus sabinae T27. Taxonomy (NCBI): domain Bacteria; kingdom Bacillati; phylum Bacillota; class Bacilli; order Caryophanales; family Paenibacillaceae; genus Paenibacillus; species Paenibacillus sabinae. Next base: position 1,504,518 of record NZ_CP004078.1, read on the forward strand.
CGTGCTGCTGATCTCGGAGGATCTGGATGAGCTGCTGCAGCTGTCGGACCGGATATTGGTCATTTATAACGGAGCAATCATTGGCGAGGAAACCCACGAGACGGCGGAGAGAGAAAGAATCGGCCTGATGATGGCGGGGATCCGCAGCAGAGAGGAGAGCTTGGTATGAGCCAGGAAAAGGCAAGCGGAAGGGCGCTTCCGGGACTTGTAAAAAAAACTTCCGGAGGTCGGCTGCCCTGGCGGCTGGAATATGATCCGTCCCGCATCCGCACGCCGTGGTGGACGCCGTTCATATCGGTGGCGCTGGCGCTTTTACTGTGCGCGGTCTTTATCTATGCCAACGGTATGAATCCGGTAACCGTCTACTTGAAAATGTTCAAGGGGGCCTTCGGAACCTCCTTCGGCATCACCGAAACTCTCGTTAAAGCCATTCCCCTGCTGTTGTGCGGTCTCGGTATCGCCGTGGCCTACCGGATATCGGTTTGGAATATCGGAGCCGAGGGCCAGTTGACGGTCGGCGCGATGGCTGCGACTGCGGTTACCATTTATTTTCCGAATCTGCCCGGCTTTTGGTCAATTCTGCTGATGCTGATCTTCGGCGTTGCCGCCGGCGCTTTCTGGGGGCTGCTCACAGCCATTCCGAAGACGCATTTCGGGGTGAACGAGCTGATCACCTCGCTCATGCTCAACTATGTGGCATTGCTGGCCCTTGATTATGTCGTATTCGGACCGTGGAAAGATCCTAAAGGCTTCAACATGCCAGGCTCTCCGATGTTCACCGCCGCGCAATCGCTGCCTGTACTCGGATCGACACGGCTGCATATCGGTTTAATTTTAGCGCTGGTTGCGGTTGTCATTTATTACTTGATGATCCGTTTTACGCGCTGGGGCTACGAGCTTCGTCTGATCGGAGCGAACCCGACCGCTGCCCGGTACGCCGGGATTCACATTTCACGCCATATTATCATCGTTATGCTGATCAGCGGAGGACTTGCCGGTCTTGCGGGGATGGCCGAAGTATCGGGAGTTAGCCATAAACTGATGCAGGGCATTTCGCCGGGCTACGGCTATACCGCCATTATCGTGGCATGGCTCGCCAAGCTGAATCCGCTCGGGCTTGTTGTCACTTCGGTGCTGTTCGGCGGATTGATCGTCGGCGGCTTCAGCGTTCAGACCATCGGTCTGCCATCGTCCATTTCGGAAATGCTGCAGGGCGCGATCCTGTTTTTCCTGATTGCCGGCGATATGGTTGCCCGCTTCCGCATTCGCCGGGGAGCGTAGCCCAAAGGAGGAGTCGAAAGAAATGGATTTTGTCACACAGTTATTGATCGCCGCCATTACCGCGGGTACGCCTCTGCTATTGGCGACGCTTGGAGGCATATTAAACGAACGCGCCGGCATTATTCAGCTCGGAGCCGAGGGTCTGATGCTGATGGGAGCGGTCTCGACCTGCATTGTGTTTATTCGCACCGAAAATCTCGGACTCGCGCTGCTCGCATCCGTTGGAGTAACGGCGCTGCTGGGTCTGGTTCATGCCTTCCTGAGCATTACGCTCCGGGCCAACCAGACGATGTCTGGTCTTGCAATGACACTGTTCGGCAGCGGCTTTAGCGCTTATCTTGGCAAGTCGATCAGCGGCAACCCGCTGCCCGGCAAGTTGCCGAGGCTGCATCTGGACTTTTTGAATCCGATTCCGGTGATTGGCCCTATTTTTGGTAATTTGGACGTTTTGACCTGGTTAAGCTTCGCGCTTGTTATTGTGCTTCATCTGCTCATTCACCGCACCTCCTTCGGGCTGCACCTGCGGGCGGTCGGAGACAGTCCGGCCACCGCGGATGTCATGGGCGTCCACGTCCGGCTGATCCGTTACGGGTATGTTACCGTCGGAGCCATGCTGATTGGCCTTGCGGGAGCGGATATGGTCCTGACCGTCGCTCCGACCTGGAATGAAGGGCTGACGGCAGGCAGAGGCTGGATCGCGGTTGGTCTCGTGATTTTTGCCCGGTGGAATCCGGTAAGAGCGCTGCTATGCGCCTACTTCTTCGGAGCGCTGGATTCACTCGGTTTCCGCATGCAGCTGCTCGGCAGCGCCATTCCGCCTTATTTCCTGAAAATGATCCCGTATATCGTAACGATTCTTGTCCTGATGTATTTGGGATACCGCAATCGCAACAAGCCTTCCGGCACGCCGGAATCGCTGGGTGTTCCTTACGTTCGGGAGCAGCGGTTCTAGCGCCGCGAGGCGGTCTTGAGATAGCTGAATAACTTTAAAAAGGGAGGGGAGCTTATGGAAGCTTTGCGTGACGAGCCGCTGTGGACGCCGGCTGTTCATCGGCCCCGCAGCCTGCATGAGGCATGGGAGCTGAAACGGACGCTCGGCGCGGATGGCGTCTATGTCTCCGGAAGCACTCTGCTGCGGACGCAGTGGGAAGCCGGAACGGTCGCCATGCCGAAGGCGCTGATCGATTTGCGAGGGATTAATGGCCTCTCGGATATTGATGAAGATGGCGGAAGGCTATCCATCGGCGCCCTTGCCGACTTGTCCCGGTGCCGGCGAAACGCCGCGCTGGGACAAACGGCGCCCGCCGTTCAGGAGGCGGTCCGCTGCATCGCCGCTCCGGCGGTGCGCAATCTGGCGACGATTGGCGGCAATATCGCAGCTGGCGTCGGCGATTGTCTTCCCGCGCTGCTTGTCTGCGATGCGGAGCTGACCGTTTTTGACGGCAAGTTCCAGAGCCGCAGGCGGATGGAGGATTGGCTGGCCGAACGGTGGAGCGGAACGCTTCCGCCAGAGGAAATCCTGACGGGGCTATGGCTTGCGCCCCCAGCAGGTCCTTCGGGAAACAGGCGGATTGAGATCTTCCGCAAAGTCGGCCGAAGGGAAGCGTTCACGCCATCGCTGGTTACAGTGGCGATAGGGGGTTTTATTGACAGTGAGGGGCGCCTCAGCGGCGTGAAGATCGCGGCTGGAGGAGGAAGCGGCCGCCCGCAGCGGCTTAGCCGAGCTGAAGCGCTGCTGGAAGGGGCCGATATCGGTCCGGAGCTGCTGGCTTCGGTATACGAGGCGGTATTCTCGCAGTTTGATACTTACGGTGATCCTTTTGTGACGGTGGAATATAAGAAAAAGACAGCAGGCAATCTTCTTGTTGCTGAGCTATGGAAGGCTTTGGAAGAAAACGCTGGAAAATAAAAGGCGGACATTCATGTAACACGGAGAGAGGGCGAGGATTACCGGAGCTATTGAAAGGGGAGAGGGAAAATGCTGCTAAGCAGAGAATCCAGCGGGGGCCGGTGGAGAACACGGCCCGACGGAATGGAAAAAGTCACCGGCACACTGCAGTATTTAACCGATATGAGCGCAGAAGGCATGCTGGTCGGCAGAGTTCTTCGCAGCCATCAGGTTCATGCCCGGATTCTGGCTCTGCGCACGGAGAAGGCGGCCGCCGTACCGGGCGTGCATGCCGTAATCACGCATGAGGATGTTCCCGGCTTGAACGGCTTCGGCATCGCCCTTCCGCATCAGCCGGTATTCTGTGAAGACCGGGTCCGGTACACCGGCGATGCGATCGCTGCGGTAGCCGCAGACAGCGACGAAATTGCAGAATATGCGCTGTCTCTGATCGAGGTGGATTACGAGCTGCTTCCTGTTATTACAGACCCTGAGGAAGCCATGAAAGAGGATGCTGTCCTGCTGCATCCCGAAGGCAATGTGCTGCATCATACCGAATACCGTAAAGGCAATCTGTCCGAAGCTTTTGCGAAGTGCGCCTATGTGACGGAGGAGACATATTTTACGCCCCGTCAAATGCATACGTATATGGAAACCGAAGGCGGACTCTTTATTCCTGAAGACTATGGCCGCCTGACCGTATACTCGGCCACGCAGCACGGCCTGATGGACCGCAAGCAGTTGTCCCGGATTCTGGAGATGCCGGAGGAGAGCATCCGCGTCGTATCGAGTCCGATCGGGGGATCGTTCGGAGGCAAAGACGAGCTGAACGTTCAGCCATACGGCGCTCTTCTGGCGCTTCGCACGGGCAAGCCGGTACGGCTGCATAATTCCCGCGCCGAATCCGTCCGGGCGGGGCTCAAGCGCCACCCCATGAAGATCACCATGAAGACCGGCTGCGACAAGGACGGCCGGCTGCTGGCCCATCAGGTAAGGATTGTCTCGGACACCGGGGCCTACGCCACGCTTGGAACCGAGGTGCTGAATTTCGCTACGGAGCATGTGATGGGTCCTTACCTGATTGAACATATGGACGTCGAAGGCTTCTGCGTCTATACAAACAATGGCGTTTCCGGCGAATTCCGCGGATTTGGCGGGAATCAGGCCATCTTCGCCGTTGAAGGACAGATCGACCGGCTGGCTGAAGCTGCGGGCATCGATCCGTGGGAAATGCGTCTACGGAATCTAAGGAGATACGGCGATCCCGGACCGCTGGGGCAGCCAATCGTCCAGACGCACGGAGCCATGCAGGTATGGGAGGCGCTGGCCGCCGCTTCGCTGATGGCGGAGAGAAAGAACGGGCCGGGCCGGGACGCCAGGGACCCTTGGACGGTAACCGGCGTCGGTGCGGCCATCGCCATGCACGGAGCCGGGCTCGGCAAGGGGATTCCCGATCCGGCCGGGGGCAGGCTCTGCCTGGCGCTTGACGGCAAAATCGAGGCCGTATTCGGCTACGAGGAGTTCGGCCAAGGGCTAATCGCCACGATGGAGCAGATGCTGATCGAGCAGTACGGATTTGGCGCCGATGATTTGAGGATCATTATCGGCGATACCGATGTCGTGCCCGACAGCGGTTCAAGCACGGCGTCCAGAGCGACCAGCATGATGTGGATGGCGCTGCGCAGGCTGCACCCCGATTTTACCGCCCGGCTGGCGGAAGCGGCCGAATCGGCTTCCGGCGTAAGCGGCCTGACTGCGGGACCCGGAGGAATGTGGAAAGGAAGCAAGCTGATCCTATCCTACACTGATCTTGCCCGTACTCTGAATGAACCTATTGTGTGCGAAACCGTGTTCGATTATCCAACAACGTCTCTTGAACGGGTGGGCGCCCATTTTCTCTATACGTACTCGGCGATTGCGGTTAAAGTTGAGGTTAATCTGCTGACAGGCTGTGCGCGGGTCGTTGACCAGTATCATGCGGTTGCCGCCGGGCCGGTTGCCAATCCGCAAGGGTATTTGGGGCAAATCGAGGGCGGCAGCAGCATGGCTGTCGGCTTCACGCTAACGGAGGATGCCTTGATGAACGAGGGCTCCTATGTTACAAAGAATCTGGATACGTACATTATTCCGACGATTGCCGATATGAGCGGCGTTCAGGTGGAGGCGATCGAGGATTTGCCGGATCATGATACTTACGGCCCCCGCGGCGTAGGTGAAATCGGCTCGGTGAATCTGGCTCCCGCAGTCGCTTCTGCCATCTTCCAGGCGGTAGGCAAGCGGGTGACCCGGCTGCCGATTGAGCCCGAATTTCTGCAGGAAACTCCGTTTATACCACAGAAGGCGGTGAATGCGAATGTTGGATAAACACGCAGCCAATCCGGGAAAACGGAATGATCATCTTCCAGAGCCGGATCGGGATAACGAAGAGAGTCGCTGTATGCCGGATGGTGCCGAGGCTGCATCAGGGATGCTGAACCAACCGAATTCCGCTGAATCAGGCCGTTCGGGCGAAGCCGGGGAGAAGCTGATCAAGCTTACCTGCCGCATCAACGGTCAGCCGGTGACTGCCGAGGTTCCGCCTTCGAGGCGTCTTCTGACAGTGCTGCGCGAAGAGCTCGGGCTTACCGGCACGAAGCGTTCCTGCGAGATTGGGCGCTGCGGCGCCTGTATGGTGCTGCTCGACGGCCGTCCGGTCAATTCCTGTCTGACGATGGCCTACCAATGCGAGGGAGCCGAGATCACGACGATTGAAGGCTTGAGCAGCGGCGGATTGCATCCGGTGCAGCAGGCTTTTTTGGAGGAAGGCGGTTTTCAATGCGGTTATTGTACGCCAGGGATGGTGGTTTCGGTGGTCGCCCTGCTTGCGGAAAATCCGAAGCCGTCCCCGGAAGAGATTAAAGAGGCGCTGTCAGGCAATTTATGCCGGTGCACCGGATATGGCGGCATTATACGGGCCGTAAACAAAGCAATTGAAAAAGGAGTAGGATAAACGATGGCAATCCCCGCTTCACCTCTTACGCTTTCAGAAATCAACGGAATGAACAACGAAGAGTTTGTGGAGACGCTTGGCGGTATTTTTGAGCATTCACCGTGGGTTGCCGAATCGGCTTACACTTCCCGTCCTTTCGGATCGGTTGGCGAACTGCATGATGCGATGACGGAAGCTGTCCGAAGCGCGAGCCAAGAGAAGACGCTGTCGTTGCTGCGGGCTCACCCCGATCTTGCGACCAGACTTCAGGTTACGCCGCTGTCGGCTGCGGAGCAGAAAGGCGCAGGGCTTGACCGGCTAACCCCGGAGGAATTCGAATTGTTAAGCGATTTGAACAAGAAGTATACCGAGAAGTTTCATTTTCCATTCATTCTGGCCGTCCGCGGCAAAAATAAAGACGATATCATCCAATCCATCAGCGAGCGTGTTAACCTTCCGGCTGAGGAGGAATGGAACCGCGCGTTGTTTGAAATCGGCAAAATTACGAGATTCCGCCTTGATGATCTGCTAACGAAATAAACGAAAGTGAATAAGCCTGCAGCAACCATGCATCCTTAATTATCATTCAACTATCAAATGGGGCGTTCAGAGTTAAAGGGAAACTTGAAAATTGGGCAGTGTATCCCCAGCTTACTAATGAGTATTTTCACCAAAACTACCATGACACGCAATGATATATCGCACGTTCATAATCACGATTGTTAAAGGGAGGTGGCGGCATGAGCGGACGTTTGACCACACACGTGCTCGATCTGGTACAGGGGATTCCTGCCTCTGGGGTCTTCTTGCAGCTAAGGCGGCTGGAGAACGGAGAGAGTCTTCTGCTCCGCGAAGCGGTTACGAATGAGGATGGAAGGCTGGTTGCTCCTTTGCTGGAGGATGCGGAGATGAAGCCTGGCGAATATGAGCTTCTGTTCCACGCGGGAGATTATTTTCGGAAAAAGGATCAAGGCACCAGCGGTTTTCTCGATTTGATCCCGATCCGTTTCCATATCGGCGGCGAAGGCGGCCACTATCATGTTCCGCTTCTGCTTGCTCCCGGAGGATACAGCACCTATCGCGGAAGCTGAATACCGGACTATTTGCCAAAAGAACATTTGAAAAAATTGACGACGACGGGAGGGAACGGAACATGAGCGATTCTTATGAATTGATAATAAAAAATGGTCTGGCGGTCCTCCCCGGGGAGGTCGTGAAGCTCGATATTGGCATAACCGGCGGCAAAATCGCGGCACTGGAAACCGATATCGAAGCCGGACCGGATACGGCCGTCCTTGATGCCGAAGGTCAGTATGTACTCCCCGGCATGATCGACATGCATGTCCATTTTAACGAGCCGTCGTTTGGCCATTGGGAAGGCTTCCGAACCGGATCGGCGTCGCTCGCGGCTGGAGGCTGTACTACATATGCCGATATGCCGCTGAACGGCAATCCGCCGACGGTGAACCTGCCCGCTCTCCGCCTGAAAGCCGAAATGGCCGCTGGTCATTCCGCAGTCGATTACGCGCTGTGGGGCGGACTTGTGCCGGGCAATCTGGACAATCTGGAGGAGCTGTGGTCGGAAGGCGTCACCGGTTTCAAGGCTTTTATCTCGAATCCTGGAGGCGAGGGCGAAGGACGCTTTCGCGAGGTGGACGACGAGACCCTGTACCAGGGGATGAAAAAGATCGCCGCGCTCGGCGGCATTCTGGCACTGCATGCGGAGAGCGACGAGATGACGGCGGTCCTTGCGGCGGAAGCCGTTCGCGAGGGACGGACGGGAGCGCGCGATTTTGCGGCTTCCCGGCCGGCACAGGCGGAGCTTGAGGCCGTAGCCCGGGCGCTGCTGTACGCGGAGCGGACGGGATGCCGGCTGCATTTTGTCCATATCAGCACTGCCGCTGCGCTCGAGATGATTCAGGAAGCCAAATTGCGGGGTCAGGATGTCTCGGCGGAAACCTGCCCGCATTATTTGATATTGACAGAAGACGACATGGAAAGCATGGGACCGGTGGCCAAATGTGCGCCTCCGCTGCGGAGCGCCGAAGAGCGGGAGAAGCTGTGGAAGGCACTGGAGGAAGGAAAGGTCGATCTCATCGCATCCGACCATTCGCCATGTCCTCCCGAGCTGAAGCTTGCCCCCGGGCTGTCCTTCTTTGAAGCCTGGGGCGGGATTTCCGGGGCGCAGAGCAGTTTGGAGCTGATGTTCCACGAAGGGGTGAACAAGCGCAAGCTTCCGGTTACGCTGATTTCCCGCCTGCTCTCGAGATTTCCGGCAGAGCGCTTCGGATTGTCCGGCCGCAAAGGCTCCATTGCTCTCGGGATGGACGCCGATCTGGCGGTGCTGAACCCGGATATGTCGTATACCCTTGCCGCTTCGGATTTGCTGTACCGTCACCGGCATAGCCCGTATGCCGGCATGGATCTGTCCTGCAGGGTAACCTCCACTCTCTGCAGGGGCAAGATTGTGTACACCCTTAAGCAAGGCGTCATTTCCCCTGACGGCGGAGAGTGGATTCAAACCGGCGAAGGGCAGCCGGTCTTATGAGCGAGTCATTCATTCAATCTCCGGCCGCCGAAATGATCGAGCTGCTCGAGGAGCTCGCAGCGTTCAGCGCCCCGGGAGAAGGAGTCACCCGGCTGCTGTATACGCCTGCATGGAAGCAGGCGCAGCAGTTTCTGCTGAACCGGGCAGAGGCAGGCGGCCTGAAGGCCTATTCCGACAGTGCCGGCAACGTCTATGGCAGGCTTGACGGTACGGGCTCTGACGGCAAAGTCGTCCTGACCGGATCGCATATTGATACCGTCGTAAGGGGAGGGAAATACGACGGGGCTTACGGGGTAGCGGCAGCTTTTACGGCGCTGCGCTACCTGAGCCGGGTGTACGGCCCGCCGCTTCGGACGCTGGAGGCCGTCTCGTTCGCCGAGGAGGAAGGCAGCCGGTTTCCGCTGACCTTTTGGGGTTCGGGCAACGTGACCGGCCTGTACGATGGCAGCGAAGCGGAGAACTGCAGGGATGCCGAAGGGATGACGCTGCGAGAAGCGATGACAGGCAGCAGCTTGGCCGGTGATAAGTCTCCCGCTCCAAGAGACGATATCGCCGCGTATGTCGAGCTGCATATCGAGCAGGGGATCGTCCTTGAGCGGACGGGGACGCAGATCGGCGTCGTGTCGGCGATTGCCGGACAGCGGCGGTTCGCCGTGTCGGTCAAGGGGACGGCCAACCATGCCGGGACTACGCCGATGGGGCTTCGCCATGATGCACTGGCTGCTGCGGCCGAGATGATCGTGCAGCTTGAGCACTCTGCCGCGGAGGCTGGAGAGCCGCTAGTAGCTACTACCGGCAGGCTGGAGGTCTATCCCAATACGCCGAATGTCATTCCTGGCGAAGTGATGTTTACGCTGGACATCCGCCACAGCGACGGGAATGAACTGGAGGCGTTCTGCGCAGCGGCTGTGTCCGCGTTTGAAGAAATCGCGAAGCGCAGGGGTGTCACCGTGAACATAACGGCCCGGCTGAGCGCTTCTCCCGCGCCGATGGACAGAGGTCTCAGCGGGGAGCTTGAGTCCATCTGTACCCGGCAGGGCAGGACGTACCGGACGATGGTAAGCGGAGCGGGACATGACGCCCAGCTCTTTGCGCCCCTAACTAGAACGGCGATGATTTTTGTGCCGAGCCGCGCCGGCATCAGCCATTCCCCGGAGGAATATACACCGCCTGAAGAGCTGGCGGCCGGGCTGGATGTGCTGATCGCGCTATTATACAAGCTAGGATACGAGGATTTGAACGATAACGGTTTAACGCCGCATAACACGAAGGAGAGATGGACATGAAGCGGTTTGAGGACTTGTCGCCGTCGCTGCGATGCATCATGACTCCGGGACCGGTGGAAGTGGACCCGCGCGTACTGCGCGCCATGTCTTTTCCGGTGCTCGGCCAGTTTGATCCCGAGTTTACGAATATTATGAATGAGACGATGGGCATGCTGCGGGAGCTGTTCGCTACAAGCAACCAATGGGCTTATCCGGTAGATGGAACCTCCCGCTCGGGAATCGAGGCGGCGATGGTCAGTCTGATTGCTCCGGGAGACCGGGTGCTGATCCCGATTTACGGGCGCTTCGGGCATCTGCTGCATGAAATCGCCGAACGCTGCGGCGCGGAGGTGCATACGATTGAGAAGCCGTGGGGAACGGTATTCGATAAGGAAGAGATCATTGCCGAGATGCGCAGGGTGAAGCCCGATGTGGTGGCGATGGTTCACGGCGAGACGTCGACCGGACGACTGCAGCCGCTCGAGGGAATCGGGCAGGCCTGCCGCGAAATGGACGCTCTGCTCATTGTCGATGCCGTAGCGACCATCGGCGGGGTGCCTGTCGAGACGGATGCCTGGCAGCTCGACGCCGTGATTGGCGGAACGCAGAAATGCCTGTCCGTCCCGTCGGGAATGGCTCCGATTACGTACAACAAGCGTGCCGAAGAGAAGCTGCTGAAGCGCAAGCGCGTGGAGCGGGGGCTTCGTACCGGCGATGACGGGGCGGACGAGATCACCGTAGTGAGAAGCAATTATTTCGATCTTGGAATGCTTCAGGACTATTGGAGCCCTCTGCGGCTTAATCACCATACTGAAATGACTTCCATGCTGTACGCCCTGCGCGAAGGGCTGCGGCTCGTATTGGAAGAAGGGTTGGAGGCGCGCTTCGCCAGACACCGTCTGCATGAACGGGCGCTTGTCGCCGGTCTGGAGGCGATGGGACTTGAGCTGTACGGAGACCCCGGCTGCAAAATGCCGATGGTCACCTGCGTGACCATTCCGGACGGTATTGACGGAGAATCGGTGCGCTCCATGCTGCTGGACCGTTTCGGCATCGAAATCGCCAGCTCCTTTGGTCCCCTTAAAGGAAAAATCTGGCGCATAGGCACCATGGGCTTCAGCTGCCGCGGCAACAATGTGCTCAGAGTGCTGGGCGCGCTGGAGGCTGCGCTGATCCGCCACGGCTTCACCCCTCCGGCCGGAAATGGCGTTCAGGCGGCGCTTGACGTCTACGAACAGGAATAGGATAATCGTAGGAAATATTGGATGCAAGGCGTTCGGGCGGTTACCCGTCCCGATGGAATTCGAAAAACGGCCACCGGTCCCTATGGGAAGGCAGAGCCGTTTTTTCTTAAAATTAATGAATGAAGGGAGCGTAAAAATATGGCCTTTACAAGAAAACCTCTTGCCGAATGCGTTCCCGCACTTGTCGCCACGGCGCGCGGCGAATTGCCGGCTACCCTGGTCATTACCGGGGGAAAGCTGGTTAACGTATGTTCCGGCGAAATTTTGGAAGGCATGTCCGTCGGCATTCAGGAAGGGCGTATCGCCTATGTCGGCAAGGACGTATCTCATATGATCGGGGAGAACACCAAGATTATTGATGCGGCGGGAAAATATATCGCTCCCGGTCTGCTCGACGGTCACTGCCACATCGAGAGCACGCAGCTGACCGTTACCGAATTTGCGCGCGCGGTTCTTCCGCTCGGAACGACCGGAGGCTTCTTCGACGCCCATGAAATCGCGAATGTATTCGGTCTTAAGGGCATCAGGCTGATGCTGGATGAAATGCGTACGACCCCGCTCGCCGCATATATGCAGGTGGCTTCCTGCGTTCCGTCGGCAGGTCCCGAATTTGAAACGACCGGAGCGGCAATCGGGCCGAAGGAAGTGGCGGAGGCGTTCACCTGGGGAGACGATGTCATTGCCCTCGGCGAGGTGATGAATTTCCCGGGTGTCGTCTACGGCGACGATAAGATGATCGGGGAAATTCAAGCGACCCTGCGCGCCGGAAAATACGTCGACGGGCATTTCACCTGGCCCGCGAGCGACTGGCGGCTCCCCGTGTACGCGGCAGCCGGCGTAACCGGCGATCACGAGTGCGTGACCGCCGAGGACGTGATCGAGCGCGTACGGCTGGGCATGTACGCCAAGATGCGCCGAGGCTCCGCATGGCATGACGTCGCCAAGACGATAACGGCGCATACCGAGCATGGCCTCGACCCGCGCCGGATGATGCTCGTCACGGACGACCGCAGCTCGGAATCGCTGCGCGATGAAGGGCATATGGACTTTGTGGTCCGGCATGCCATTGCTCAGGGGGTGAAGCCGGTGACCGCCTTCCAGATGGCAACGATCAATACCGCAGAACGCTTTGGCGTTGCCCGGGACATCGGCTCCATCACTCCCGGCTCGATCGCCGACATTATTCTGCTGGACGGCAATCTCGCCGACGTCAACGTCGTCATGACGATCGCCGCCGGGACCGTAGTGGCAGAGAATGGGGCGATGACGGTTTCCCTGCCTTCCTTTGCCTATCCTCAGGAAGTGCTGGCTTCTGTACATCTGCCGAAGCGCCCGGTGGCGGCGGATTTCGTTATTAAGGCGCCTGTCGAGTCCGGCACCATCGCCACCCGGGTGATCAAAGTGCTGGAAAATCATGTAGAGACGATGGAACGCATTCTGTCTCTGCCCGTATCGGACGGGAAACTTCAGGTAGGAGGCGGGTTGTGCAAAATCGCCGTTCTGGAGCGCCATAAAGGAACGGGAAATAAGTCGGTCGGCGTAGTGGAAGGAGTCGGCTTCCACGAGCCGGCGGCCATTGCCATGACCGTGGCTCATGACAGCCATAATGTGCTTGTAATCGGCAGCGATGACGAGCTGATGGCCCAGGCAGTAAATGCCGTCGCCGACGCCCAGGGCGGAGTTGCGGTCATTTCCGGCTCCGGCACGACCCTGTTCCCGCTCGCCATTGCCGGTCTGATGTCCGCCGAGCCGTTTGAGGTCGCCGCCGCCCAATCGGCCGCGATCAGCAAGGCGTTGTACGATTCGGGCTGCACCCTCAACTACGCCTTTATGACGCTGTCGCTGCTCGCGCTTGCGGTCATTCCGACGCTGCGCCTGTCGGATAAGGGCCTGGTGCGGATTACGCCGGAGGATGGCATTCAGCTTGTGCCGCTCTTTTGCGAAGAGGGCGTTAACGCTTCTGTCTAAAAATCTGCCGGACGGCTCGCATCGCCGCTGCTATCGGTGCGTCAAACGTACCTGACTGCCGGGCTTCCCGCAGCACTTGTCCCGGCCATCCGGACCGGCTGTTGTTTTGCAGAGGCTTCCGCTCCCTGGGCGCGAGAAGCCTTCTAAAGCAGCATGATTATCTCCCGGGGGGATGTCTTTAACAATAGAAACTCCGCTGCTCCATTTCGGGCAGCGGAGTTTTTATTGTCTAGATAGCCAATGAGGAAGGCACAGGACCGGACCGGACTGGTCCTGGTTATGACTCTGGCTATGCTCAACTCTCCAAATCTATTAAATCAAAGATGGGAATATCATTTTTCGACGCCAAATATGTATTAAATTTACATAAAATTTCTGAAAATTTGAATTTTAAATGAATTTTATGCGTTTAGGCATCAAAATCATTAACCAGAACGAATAGTTTTGAAACATTTTTCCCGAAAAGATGCTAATATAATATTAATTTAAGGCATCCCGAAGACGATATAACTAAAAATGAACAATAAATAGATTTGATTGATCCAATGCTCAAAGATTAGCGCTAAGCCTGAATTAAAAATTATGCGGATGGGGGAACACGAGATGATCAGATTGGAAACGAAGGATATCGTGAGTATCGCCAAGAAGCAAATTGCCAACATTTTTAAGATGGAGCCGCTTGAGCTGAGATTTGTTGATGACTTTCAAGGGGAGAAGAGCCTCTTGACAGATGACAAGCTTCATCTGACCAACCGTCATTATTGGGCTAAAGTAATGGATTGTATCTTTGAAAATCAGGTTCGGCCGGTCTTGATGTGTGAAGTGCTGTATTTTCTCCGCAACGAGTATTTGGAAAGTGAGATCGACCTGAAGTTTTCGTTCGATTTCTCCGAAGGATCCCTGGTTGATGTCGACGCCGTCGCAGAGGTTAACTTTAACGACAACCCGGATCTCGATAAGAATGAAATTGCCGAGCTGATCGATTTCGCGCTGGCGCTGCAGGACAAACAGTGGTTTGAAGAGCTTTCCCAAAAGTATAAAGAACTGAGCGCCTAAGCGACATGAAACAAATAGACATTCGCCGGATGACGCCGGCTAAAACGGGCCGCCTCTTTTGACAATGATTGGATTGTTCAGAAGAAGGCGGCTCCTTTGTGTTCACATCAAAAAACTGCCATATTAATAGAAGGAATTGAGATATAATTCCATAAAAAAGGGATTCGTGATTTTTATTATATAGGGTGTGATTTTACATACAGATTACGTTTTCAACGGTCTGCTATGATCAAGCCATTAGGAGCTGGGAAAAGTTACATCTGGTTTTGTGAAAATATTCACCATTTAACGTGAAAGTTTTCACTGCCTTTCCCGGACTTTATGAAAATGGCCGATCGATCATACAAAGAAGGTTCAGGCCTAGCGGGGAAGGGGGAAAGGCCATTCTTATGAAAGCTCCAGGAGCTTCCATAAGAAAGACAACGGTGCCAGCATCAGATTTACAAATAGCTGTATAATACTGGGGATTTGGTAAAGGAGAATCGGGATTGAAAAAACTTATTTCATTAACTGTAAGCGCTGTGATGCTGTTATCGCCTTTCGCCTTCGCAATTGATGCGCCGGCATTAAAGTTAAAGGTCGACGCCGTTTCCGCGGCTTCTGAAGAACAACCGGCGACAGAAACGCCTAAACCGGCCGCAACGCCTAAGCCTGCCGCTAAACCGAAAGCGACTGCAAAACCAAAGGCGACAGCCAAGCCGAAAGCGACGGCTAAACCAAAAGCGACCGCTAAACCGAAGGAAACGTCCAAACCGAAAGCAACGCCAAAGCCGGCTGCCAAACCAAAGGCAACCGTGAAGCCGAGCGCAAAGCCAGCCGCCAAGCCTGCAGCAACAGCCAAACCGGCCGCAACGGCCAAGCCCGCTCCTAAAGTGACGGCCAAACCGAAAGCAAGCGCTAAACCGGCAACCGTCAGTGCAAATGTATATCAAGACGGCGTGTACGTTGCTTATGGAAACGCTTATTCCAAAGGCACCGAGGGCGCTAAGGTTACAATCAAGAACGGCAAGATCGCCGATATCGAGCTGCTCAGAACGAGCCCCAAGCTGATTGACAGAGACGCCCGCAACAACTACAGCGGCGTGTGGGTTGCCTATGAGCTGATGAAAGAAAGACTTCTGGGCAAGACGAGAGAAAGCGCTGCCAAGGTCGATGCGGTCTCTGGCGCCTCGCGTTCTAGCAACGGCTGGAAGCTGTCGGTGGACAGAGCGTTTGTAAGAGCGCTGCAAGTGAAGCCGAAGGGTGTTGTATACTTTGCCGGCGAACACATGGGTGTCGATCCGGAAGGCAAATATGCCGTATTCTCCACTTATGACTCTGCCAAACTGACCGGCGTCAAGGTCTACCCGCTGAACAGCGCAGGCGACATCATTGAAGAAAAAGCGTTTACGCCGGAACAGGCGGCAGCGGTTGCAGCCATTACTCCAGCTCTGCTGGCCAAGGGAACGGCTGCACAGCCTACCGCCGGACTGGAAGCGGATTTTAAAGCGGCAGTCAATGCTTTCTGGGACGCCGAGCAGAACGCGCTCATCAATAATACAAGCAAGTACATTGACGGTTTCTATTCCTCTTACGGCACGGCAAGAAGCGTAGGCGTGGAAAGAGCTGACATTATCATCCGCAACGGCAAACTGGTTGATGTGAAGCTGTACCGTCTGGGAAGCAACCTGCTGGACAGAGGAACGACGGCTTATGCCAAAGTCGTGGAAGCCAATGCTCCGATGACCGCCAAGCTGCTGGCTAACGGTTCGTACATCGCCAACTACGACGAGAAGGTTGACGGCATTTCCGGCGCGACCGAAAGCAGCCACGGCTGGAACCAGTCTGTGGAAAGAGCGTTCGAGAAAGCGCTGAAAGTTCCGGCGAAGGGTCAATATTTTGACGGCAAATTTGCCGGTGTAGACAATCAGTCGAAAGTGCTGCTGCTGGTCGATATCGCTTCGGATAAGGTTACAGGCGTTACCGTTAGCCTGTTCGGCGCTGACAAAAAGCTGATCGCCGCCGACAAGCTGACCGATGAGCAGAAAGCTCTTGTTGCCCAATTGACTAGCGGCCTGCTGGATAAAGGCGTACAATTCGCCGATATTGCAGGACAGGAAGCCCTTTCCGCCGCGGCCAAAGCAGCTTTGGCTGACGCCTTGGCGAACGCATCCAAGACGCAGGGAGCATATAAAGACGGCACCTATATCGCTTACGGCGACGCTTATGACAAAGGCACCAACCAGGCCAAAGTAACGCTCCGCAACGGCAAAATCGTTGACCTGGCTCTGTACCGTCTGGGCATGAACATGGTTGACCGCGGCGAAGCCGCTTATAAAGAAGTAGTTAAGGCCATTCCTCAGCTTACCTCTGAGTTTTTGGCGGCAGGCACAAGAGAAGGCGTTCAAGAGGTTGATGCCGTCTCCGGCGCTACAAGCAGCAGCAATGCGCTGAAAGCAGCCGTTGACCGTGCCTACGGCAAAGCGGAAATTGCGGAAGCCTACAAAGCGGCTTATTTCAACGGCACCTACATCGGGGTGAGCGCTGATAAATCCGTGAATGTTATGGTAACCGTCAAGTACAATGTTCCAGTGAAGATGGTTGTCTACTATCTGGACGACAAAGGCAACGTAAAAGCGAACGATAAACTCACAAATGACGAGAAGGCCGTGAAGAGCGAAATCGAAACGCCTTCGTATGACAGCTTGCACAAGTACGGCTACAGAGCTGCGGCATTCGGCGCGAACGATGCCCAGAAGGCAATATCCGCCAAAGCGGTGGAAGCGATCAAGGCCGCGCTGGAGAGCGCAGGCAAATAACAGGCGATAGGCCCTGTTTTAAAGGAGCTGTTCCCGGGACCATACCAATGGACCGGGAACGGCTCCTTTTTGCTGACTTTTGAAGGGATTGCAGCGGCCGATGTCAAAGTTAGTGTGGATAAAATAGAAGAATGCTTAACTATGTAGGAGGCTCACCATGAAACAAATCAACCAACTGGCGCCACAGGACGAATTCATCGGCTTTTACCTGCTGCGGGAATTGACGGTCAAACAGACGAACGGCAATCCTCCCAAGGATTATTTCGATATTGTGCTGTGCGATTCCAGCGGTCAGCTGTCCGCGAAGTACTGGGATGTATCGACTGCGGATAAAGAGACATTTTTTCCAATGGGACTGGTTAAAATTCAGGGCATTGCCCATTTATACCGGGAGAAGCTGCAGGTCAAGATCATTAAAATGAGACTTGCGACGGAGGAGGATGGGGTGTCGCTGACCGAATTTATCCGCTCCGCACCCATCCGGCCGGTCGATTTGATTCATGCGATCAAGCAGGCGATGAATGCCATAAGTGATTCGGAAATTCGGACGATCGTTGCGTATTGTGTGGGCAAGGTGGAGGAGAAGCTGATGCATTATCCGGCGGCCAAGACCCACCATCATGCTTATTTTGCCGGGCTGGCCTACCATATGACGAGAATGCTGGAGATTGGCGATTTTCTATGTAAACAGAGGCCCTTTCTTAACCCCGATCTGCTCAGGGCGGGCATTATTCTGCATGATATCGCCAAGCCGGAGGAAATGATCGCCGAGCTCGGCATCGTCTCGGACTACAGTGTCCAGGGCAAGCTGCTCGGTCATATCGCGATGGCCTCGAACTGGATTACAGAGGCGGCGATCCGCTCAAATATCGATCTGCAGTCCGCGAAGGTTCTGGCGCTTCAGCATCTGGTGCTGTCGCATCACAACCTTGGAGAATGGGGAAGCCCGGTGCAGCCGCAGACGGCCGAGGCGGTAGCGCTGCACCATATCGACGCCATGGACGCCAAGCTTCAGATGGTGGAGGATGCGCTGGATACGACGCCGGAGACCGAAGAGTGGACGCCGATGATCCGCGGGCTGGAGAATAAGGCCGTATACCGGATGAAGCTGTAGATCAAGCCGGCCAAAAGGCCTGGTCAAACGCCTGGCAGGAATTAGTCCTCGGAGCAGGGAGAATCTCCAGCTGAACCAGTCACGCGGATAAAAGTTATCCAGTGGAATCCTTAGCAGCCGGACTTGGAAGCCGGGAGCCGATCATGAATCGGCTCTTGGATCAGAGTCCGGTTTTGTTGTGCAGACATTCGGAAGCAAGAAAAAAGCAAAGCAATCCATAAGTATCACAAAACATGGAATATAAAATAACACTTACTTAACGCCAATTCGTTGGAATCTCGTGCAAAAGAGACGTGATTTGCTAAGGAAATAAAAAAATCAATGATTTTGGTATACAAAATACCGAAAAACTATTCATCAACTATGAAAGTTGTGTTACAATCCTTTCGAAAGCAAGTTAAATCCACAGAAGAAGAGGGATGCTGATGATCACAATGTCGCATATCGTGTATGGTTTGGTGACTTTGAGTGTCATTCTGGTCATGCTGTTTAAACGGGGAGTTGTCATTCCGACTCTGATCGGTACCTTCCTTATCGGTTGGATTTACACGGGCAGCTCGATCAGCGGTTTCAAGACGGTGTTCAACGCAAATTTGACGGCGGCCAGAGAACTGTTCGTCATCTTTCTGATCATCACGTTCATGGTAGCGCTGCTTGGATCGATGCGGGACATCGGCGCTGACCGCCGCATGCTTCAGCCAATTCAGAAATGGATGGTTAACGGTCATATGGCTTATTTTCTCCTCGCTGCCATCACCTTCGTCATTTCCCTGTTCTTCTGGCCGACACCGGCTGTTCCTCTTATCGGTGCTCTGCTGTTCCCGGCGGCGATTCGCGCCGGACTCCCCCCAATGGGCGCGGCAATGGCCGTGGCGCTTGCCGGTCAAGGCATGGCCTTATCCTCCGATTATGTGATGCAGACTGCTCCCAAAATGAGCGCCACAGCGGCGGGAGTAGCCGTCACCTCGGTCGCCGACAAGGCGTTAGTGCTGTCACTCATTACCGGTGTAATTGCCATTGGCGGGTCCTATTTGATGATTCGAAAATCCATCAGGAAGAAATCTTTCGAAACAGCAGATTCATCGCTGGTCTTTGGAGAAGCCGGCAGAACGCAGTATCCGGCACAGGGCGTTCCAGCCGCCGCTATTACATCGGACGAGCCTGCAGCCAAGGTTCTCTCCGTGAATGCTTCCGCTTCAGGTTCCGTCAGATTGGAAGATTCGGAGCTGTCCGCCGCCTATGCGGAAGCAGCGGCGGCAGTCGACACGCTGGATCCTTCCATGATGAAATGGTCCAAGCTGTTCGCCGTCCTTGTCCCGCTTGCCATGTTCGGCGTCATGGCAGTCATGGTTGTGAGCAAGTTCTCAGGTAGCGGCGGAGCGCTGATTGGCGGCGACGGCGCGGCATTTATCGGCGGCGTAGCCGTGATGCTGCTCATTATCTGCAGTACGGCATTCCACAAAGTTAAGGTGCTGGACAGCATCGCTGACCACTTGGTTGAAGGCTTCGTATTCGCTTTTAAAGCGATGGGGCCGGTTATTCCTATTGCCGGATTCTTCATGCTCGGCAGCGCGGATTTCTCGGGAGGCATTCTGTCGCTTGGGGAAGGCGCGACTCCTCCGGCTTTCCTGTTCGATATGGTATCTGCTATGCAGCAGTATATTCCTTCCAGCGCCATCCTGACCGCGTTCAGTATCCTGCTCATCGGCATCCTTACGGGTCTCGACGGATCGGGCTTCTCGGGACTGCCTCTTACGGGCTCGCTCTCCGGAGCACTTGCCGAGCATGTGAATGCCGATCCTTCCACGCTCGCGGCGATCGGTCAGATGGGAGCCATCTGGGCGGGCGGTGGCACGCTAATCGCCTGGTCGTCACTGGTTGCCGTTGCGGGATTTGCGGGCGTATCGGCCATTGATCTGGCGCGCAAAAACTTTCTTCCGGTTGTTGTCGGATTAATTGTCGCTACAGTGGCCGGTGTTCTGCTCTGGTAGCTTGGAAAGAGGATTTCGATCGTGGAATAGATCATCCAGTATCCTGGCAGGGATCGTCCGAAGAAGAAGCCGGACGATCCCGGAGGCCGGATCACATCCAGGAGGATAAGCGGTTGTTCGCTTTCGCATCCGCAGCCTGGCGGCCGGCCTGCGCAGCGATTCGAGGCAGCAGCTGTTCAGCGGACTTGCTGATTACATCCGCAATGGTCACGGCCATGTCGGCGACGAAGGTAAGGCTGGTATGCTCCAGCACCTTGTGGTTCAGATCGGGATCAAAGTTATTGACGATTCCCTTTAAATGAATATTTCCGATTTCGGGCAACTGCTTGTCCAGGCTTGCTCCGGGCTGCAGGGCTCCTTCCACCAGTTGTATGGTGCCTACCTTGTAATACCGGCCCAGGCAGGAATCTACGGCAATGATATAAGGGCGCTTATGTTCCTTGTTGATCCGTGACACCAGCTTGGCGAGATTGAGAGAGTGTACGGGCTTATCCAAAGTGCCGTAAATGGAAATGCCGGAAGTGCTGCCGAACCGTTTCTCCAGCCGGCTTCCGACCAGCGGCCCCAGCGTATCTCCGGAATAGCGGCAGGTTCCGATCCCGACCACGACAAGCTCATCGTATTCCGGGCCCTTCAAGAAGTGCCTGAGCAGCGCTTTGGACAAGTAAGCTGTCGTTCTTTTTTCAAGATAATGACTGTTTGTTACCATGATGATCAGCTACTTTCTTGTTAACAGGTTTTAGAAAGCTTCTATTATATAATCGTATCGGCAAAAAAAGACCGGAATGCATGCTTTCATTGTATGGATAAATTCGGCAAATAGCCAGACTCGAAAGTTAGGTTAACCGGTTGCCTAACCGGTCTTGAGACTCAAGTGTCCGGAGCTCGGAAGGCTAAAAGAAACTGCTCCTTCTTTTTTCGCCATTTGGTATACAATATACCATAGAAATTTGAACATGGAAAGGAGTGCCGTTTATGCCGGTTACCTATTTATTAACCCATATGACGTGGCCTGAAGTAGAGGAGGCGCTAAAAACGGTAAAAATAGCCATTATTCCGTTAGGAGCCCATGAACAGCATGGCCCGCATATGGCAGAGAGCTGTGATTCTGTGTTGGCCGAAGAGATGGGGAAGCGGCTGACCGAGGCGCTGCACCCGCTCGCTCTGATGACTCCCGTCATCAATATGGGGGTGTCTCCGCATCATTTGCATTTTCCGGGAACGATCAGTCTGGAGCCTGCAACACTAATCGCCATTCTCCGGGATATGGTGTCTTCGCTCCGGAATTATGGCATCCGGAATTTTCTCGTACTGAACTCTCATGGCGGCAACCAGTCCACACTTGGGGTCGCTGCCGGAATACTGTCCACGGAGCTGGATGTACGGTTCATGTATGCCAAGACGACCGCTTCGGCCAAGGATGTGATGGACCGGCTGATCGATTCCAGGCTGTACGGCCACAGCTGCGAGCGGGAAGTGTCCGAGGCCTTGTACTTGGCTCCCTGGCTCGTGCGACAAGATAAGCTTGCATCCGGTGATATCAGTGAGGGAGATTGGCGGAAGCTTCGTCCGGGAAATCCCATTCAAGGTTTCTATTATTATGAAGAAATGACCCGAAACGGCTGTATCGGAAATGCCCCGGCAGGCAGCCCCGAAATCGGGGAGGAGATTGTGGAGACGGCGGTTTCGCGTCTGGCCGCCGCCGCCCGCGAGCTCATCGAGCCATGATGAAGGCGGTCCGGCTGCTGATGGCTGGGGCGATAGCGGGCTATATCTGGAATGAGCTCGCGCCGGGCCGGGCGGCAGGGATTGTGCTCTCCGTATGCAGTCTGGGTGCCGCGGCACTGCTGCTCGGCATCGTCAAGGGCATACCGTGTCTGCTTGGCCTGCTGTTCACGGGCGCCGGAGTTGTAATGTATGCCCGGCACGGAACGGCCTGGCAGGAAGCGATAAGCGGCTTTGGCAGCATGCTGAATGTCATCACGCTGCTCACAATCGTTCCGATCGTCTCGCTTCCGATTGAGCTTGGCGGCTATGCGCGCCGTATTCAGACTGTCATACGCAGCAATATTAGGCATACAGGGCCGCTCTATATCGTGACATCGCTTCTGTCCTTTGTACTGAGCGCGTTCATGAGTCTGGCCACGCTGCCCATGGTGTACCGGGTAATCCGGCCGTCGGTCGATTTATACCCCGTTGAACATAAGGAGAGATTTATGAGCCGCGCCATCACGCATGGCTACAGTATGCCTTTCCTATGGACGCCGGTGGCTCCGATTGTGGGTGTTGTTGTAGAGATGACCGGAGTGAGCTGGGGCCGTATGCTTCCGCTCGTCATTCCGTTCAGTCTGCTTGGCCTTGTTCTGGATTGCGGGATGGGCCTCGCAATCGCTGGCCGTCACAGACGGCGTATGGCTGCACCGGTTCTGGCGGTGAAGGCATCCGGCTTCCGTTCCGCGGATATTCAAAGGGCATCCGGGCTGAAGAACGATGTCTGGCTGCGCGGCATCGGCGCGGGAGACGGGCCGGCTGTGTCCGCCGGCGAGCTCCGGACGGCTCACAGCCGGCCTAAACAGCCTTGGAGTTCGGATACTGAGGACCCAGAAGCCGCTGCAAGTATCGTTGCTGCAGCTGAGACCCCTGAGAATCCGTCATCACCGGATCTCTCAAGCCCGCAGCGGGGGAGAAATCCATTTCAGATTCTGCTGGCGATGGCTGTCTTCGGGCTCTCGCTGCCGCTTCTTCAGGCCGTCACCGGGCTCGGATTTTTGCTCTTGGTAACGCTGTTCACGATCCCATTTGCACTCATGTGGGCGGTTTTCATTTCGGAAGGACGAACGTTTGTTGTCAACATCCGGGAGCTTCTTCCTATGCAGCTGCTGCGCATGAAGGATCAGTTTCTTGTGCTGTTATGCGCCGGATTCATGATTTCCGCGATTGAGAATACAGGAGCCGGTCTGACGGTTAACGCCGGAATTTCCCTGCTTGGCGGTTTGGTTGGCGAGCATCTGTTTCTGGCTCTGATTCCCATGATCCCCTTGGCTCTGTCTATGGCGGGTGTGCATCCGGTCGTGGGAACCGCGCTGACTGCCGGCGCGTTGAATCCGGCACTTTTGCATGTACCGGTGGAGCTGACGGCGATGGCTATGCTTGTTGGCGCTTCCTGCTCCTATATGCTGGGACCCTATAACGCTACGGCCGGATTGATGTCTTCACTGTCCGGGGAGACACCGCAGCGGATCTCAAACTGGAATGCGCCGTTTACCGCCGTCTTTCTGCTGACGGCTATGGTGTTTCTGTATGTTAGTTCGATGTAACCAATAAAGACAGCTGCATAAAAATTCTTAAAAATTTCAATTTTTAGATTGACAACATTAAAGGATGTAAGCAATAATAACGGCATAACCTAATTTGGTATACAATATACCAAATACAAGTTAAGAAATCCGACATGGATTTTCCGGACAACCCGTCCGGTCTGTCGGCAAGATGACAGAAGCATTTTGTCGGCAGCCAGCCCTGAGACTAAACCATCAGGCTGCGTAACCGTTTCGCGTGAACCCCCTTTAAAAATGGAGAGGAGAGATTTCAATGGCTCAAACGATCAGCAAACCCCGCTTTCTGAACAAAGAGGAATTCCGGCATGCGCTGGAGCAGGCAATTGAAGGCAACGCGGTTGCCAAGGCTCCCTTTACGACCATGTGGGCGAACGGCGAACTCACCAAGGATATCTTTGCCAGATGGGTTGAACAGCATTATGCCTATGTCGGTCCTTTCGCCGATTATCTGGCTTATATTTATGCGAACTGTCCGCATGAGGACGCCAAGGATTTTCTGCTTCAGAACATGTGGGAGGAAGAGCTTGGCGGAGACCGGCACACCGATCTGCTGATCCGCTTCGGCGAAGCCTGCGGGACTACCCGGGAGAAGGTCGAAGCGATGGAGAACCTTCTGCCCGAAACGATTGGCCTTCAGTCCTGGTGCTACCGGATGGCGTTCCGCGAGAATTTCCTGTACGCAACGGCAGCGCTCGTCGTTGGCCTGGAATCTCAGGTGCCCGCCATTTACCGTCGCCAAACGCCGACACTTCGCGAGAAGTATGGTTTCACGGATGAAGAGGTTGAATTCTTCGATCTGCACATCGTATCCGACGAAATTCATGGCGAACGGGGATATCAGATTGTGCTTGAATACGCCAGAACAGCGGAAGAGCAGCAGCGGTGCATTGAAATCGTTGAGGAAGCGACAAAAATGCGCAGAATGTATCTGGCCGGCATTTCCCGTGAGTTCTGCGGCAAGTAACTTGGCAGGATGACCGCTTGTAACCGATATTGGTACAGAAAGGAGCGCCTGACATGACAGTCAAAGCGAGGTTGGCAGTGGAAACATACAGGAATCTGGTAAATGGTGAATGGACCGAATCGCTGGGCGGTGAAACCTTCGACAGTGTTAACCCGGCGGATACGGAAGATGTCGTCGGACGCTTTCAAGCCTCTGTTCCTGAAGATGTAGAGCGTGCAGTCGCTGCGGCAGAGCGCGCCTTCCGCACCTGGAAGGACGTTCCGCCTTCCCGGAAGGCGGCGATGATGTTCAAAGCCGCGGACCTGCTGGAAGCCCGGCTGGAGACGCTGGCGGCGGAACTGACACGCGAAGAGGGCAAGACGCTCTTAAACAGCATGGCGGAGGTGAAGCGATCCGTACAGACGTTGCGGTATTACGCCTCGGAGGGCATGAACGTTGCCGGCACGACACTTCCCTCGGACGATCCTGCGACATTTGTCTATACGAAAAAGGAGCCGCTCGGCGTTGTCGCCGTGATTACGCCTTGGAATTTCCCGCTGTCCATTCCGGTCCGCAAAATCGCTCCGGCACTGGTGACGGGCAACACGGTCGTCTTCAAACCGGCATCCGATACGCCGCTTGTCGCCTACCGGCTGGCAGAGGCAATTCACGAGGCAGGGTTTCCGCCCGGCGTCTTCAACCTCGTAACCGGCTCCGCCTCACAGGCGGGCAAGCCGCTGACCTCCCATCAGGCCGTCAAGGCGGTAACGTTCACCGGCTCGACCGCTGCGGGAGAGCAGATTCAGCGGACGGTCTCTCTTTCGACCCGGACCCAGTTTGAGCTTGGGGGCAAAAATCCGTTGATCGTCCTTGACGACGCGGACATCGATTTTGCGGTTGAGCTGGCCGTGAAAGGAGGCTTCGAGCTGACCGGTCAAGCCTGTACCGGGACAAGCAGGGTAATCGTCATGGAAGCTGTGCACGACGCTTTTGTCGAGAAGCTGATAGAACGGACGCGCACGATGACGGTAGGAAGCGGCTTCGACAGCGCTTCTGAAATCGGGCCTCTCGCCAACCGCAGCCAGCTCGACAATGTGCTGTCCTATATCCGGGTAGGCCAGGACGAGGGAGCGGATCTGGCGGCAGGCGGAGAACGCCTGACGGGAGGGGATTATGACAGGGGCTATTATGTCCGCCCCGCAGTCTTTACCGGCGTCAATCCCAAGATGCGGATCGCGCAGGAGGAAATTTTCGGACCGGTCATTTCCGTCATCAAGGTCAAGTGCTTTAACAAGGCGCTGAAGGTGGCGAACGGGGTACAATACGGATTGTCAGCATCGATCTGTACGGCAAGTCCGGAGCGCATCCAATATTTTATCGACCATATGGATTCCGGACTGGTGAAGGTCAATGCGCCAACAACCGGCAATGCGGTCAATGCGCCGTTTGGCGGATTGAAAATGTCGGGAACCGGCACTTACCGCGAAGCGGGAAGGGCGGCGCTTGATTTCTACCTTCGGGAGAAGACGGTATACCAGCAGGCGCGTCCTATCAAATTCTGCTGTTCGCTGTAGGATTAGCGAAGGAACGGTAATTCCGGATTCGTCTGCCAACAAATGCTGCTCTGAACAGAAGATTATGATTCCAAAAATAGACGGAGGATAGTGCGATGAGATCGGTACTGAAGCTGGAACTGGAGGAAGCCAGGGTGATGATCGAGGCGGCGAAGGAAGCCTCCCAGCGGGTCAATGCCCTTGAATCGATCTGTGTGGTCGATGACGGCGGGTATGTGGTCGCGCTGGAGCGGATGAACGGCGGACGCATCACAGGTCCTGAAATCGCGATTGCCAAAGCGTTCACGGCAGCCGGCCACAAGCGGTCGACGCATCTGTTCAATCAGCCGGGCGGTCCCGCAAGTCCGACAGGCGAGGCTTTCGGCATCCATGTGATGCTGCCGGGCAAATTCGCCATCTTCGTCGGCGGCTTTCCGGTTGTGGTCAACGGGGAAGTGGTTGGCGGCATCGGCATCAGCGGAGGCAATGGCGAACAGGACACTGCAGTCGGAACGGCTGCGCTTGCCGCGCTGCAGGAGCACCTCGGCTCTGCTTATGAAGTGCTGACCGATGCGGATATCAAGAAGTAGCCGCTTCGCTGAAGGAGGAGAATGGAAGAGTCTGGCAGCAGGGTTGAAAACCGAGTCTGTAATCTATAATATTATAGGAAAATCTACTCGGGGGTATACCATATGCCAGTCGTTTGGAACAGTGCAGAAATCACGCCGATCCGTGACAAAGTTTATGAATATATCAAACAGGCGATCGTGCAGGGCCAATACAAATCCGGCGACCGTATCATCGAACGGGAGCTGGCCGATCAGCTGAATGTCAGCCGGACACCGATTCGCGAAGCGCTCTTCCGGCTCGAATCCCAGGGTTTCGTCAAGACGCTTCCTCGTAAAGGCGTAATTGTTTCCAAGCTGACGCCGGAGGAAGTGGTCGAGATCTTTATGATTCTATCGGCGCTGGAAGGACTGGCGATGAATCTGGCCGCCGAGAAAGCAAGCCCTGAAGAACACGCCGAGTTATCTGAGATTATCAAGAAGATGGAGACTGTGCTCGCCGAGCAGGATGGATCGGATGAGCGCTGGAAGTTCCATTTTGAAATCAACGATGTGATCTTCCGTGCGGCGCAGAGTCCACGTCTTACCCAGATGCTGGACGGCTTGTCCGATTATATCCGGGCTTTCGTGGAGCTCGGATATGAACTTCCGGGACGTGGACGTCAGGCAACTGAAGAACATCTGGAGATTGCCAAAGCGGTCCGTGACGGTGAGGCTGAATTGGCCGGTCGCCTGACTCGGATTCATCTGGAGAATGCCAAACAAGCTTATCTGCAAGCTTTAAACCATCAATAACACAGCAGCCTGTCTTCCTGACATTCCTGGGGCATGGCTGCGGGAATAGGGAGGACGATCGCTTATGCCCATCGTGAAGCTTCATCAGAACGGCCGGCTGCTTCAGCAGGAGGTAGCGCCGGGGAGCAATCTGGTTGTACTCGCCGGAACGAGGAAGTTCGACGGTCTGTCCTACGGCTGCGGAATGGGGAAATGCACACGCTGCATGGTGAAGGTGCTGAGCGGCGGGGAGACGCTGCCCGAGCCCAACTGGAAAGAGAACAAAATGCTTGGGGACAAAATCCGGGACGGTTACCGGCTGGCCTGCCAAATCTATGTTCACGAGGATCTTGAGCTTGCTCAGGAGAGTGCTGTCCGTTCCCGGGCCGGGAGCTCTTAAAGAGAGCCGAACTTTTAAGGCAATCGAGAATAAACGGATAAGACTTAAATAAAGAAGAGGAACGGAGGAACCGGAAATGAGCCAATATGTGATGCTGTCGACGACAGAACGCTACCGGACGGTAACGGACAACCCGAATCTGGAAATGGTGGCGAATTACGATTACTACTTTTTCGGGAAGAAGAAGACGACGTTCTCCATCTGCAAAATCAAAAGTCAGAATACCCGCATACTTATTCAAGGGGTTGGTGAAGTTTTTCCGGACAACAGCATTCCGCTGAAGGTGTTCCCCAAGTTCGAAACGACCGAAGAAATCGAGAGGGAAATCTACGAGCTCGATATCGATAAGGACAGCCGGGTTGTCAAAACGGAAGCCCAGGCGCAGCCGGTTTGATCGGGATTTATTGAAAAAAGCGCAGAGGAGAAGTCCTCTGTGTTTTTTTCATTCTTTGGGCTTTATGTCTGTCCTTAGGCATTCTGTTTGCCGGCCAGCTTCGGAACAGGCGGATCGGATCAGGGCAGAGATATAGGGCCAAACGGTTGTACAGGAAGGGAATAACGGACAAAAGGCGCCTTTCGCTGTATGCGGTAGGCACCTTCTGTTTTTTTATTGATGAAAGGTTATTCCTGGAACTCTTTAGGAGCTGGCTGCGTTAATCCGGCGTTTGGCGATCTTGTCGAGACGTTCAAGGTCCTTGTCTCCCCAAGCGATCGTTACATCTCCGGTAATGAAGGTTTGACATGCCAGCCGGTAGCCCTGATCGATATTATCCTGGCCGAGTCTGTCGATTTCTTTTTTCATCACTTTGCTGAGATGCTCCTGCCCGTCGACGACCCTCACCCGGCATGTTCCGCACAGACCTCCGCCGCATTTGTAGGGGACCGAGCCTTCGTAACGAATCGAGGTCCGCAGCAGATTGGCGTTCTCAGCCACTTCAATCGTTTTTCCAGAGGTATCATATTTAATTACCGGCATGTCAGCATCCCTCCCTGTGATAGTAAGACAAGTATACCATAAATATTTGGTATATGGTATACCAAATACCGTTTTTTTGTTATGATGAATAGCAAGAAAATAAAGTCTTTATTTGTACAGGATACCGAAAGATTAGAAGACAGGAGGAACGGATTTGAGAGTCGGAATTATCGGGTACGGAACGATTGGAACGGACGTGGCAGGCTTCATACAGCGGGGTGAAGCGGGAGAAGCTTCTCTGGCAGCTGTGCTGGTTCGCAAGGGTCCAACCTGCGAAAGCAGCCTTGCGGGTAGAAGCGGCAAGCCGCTGTTCACCGCAAGCTTTAACGAATTTATGGAGCAGGTGCCTGATCTTGTTGTGGAATGCGCCGGACATGCGGCTGTAGCCGCTTATGGAGAACGGGTGCTGCGGACTGCGGATTTCATGGTGGTCAGCGCAGGGGCATTGGCGGATGAAGATCTTTATGGCCGGCTCTTGATAACGGCCCGGGAGAACGGACATCGGCTGGTCGTGCCTTCGGCCGCCATTGCCGGGCTGGACCGGATCGCGGCCGCAAGCGTCGGTCACATGGACGAGGTCTCGCTCATCACGCGCAAACCGCCGAAGGCCTGGATCGGCACGTTCGTTGAGGACAAGCTTAATCTGGAGGGACTGACGGAGCCGGTGTGCGTCTTCGAGGGGCCGGCCAGGGAGTCGGCGAAGCTGTTCCCGGAAAGCGTCAACGTCTCAGCGGCGCTCAGTCTGGCCGGAATCGGCTTCGACCGAACCACCGTTAAAGTGTTCGTGGACCCAGGCATTACCTCCAACCGGCATCAGGTCGTGGCACGCGGCAAATTCGGAGAGCTTCAGCTGGAGGTAGGCAATACGCCCTCGGCGGCTAACCCGAAGACGGGCTACATAGTAGCGATGAGCGTGATCCATAACCTGCAGAAGCTGAGCGGGCCGTTTATGATCGGGTTGTAATCTCTAGATATATATGGAGTGGGAACGCAGCGGCAAACGGCCGAGAGATCGGGGAGCATGAAGGACAAGAACCCACATCAACATTCAGCCCACCGCTTCCTTGGCAACCGGTGAAGGATCCAGACTTCCGTCATACCCGTTCGGGACATTTTGTAAACAGCCCAGGCGGGCGATGCCTTAACCGCATTGTCGACCAAATTAACCAGCAGTGATTCCCGAAGAGTGGAAATCTCCCGTTAGATGGCTGAGCGGGGTAAGGATATGGAGCATGACGGCTTGTTCCCTCAATTGAGGAGCCATAACGGCCTGAACCTGATTCATCAGCGCCTGAGTTTCCAGAAGTCGAAGCTCCGGCTTGCTCGTGCGGACTAATGCCCAAGCGGGCAAGCTTTCTGCAAAATGCGGATGGCGGGCAAGCCTGATCAGCATCAGCAGCAGAACGAGTGCAAGAACGGCTTCGAGCAAAGCACTGATCGATACCAGATAACGGGTGGAAAGGGAGTTATTGGCGAAGACCGGCCGTGAATGAGGGGGAGGCATGTCCTGAACAGGGGCGGCCTCCTCTTCCTTATTCTTTGTCTTGCGACTCCATGGAAGCTGCCGTCTCGCTATGCTGGAGAAGTGACTGGAAGGATTCCGTAGGGGCGGACGCTGACTTGATCCTGCGCCCTTTCCCGGCGGCTTTCGACTTCTTGCCGGACGGCTTGCGTGCCGGAATCGAGAACGGCGTGTAGCCTCCGGTATACAGCGTCCCGATCTTGCAGCCTAAGTCTTCCGCCAGCGCCGTTAGGCCCGAATACCCCGCCCGCTCCGATAGCTTCAGCAGGATGACCGCCGAGGTGCGGGCATCCTCCAGCGCGTCATGATGCCGCAGCGGGATGCCGAAATAGTCGGCAAGTATATTGAGACGGTAAGAGCCAAGGCCGGCCAGCATTTTTTTTGCGAGCAAATAAGTGCACCAATATTGAAAGGATGGATAGGGCAGAGAGCACTGATCCAGTCCATAGCGGAGTACGCTCATATCGAAGGATGCGTTATGCGCTACAATATTTTTTCCATGAATAAGCGGTTCAATGTAGGGCCACAGCTCGCGGAATGTCGGCTGCCCGGCGACCATTTCGGGCGTTATTCCGTGGATGGCGATATTTCTGCGGTCGAACGACCGCTCGGGATTAATCAGCCATTCCTGCTCGGACACGATCTTCCCGGCCTTCACTTCCACCAGTCCCAGTGCGCATGCGCTGGCCCGGCCGGCATTTGCCGTCTCAAAATCGATTGCGACAAAATCCATAGTGCTAGCTCCTGTCTTTCCTTGTTGATAGATTCATCAGTTTCTTATTCTATAAGTATAGCAGAGGCCGGCTCTGAAAAAAGAGCGGGTTTACTCCTCTCCCGGAATATCCACAACTTCCCCGTTCATGCTGACGTCCTGGCTGCCAAGCTCCGTCACGGTTCCGTCCGGGACGATAAAGCCGTAAGAAACGGCGCCGATGTGGGGCATTGCTCGAAAGTAAACGAAACGGCTGTTCAGTACGGGGCGTTTGCCGCTTCATAGTATGACACGACATCCCCGCTCCAGATCAGGAACCGGCTATATTCACCCTCCGGAAAATAATAGGTAAAGCTCTGGCCTTCGAGAGAAGACGGGGTCGGTTCAAGGTCCCGAATCATGCTAACACAGGGCAGCTGAAGGGCCGCTCTGCGCGCTTCGGTCAGATTGCCGGACGTAAGGCGTTCTTTCAATCTGCTGTCGGCTTTTGACACGTACACCGTGCGGGAACCCGGATTCCAGATTACGTAAGCGCCCGACACTTCGGCGATAAAACGCAGCGGAACCATGATGTGCCCTTTTTGCAGGATCGCCGGCGTCGAGAGCGCCACTGTACCGGAACCGGTAGAGGCCGTTTTCTGGCCGGCGGTCAACCTGATCACCTCACTGCCGCTCATAACCGTTACCGTCTTGGTCTCGTTATTCCAGCTTACCGATATCCCCGGAATGTGCTGCACAACGTTTAAAGGGACCATCGTCGTTCCGTCAGCCAAATAGGCGGATGTTCCCTGAACGGCCGCGTTGTTCACGATAACCTCAATTCCGCCGGCTGCAAAGGTTGTATCCTCCGAAACTACGGCTAAAGTAAGAATTGAAGCACAGACCAGACTTGCGAGCTTATTCATTGGCGTATTCCTCCATGTAAAAAATCCCTCCCTATGTAGACGCTAAATCACCTGATTAGTTACAGAATCTTACAACAAAAACAGGCACTCTCCCCGCTCGGCAAGGAGAGTGCCTGTTTGTATAACTGTATGATCTTACTTCCCGCTGCTCTGAATCTGTCCGCGAAGACGTTCCAGCTCGGCGGCTGCCTGATCTTTTACCCGGGCATCCGCAGGATTGCTGCTGGCGTCACCCGCCGGAGAAGCACCGTGGACCGGGAAATCCCGTCTGGCTTCCCATTCCTGAATTTTCTCTTCCATCCGCTCGAACCCCCGCGCGGCGGCATGCGTATTCAGGCCGGAGAAGGCATTGCGGCGTGGAGCCGGAGCGGAAGCGGGGCTTCCCGGCGCTTGGCGGAGACGCTCGGCCCGTTCGGCAAGCTCGGCTTTTTTGGCTTTCAGCCGGACGCGCTCTTCCTTGGCGGCGGCAATCTCATAGCCGAGCCCCGCCAGAACCTGCCGGGTCTCTTCCAGCCCGGCGGCGCATTCCCGCTCGTTCTCCTTGTACGCCAGCTTCGCCTCAATGGCCAGCTTGGCCTGTTCTTCGTCGCCTCGCTCCAGCGCCTTCAAGGCGTCGCCTTCGCTAAGCTCAGCAAGCATCGTGTATTCTTTCAGCCGCCGCTCCAGGAGCTTGGCTGCAGCTTGCAAATCGCGGCTTCGCTGCTCGGCTTCCTCGATCCGGTCATCCAGATCGCGCAAATATTGTCCGGTCATAATGACCGGGTTCTCCAGGCGGTTCAACCCTTCGTGCATGGCGGCTTTCGTCAACGTTGCAATTCTTTCCAAAATACTCATCGGTATCTCTCCTTTTGTTGTATTCAGCATTTTACATAGTCTCTAGCTTAGTAATAGTGGTGTCCGTCCATGAAGCTTCCTGTCGGTTCGCTTGGAATAATCAGGCTGGCGATCAGATAAAAAAGAATGAACGACCCGAAGCTGCCCAAAGCGACGATTACGGCAACCAAGCGAATAATCGTGGAGTCGATGCCCAGCCACTGGGCCAAGCCCCCGCACAAGCCGCTGAATTTCTTGTCTCTTTCGGAACGGTAAAGCTTTTTCATAATTAATCTCTTCCCTTCGTAATATCCGTTGTCTATGCCTTTATTCTAGTGTCTTCGCGCACGCCGCAAAACGGGCCGGAGACGGTTTTGCAATCTCGACCTTAGACGGGGGAAGGTTCGGCAATTGGACGGGGAAATGAATGGGGAACATACAAAGCTCTGCAAAACAGAGCTTTTAGTCTGTCGGAAAAGTCTTGATAAGCATTAAGTATTTTTATTTAGCCATAAGCAATTGGTATTTTAAAAGTTATACATATTGCTGTATAGTATAGAATCACAATATGATCTTTATCTATATATGCAGATTCGGGAGGAACCTATGATCGATGACCTACTTCAACGTCCGCTCAAAGATTTGAGAATTTCCGTCACGGATCGTTGCAATTTTCGTTGTATATATTGTATGCCGAAGGAAATTTTCGGCGCGGATTATCCCTTTCTTCCCAAACAGGAATTGCTCAATTTTGAAGAAATAGCGAAGCTTGCGCATATATTTGCGGCTCTCGGTGTGACCAAGATACGTCTCACTGGAGGCGAACCGCTGCTGCGAACCGATCTTCCGCTGTTATTGGACAAGCTTACTTCCATCCAGGGTATTAAGGACATCGCGCTGACAACAAACGGCGTGCTGCTCCCTAAATATGCCGCGAGCTTGCAGGCTGCGGGACTGAAACGCGTATCGGTAAGCCTCGACTCGTTATCGGACGAGCGATTCGGTCATATTAACGGCAGAGGGGTCGGAGTCGAACCGGTTCTTCAGGGAATTGAAGCGGCTTCACGGGCCGGGTTGAAAGTGAAGATCAACATGGTTGTTCAAAAAGGCGCCAACGATCAGGATATTGTTCCGATGGCGAAGTATTTCAAGGACGCTGGACATACGATCCGCTTCATCGAATATATGGACGTGGGAAACACCAACGGATGGAATCTTGACAAGGTCGTAACCAAGCAAGAGATCATTGACAGGATTGACCGTCATGTGATGCCGCTTGAGGCTGTTCCCGGCCAATACTTCGGAGAAGTGGCTTCCCGTTACCGGTATAAAGGAACGGAGCAGGAAGTCGGCATTATTTCGGCGGTTTCGGACGCCTTCTGCGGAACATGCACAAGAGCGAGAATTTCAGCGAGCGGCTCCTTGTATACTTGTCTCTTTGCCACTGAAGGAACCGACCTCCGGGAACTTTTGCGGTCCGGTCTGTCGGACGATGTACTGGCGGGCAAGATAGCGTCCGTCTGGAATAACCGGGACAATCAGTACAGCGCGAAGCGGGGGCGGGATACGAATGAAGCGAGCGGCAAACAGAAGATTGAAATGTCTTATATCGGAGGATAGACTTGGCCGATGAATCCCGAGCTTTTACGAAAAAACCATAATCTGCTATGATAAAGGCAGAGTGTTTCAATGATTGTCTAATATTCGCGCAGAAGCCGATCCCGCTCTTATGAATAAGGGCGGGTAAAGCTGTTCTTATCGCCTGGAGGGAAGACTCTATGGACTTAGCTAATAAGCTTATTAAAGAAACGACAACCATGGCTGTATACAGACGGTTATATGATCTGGTGCTGAGCGGGAGATTTCAGCCGGGTGAATGGATCAGGGAACGCGAGCTAAAGGAGATGCTGGGTGTAAGCAGCACGCCGATTCGTGAAGCGATGCGCATGCTGGTGCAGGAACGTATTCTGGAATCTGTTCCCCATCACGGTGTTCGGGTCAAGGAGCTGTCAGTGAAAGAGCTGAAGGATTTATATGAGCTTCGCGCCGAACTGGAGGGAATGGCGGCCCGGCTTGCCGCCGAGCGGGGGAGCAGCTCGCATTTCAAGCAGATGGAGAATCTTCTGAACCTTGAGCAGGCTCATCGCGGGAATACCGCGGATGCCATGGAATTAAATAATCGGTTTCATGATTTGGTGGTGGAGGCTGGCGGGAATCTTGCGCTAAAGAGCACCCTGCATCATTTGCGTGCGGGAATTAGCTGGATACAGGTGATGGCATGGAACCGGAATAAAGAACGCCATGCACTTACCGACCACCAGCACCGCGGGATTTGGGAGGCGCTGGTGAACAGGGACCCTCAGCTTGCCCAGACCAGAATGCACGAGCATGTATGGGATACGATCAGCTTAATGCTAAATTCCCGGCAAGAAGAAGCAAGCGAGCAAGCGGGAGAATCGGATCAAGCCGATTGAACGAAGTTAGACATGTACCAAGACCAGAAGTTTAAAGCTTATGGTCCACGTGTACATGTTTTTTTGTTGTTGACATTCAGATTCTTTATCTGGAGATAAGTAATTGATATTTAACATTATATATAATATATTTTAAAATTTAAATAAGTATACGATGGCCATTCATCGTTGCGAAAAAGAAGGTATACCGAGACGAATCGGGTCCCTAACCAACGAGGAGGAATGACATGGGCACTACCATAATCAAACCGGTGGCTAAAAAGAAACTGTTGTTCGTTGCAGGACTTGGCTGGCTCTTTGATGCAATGGATGTGGGCATTATCGCATTCATTGGTGCGGCTCTAATGAAAGATTGGAATTTGTTGCCCCAGCAAGTAGGATGGATCGGGAGCGTCAACTCTCTAGGAATGATGGTCGGCGCTCTGTTAGCAGGAATATTTGCCGATCGTGTTGGACGTAAGCCGATATTATTGGCTACTGTGTTATTGTTTTCTCTGGCGAGTGGCTTCTCCGCGTTAACAACTACATTCGCGGCATTTCTTACTCTCCGTTTTTTCATCGGTCTGGGACTAGGAGGAGAGCTTCCCGTATCAAGCACGTTAGTATCCGAAAGTATTCCTGAGAAGCATTCCGGTCGAACGATCGTTTTGTTAGATACCTTTTGGGTTGCCGGATGGATTCTGGCGGCGGTTATATCCTATTTTGTAATACCTAAATTTGGGTGGCAATCGGCTTTGCTGATTTGCGCGTTACCAGCCCTCTATACCGTATATTTAAGGCGGGAAATTCCGGATTCACCATCGTTTCGGCAACCAAGGAAAAAGAAGCCTTCCATTAAAGAAAATATGAAAGCCATCTGGTCGAGTAAATATGCCAAATCCACGATAATGCTTTGGCTCTTATGGTTCTGTGTCTTCTTCGCCTACTATGGCATGTTTCTCTGGCTGCCGTCAGTGATGGTTCTGAAAGGCTTTGCTCTGGTCAAAAGCTTTGGATACGTTCTTATTATGACGCTGGCTCAATTACCTGGCTTGCTAAGTGCTGCCTGGTTGATTGATAAAGTGGGACGCAAGTTCGTTATTATAACCTATTTAATCATGGCAGCCATTTGCGGCTATTTCTTCGGCAATGCGGATTCGCTGGCTATGCTTATGATATGTGGAATTCTCCTTTCCTTCTTCAATGTAGGAGCAATAGGCACCATTTGGGCCTATACCCCGGAGCAATATGAGTCTAAAATTCGTTCAACCGGTACTGGAATGGCTTCAGCTATTGGACGCATAGGAGGGATTTTGGGGCCGTTGCTGCTTGGGT
This sequence comes from Paenibacillus sabinae T27, assembly GCF_000612505.1. Taxonomy (NCBI): domain Bacteria; kingdom Bacillati; phylum Bacillota; class Bacilli; order Caryophanales; family Paenibacillaceae; genus Paenibacillus; species Paenibacillus sabinae. Next base: position 1,540,929 of record NZ_CP004078.1, read on the forward strand.
ATCTTGTAGCGGCAGAGGTAACCTTCGGTATTATCTTTGCTATATTTTGCGGCTTTATTGTCATCGGTGCTCTCAGTGTACTTCTTCTGGGCAAAGAGACTCGCCCTGATGCATTGGACATGGACGAAGGAGAGACATCTCTAGATCATGCGCTATAAGCTTCCACACAAAAGGCCATGTTTCTACTTTGTAGAAACATGGTCTTTTATAATACCTTTCGTTAAGTATATCTTGACAGCTAGACAACCTCTTCGAAGGTCCAGTTGTCCTGATTCAAACGAATTCCTTTTTTCAACAGATTCTCTTTATTGCAGGTTAAATAGTAGTTGATTTTATTCAATTGAATATTCTCCGATAACGGAATGCTGACCATTTCGTTATTTTTTATTTCCTTCTCAAGAATCATAGGGGGAAGAAAGCAGACTCCGTGCTGTTCATGGATCAGGCTTTTGATCACTTCGACCTGGTTGGAATAAAGCTTCTTTTTAAAATCCAGATCCGTTAAATCCGCAATGTTGTTCTTGTAGGGTTCATAGAAGATGATATTCTCTTCTTTCATGCATGTGAAGTTCTCCAGCAAGGGCTGATTCGATAACGGGTGCTCAGTGGGGAGGATCAGGTTGAACTCCTCAGAGCCAAGCGGATAGCTCTGATAGCAGGTGTTCATCATTAAATCGGTTGTAAAGGCGACGTCCACTACATTATCAACCAGTGCTTTCAAAATGCTGGAAGATTCCAGGAAGATCAAATGGATATTTAAATGCTCGTTCAGATTGGTAAGATCCTGAATGACATTATAGATGAGAGGGTGGCTGAGGGGAACCGAGCTTCCGATCGACAACGAGGTGGTATGGGTAATTTCCTGCTTGGCCATCTTGAGCGTATCAATGACGGATTGGGCATGAGGCAGGAATCTTTCTCCGGCACGCGTAAGCTGAACATTTCGCTTTCCTGACTTTCCTCTGGCAAAAAGCTCTTGACCGAGCTCATCCTCCAACTGATTGATGCGGTTGGTTACGGTTGGTTGAGGAACGTAAAGATGCTTGGCCGCCTCTGTAAAATTACCGTATTTACACACGATGATGAAAGTCTCCAGATGCACGATGTTCATGGTCAAGAATTCCCCCCTGATAACACAATGTGGAAATATTAGTAATATGAGTTACAACCTGCAAATCCTTCACGACAGCCTCGAAACCTTATTCTATGTAACAATATATATCATATATAATATTTAGTCCACGGTTTATTAACAATTCAGCCTGATAAAATAGTTATTGCGTAATATAAAGTGACATTTATCACAGCTTTTTGTCAGGGAATTGTACATAACATGCATAATGTTTATATGGAAATAAGGGATTCATATTTAACATTATATATAATGCATTTTATAATCCGACTATACTAACTTTTCAAAACTTAATTTCACAAGTGCAGAAGGGGGATGGGCAAGGAATTTGAATTACCAAAAAAAGAAGAATGAGTATGCGGAACTGCTGTCGCTTGTCAAAGAACAAACAGTCAAGCAATTTAAAGACGGATACGACTTTGTCGTTAAAAAAATTCCGGATTCGGATAACGCAGGCGAACTTGATCCGAGAGTGTTAAGTGTACAACAGCAGCAGCGTCAGAGTAAAAATTCGGCCGATGAGGGTCAGCCGGAGCCTGCGGATCTTACGGCATTTGAAAAGATTGCCCTCCGGATGAGATCCGGCATGCAGGTCTCGGGCAGCAAGGATATTACGGATACGGAAATTGTAACCTCCAAGCTTGTCATTAACGGAACGAACGGCACTATCCCCATCCGTATATATAGACCCGGGAACGGAGAGAAACTGCCTGTAGTTGTATTTTTTCATGGAGGGGCATTTATCGGCGGAACGGTGGATGGCGCGGAGAATGTTTGTAAAGCTTTATCGGAGAAGGCTGACGCCGTTGTTATCTCCGTGGATTACAGGCTTGCACCCGAGCACCCTTTTCCGGCGGGATTTGTCGATTGTCTCGATGCGGTGAATTGGACCTGGCGGAGTGCCGAACAACTTGGCATCAACAGGAATCAAATTACGGTTGCGGGCGACAGCGCCGGCGCAAACCTAGCAGCCGCCTGCGCCCTGAAAGATAAGGAATCGGGGACGGGAATGATCAAGTATCAGGCATTGATTTATCCCGTCGTCAATAATGCCGAAGCCGTCACGGACGATTTCAGCTGGAGCATTGACGAGTATATCATTAACAGACATCACGAGTATATAATGCCGGGTATTCAGGAAATAAAGGACAACCTTGAAATCATTAGGCAGGTATACGCGAAAAATTTAGAAGCATCCATACCCTATATCTCTCCATTATTAGCTGAACAGCTAAACGATCTGCCGGAAGCTCTGATCCTGACAGCCGAATACGATTATTTAAGATTGGAAGCTGAAGCCTATGCCAGAGAGCTGTCAAGATGCGGAGTCAAAACCAGGCTGATCCAGTACAACGGCACGAATCACGGTTTTCTGGATAAGCTCGGACTGTACCCTCAAGCTGAAGATTGTCTTGATGAAATTGCCGAAGGAATTAGAAAATGCTTCGAACTTAATTGAACAATAAGGAGTAGTGATCGGGAATGACGAAGAAAATGGGATTGGTAGTATTGTCTCTCATGCTGATGTTTGCTTTGGCCGCTTGCGGCGGAAACTCCACGAATTCCGCTCAACCATCCGAAACCCCAAATTCCAGCAGCGCTCCAGCGGAAGCGGCAACGGACGAGCTTACCCCCGAGCCCGGCGCCAAGCTTGTATTCTGGCACCCCAAGACTCCTTTCTCCGAATATGCGGTACAAGAATTCGAGAAAAAATACAACATCCCGGTAACGCTTCAAGATGTCGGTTACGACGCCGTCATGAATAAATATAAAGCCGACGGCCCAGCCGGTAAAGGCGCCGACGTTTTTGTTCTAGGTCACCTTGAATTAGGGGACGCGGTAAAATCGGGAAGTGTGCTGCCGAACGATTACTTTGAAGAAGATACGAAAAACATGATGCTTGACGAAGCAATTAAATCGTTCTCTTGGGACGGTATTCTTTACGGATACCCAAGCTATGCTTACTTGCCTGCGATGTTTGTCAATAAAGATTTGGTGAAGGATGCCAAGCTGGACACGTGGGATGACATTATCGCGTTTGCCAAATCGTTTAATGATATTCCGAATAACAAATACGGCTTCTTCATGGAAGCTAACGGTTATGGAAATGCTTTTCCATTCATGGCGGCCGAAGGCGGTTATATTTTCGGCAAAGACGGTACAGACGCAAGCGACATTGGGCTTAATAACGAGGGTGCATTAAAAGGGCTGGAATACTTCAAGTCTCTGAAAGAAATTTTGCCGCTAAAAGCTGCTGATACGACGGGCGATATTAAAACGAGCCTCTGGGAGCAAGGGAAAATTGGCATAATTATAGATGGTGCATGGAACGCAGGCCGATTCCAAAAACTCCCTTTTAAAGTGGAGTCTATGCCGCTGCCCAAAATGCCGGACGGTAAAGTTCCGCCTGTATTGACCGGCGTAGGCGGATTCTTCGTAGGGTCGTATACGCAATATCCTAACGCTGCCAAGCTGTTTGCCAACTTCTTAATGTCGGAAGAAATGCAGATGAAAATCAATGAAGTGACGGGGTTCCTTCCACTGGCCAAAAATCTGCAAAATGAAGAGCTGTATAAAGACGATCCGGTTACTCTTGGTTTCATTCGCCAATTGAAGCAGTCGGTGTTTATGCCTAATATTCCAGAAATGAAGTATTTGGCGTATAACGATACGATTGTTTCACCGGCAGTTGAACAAATTTGGGACGGCGCCGATGCCAAATTAACGATGGATAAAGCTGTACAAGGCTTGAAGGATGCCATTGCCGGAAGTCAGTAACTAACACGGATTGCCGATAGGCTTGACAGCAGTAAAGCCCCCCGGCAAGATTTTGCCGGGGGTATCCATTACAGATTTTAAAGGAGTTGGCTACATGTACGAGCACCGCAAGACGCTGGAAGGGGTATATCAGCCTCACAAGGTTGTCGAACATCGTAAGGTTGCGGCAGTCTTGTCTGTTCTTCTCATGGGTCTTGGCCAATTGTACAACCGTCAGTACGGGAAAGGGATTGTACTCCTGATCTTCTCCTGTCTGGGAATCTATACGGCGGTTACCCGGCTTCCGGATGCAATTTGGGGCATTGTCACTCTGGGCGAAAAAGAAAGGCATCTGGAAAAGGTAGGTAAAATATACAAGCAAGTTATGGGCGATCATTCCATCTTCCTTCTGGTCGAGGGTCTGATTACCATATTTTTGTTGATTGTGTTTGTTTGGATGTATTTTTTGAACATTAAAGATGCGTACCGTACCGGAAAAGTAAGAGAAGAAGGCGGAGCAACGAACACGTTCAAGCAAAGCCTGCAATACGTTGCCGATTACCGGTTCCCGCAGATCGCAATCTCCATCCCTATGCTCGGCATTCTGTTTTTCACCATTATGCCTATTATATTCATGATATTGCTGGCTTTTACGAATTACACGATCAACAATCAGCCGCCCGCACATTTGATCGATTGGCAGGGCTTCAAGACCTTTAAGGATATTTTCGTGATCAAATCGTGGAGCCATACCTTATATTCTGTGGCGCTATGGACATTTGTATGGGCGCTGCTTACGACGCTGACCAGTTTTATCGGCGGATTTGCCGTTGCTCTTGTGGTGCAGCGCAAAGAGGTGCGTTTGAAATCATTCTGGCGGACTCTTTTCATTCTGCCCTACGCCATTCCGGCGTTTGTTTCTACCTTGATTCTGAAGAACATTTTTAACGGTCAGTTCGGTCCGATCAATCAATATTTGAAAATGTTGGGACTTCCCGTCGTGCCCTGGCTTTCCGACCCGACGATTGCGAAAGTAACGCTGGTTATCGTGAACTTCTGGCTGAGCTTCCCGGTGATGATGCTGATGATTATCGGAATCCTGTCCACCATTCCAAGCGATATGTATGAAGCGGCCGATATCGATGGAGCAAGCGGCTTCCAAAAGCTTCGGCTAATTACGTATCCGGCTGTTATGTTCTCGATGGCGCCGCTGCTCGTCATGCAGTTCGTCGGCAACATTAACAATTTCAACCTGATCTTTCTGCTCACGGGAGGAAAGCCCGGAAGCTCGGATTTCAGATTCGCCGGCCATACCGATATTTTGATTACCTGGATCTATAAACTGACCATTGATCAGGGCCAATACAATTTTGCCTCGGTTATTGGAATTTTTATCTTCATTATATTGTCGTTCTTTGCCGTCTGGAGCATACGCAACACGAAAGCGTTCAAGGAAGAGGAGGTTAAATAAATGGGTGGTGTAAAACCGAAAAAAATCGTCAGCATCACATCTGTTTATTCCTTTCTGATCATCGTTGGCGTCATCTCCATCTATCCCGCCATATGGGTCATCATGTCCTCATTGCGCGTCGGAGGCTCGCTATTCAGTGAGTCGCTTATTCCACGGCAGGCAACTTTTATTCACTACAAGGAACTGTTTGCCAAATATGATTTCGGGCTCTGGTATTTGAATTCGCTCAAAATTTCAGTAATCAGCACGATTTTTATGACGATTCTGATTTTGCTGACCGGATATATATTCTCCACCTTCCGTTTTGGCGGCCGTAAAACCTTGATGAGCACCTTGCTGGTTCTCGGGCTGTTTCCCTCTTTTATGAGCATGATCGCCGTTTACATTTTGCTGAACATGATGAACCTGCTGGACACGCATCTGGCTGTCATCATCGTCTATGTAGCAGGCTCGCCGGTGTTCTTCCTGTTTGCCAAAAGCTACTTCGATACGATTCCTAAAGGGCTGGTTGAAGCTGCCCGGATCGACGGAGCGAATCATCTGGGCGTTTTTTTCCGGATCGTCGCACCGCTGTCAACGCCAATGATCGTGTATATGGCGCTCCTCAGTTTTACAGGCACATTCACGGATTTTATTTTCGCGAGACTGGTATTAAGCTCAACCGAGACGAAGACGCTTGCTGTCGGGCTGTACGATATGATCACCACGAATTTCTCAAACGACTTTACGGTGTTCGCTGCTGGATGCGTACTGATCGCCATACCGATCACGCTCTTGTTTATGATCATGCAACGCTTTCTGGTGGATGGTTTGACCGCAGGAGGCGAAAAGGGCTGAACCGCCGGAGTCCCGGTATATCTAACATTCATCAACTTTATCGGAACATAAGCAATTGATATTTAACAATATATATTATATATAATATAGTTTTTTTAGGGACAGGAAACCGAACCCGGACAGGCAAGGAGTGAATACAAATGACGCAGCAGCCCGACAGGCTAGTTAAAGAAACAACAACCATGGCCGTCTATAAAAGATTGTTTGACTACGTAATGAGCGGCCAGTTTGAACCGGGCATATGGATCAGGGAGCGCCAGCTCAAGGAGATGCTTGGTGTCAGCAGCACACCGATCAGGGAAGCGCTGAGAATGCTTGTACAGGAGCAGGTGCTTGAATTGGTCCCCCATCACGGCGTCCGTATCAAAGAATACTCTACTAAAGAAATTCAGGATTATTACGAGCTTCGCGCCGAGCTTGAGGGCCTGGCTGCGGAGATGGCGGCCGAGCGGGGAAGTAGGCTTATGTTCGGCAAGATGGAGGAGATTCTACGCCAGCACCGGACATTTGAGACGGAACGCTCCGATGAAGCGATTGAGCTAAATAACCAGTTCCATGATCTCATCGTGGAGGCCAGCGGAAATCTCTCATTAAGAAATACGCTGCAGCATTTAAGAGTGGGGATTAACTGGATTCAAGTCATGGCATGGAGCCGCAATAAGGACCGGCATTTCAGCACTTTCCATCAGCACGAGGGCATTCTGGATGCATTGATGGCCCGGAACCCGAAGCTGGCCCGTTCCCGGATGCAGGAGCATGTTTGGGATTCCATTAAACTCATCATAGAGCCGCCAGGCACGCTGCAAGTGGCAGGAGAACTTCGAAAAAGTTAAACGGATGGTACGGAAGGGAGAGGTGACGCATCTATGGAGACGCCCAAGAACGAAGTGAAGACAGACGTATGCATCGTTGGAGCCGGCCCTGCCGGAATGCTGCTCGGCTTGTTGCTTGCTAAACAGGGAATTAACGTGATCGTACTGGAGAAGAATGCAGACTTTCACAGGGAATATCGCGGAGAAATTACCCAGCCGCGTTTTGTCCAGATGATGAAGCAGCTCAACCTGCTTGACTATATCGAAAGCCAAGACCATGTAAAGATCAATGAAGTGGTTGTATTCCATGATCATAAGGAAATCATGCAGCTTTCCTTTGATACCTTAATTGACGAGGAAAGCTACTGTGCCAGACTGACCCAGCCGACGATGCTTGCAGCCCTTTTGGAGAAGGCCCGGCGCTACCCGAATTTTAAGCTGCTGTTCAATACGAAAGTGAAAGACCTGATTAAAGACGGCGACAAAATCATCGGCGTTCATGCGGTGAGAACAGCAGGGGATTCTACAAACGCGGAGGAGCTGGCAGAGGAAGGAGATTTCGATATCCGCGCGGCGGTTACGGTAGCTGTGGACGGACGGAACTCAACGATGGAAAAACTCGCCGGCTTCGAACTGGACCTCGACTATTATGTGAATGACCTGCTGTGGTTCTCTTTTGAGAAACCGGAGTCATGGGACTATAACATATACCACTTCTACTTCCAGAAAAACTACAATTATCTCTTCCTGCCCAAGCTGGGCGGACTCATCCAATGCGGAATTTCGCTCACAAGGGGCGAGTTTCAGAAAATCAAGGAGGAAGGAATCGAAGCCTTCAAAAGCCGGATTCTCGAAGACCTGCCCATTCTTAAACCTTATGTCGAGCCGATGGAAGACTTCAAGTCCTTTGTTCTGTTGTTATGCAAAATGCGGTATGTCAAGGATTGGGCCAAAGACGGCTGCCTGCTGATCGGCGATGCCGCCCACTGCGTCACTCCCTGGGGAGCGGTTGGCAGCACACTAGCGATGGGGACTGCAATTATTGCGGCGGATGTTATTTATAAAGGGTTCCGTACCGGCGATCTGTCGCTTGAAACGCTGAAGCAGGTTCAGGCCAGACGCAAGGATGAGGTGAAGATGATCCAGAATCTTCAGGTAACCCTCGAAAGATTCCTGACCCGGGAGCCTTTCAAGAAGGATCTGGCCCCTCATATTTTCAGTATTTGTACCAAGCTCCCGGACATCACGGACACGTACAAGCGCCTTTATACGCGAGAGAAGCCGCTCGACATTGATCCATCGTTTATATTTGCCGATTAACCGCTGAAAGGGAGAGTCATTTATGTTCATTACAAAATATGATGGGCATCTGCACATTGTCAATCAATACGATCACTCCGTTCAGGCCGGACAGGTTGCGCGCCGCTGGGGAAATGAGAGTTTCCGGCGTCCGGATCATTTTGAGTCGATGTGTCTGGCCGTAGAGAAGCATGATATCGGCTGGGTTGAATCGGATACGAAGGTGCTGTTCAATTCGGAAACGGGACAACCCGTTCCTTTTCTAAGCGTCAATCTGTTGCAGCATGTCGAGTTTTACGGCAAGGGATATGAGCAAGTCAGGGATGAGGACCTGTATGCCGGACTGCTTGTAGGCATGCACTGGATCGGTCTGTACACCAACCGGTTCGGGTATGATCCGTCGTTTACATTCAAAATTCCAGGCGAACTGGCTCCGTTTATTAACGAGAATACGATCAAACAGCAGAAGGAATGGGTCGATCTGAAGATGGCCCTATGGAACCGGGCGGAGCAAAGAAGCCTGTTTGAAGATAACCTGTGGATGAACTATGAGCTTGTGCAGGTAATGGATCGTTTGTCCCAGTATGTATCCATGCTTACGCCGGACACGAAGGAGCAGTGGACCATTGGTCCGGTTCGCCGGACGCTTGGGTCTGAAGGCGAAATGATTACGGTTCAGGGGCAGGGGGACGGCAGCGTTGCCGTCGATCCGTTCCCGTTCGATTCGGTGGTAGAAACGACCGTGCTGCGGCGCAAAATTCCCGATGCCCGCTACCGTTCACATAAGGAAGTCTATGAAGTTATGGAGAAGGCCGAGACCGAGCAGATCGTCTGGAAGCTGGTTCCGGCAAAAGGTTGATCATCATTGAAACCGACAAGGAGGGAAATGGCATGGCCAAAATTTTAATTCATCTTACTCATGGACCTGAAGCGCCAACTCAGGCCGACCGCGCGTTTCTTATCGCCAAAACCGCCATTCAGGAAGGGCATTTCGTCTCCATGTTTCTTGCGGGGAGCGCCGTACAGCTTCTGCGCGACGACATCCTGGACAGCGTAATCGGAGTGGGAGACGGCGTGACGAAAGTCCGCGAATCCTATGATGCGATTGTCGGAGGCGGGGGGGTTATTTATCTCTCCCGAATATCCTGCGGCGCGCGGGGTATGACGGAGAAGGAACTAAGCGGCAAGCAGATCGAGCTTGCGGAACCGAACGTGTTGGTGCGTCTGACCGTCGATCATGACCGGGTTATTACCTACGGATAAGGAGGGATTGCTCATGGCAAGAATCTGGGACAACTATCTGGATGAACGCGACAAGAGGGTATATGCGCAGGCCGGTCTTGGCCACACGATGGGGATCGGCAGCCGTCCGGCCCTGGTCATTGTGGATGTGCAATACGGATTCACAGGCGATTCGCCGGAGAGTATCGAGGCATCCATTCAGAAATATCCGACAAGCTGCGGCGAGAGCAGTTGGGCAGCGATTGCACGCATCAAGGAATTGCTGGCGGCTTCAAGGCAAGCCGGGATTCCAGTGTTCTTCACCATTATTGAAGGGAGCAAGTCCGCTCCGAATGACCGGATTGCCATTAAGGGCAACATTTTCGATCACCCCGAGCTTCTTGAAGGCGCAAAGGGAGCGCAAGTGGTCAAGGAGCTTGAACCGCAATACGGCGAAATCGTCATCTCCAAAAAGAAGCCGAGCGCGTTCTTCGGAACGCCGCTGATGTCGTATTTGACGGCGCGCCATGTCGATTCAGTCATTGTGACAGGTTGTACAACAAGCGGCTGTGTGCGCGCTTCCGTCATTGATGCGTTCTCTTACAATTTTAAAGTCATTGTGCCAGAGGAATGCGTGTTTGACCGCGGCATTGCCTCCCATGCGATCAATCTTTTCGATATGCAGCAGAAATATGCGGATGTCGTGCCGGTAGCCGAAGTAATCGCGGAACTGAAACCATTAAGCGTTTAATAGGACAAGCAGCCGTTTAATCAACAAATCTTGGGCAGCGGAATTGGAGGATACTATGGAGGTTCAGGGTCAAGTAAAGGTAAAGGCCGGTAAAGAAGCGGTGTGGAAAGCTCTTAACGATCCGGATGTTCTGAAAAAGGCCACACCGGGCTGCAATTCGATTACTGAGACGGAGCCGGATACGTACAAGGCCGATATTACGATCGGAATTGCGGCGGTGCGCGGCAGTTATGAAGCGGAGATTAAAATTCTCGACAAGGATGAGCCGGAGAATTACCGCCTTGTTATGAAGGCGAACAGTCCGGCCGGATTCATTGAAGGCGACGCCCGCGTTGAGCTTCAGGCCGAGAGCGATTCGGTAACGATTATCAAATATGACGGAACGGCCCAGGTGGGCGGTCTGATTGCAGGAGTGGGCCAGCGCATTCTGTCCGGGATCGGCAAGTTGATTGTGAAAGACTTCTTCAATAAGCTTGCGAAGGAAGTGTAGGGAAGGGAGGAGCCTATCAGAATGAAACCTGCGGCGTTCGATTATTATAAACCGGAAACATTGGATGAAGCCCTGTCGCTTCTGGACGAGTTCGGCTATGACGCCAAAGTTCTGGCGGGAGGCCAAAGCCTGATTCCGATGATGAATATGCGGCTGGCCAGGCCGCCGGTTCTGATTGATATTAACGGGGTTCAGGGAATGACCGGAATTGAAGTCGGCGAAAGCGAGATTGTGATCGGAGGGTTGACCCGTCATTACATGGTGGAGCACTCCCCCGAGATTCAGAATAGCTGTCCGATGCTTGCGGAAGGCATCAAGCTGATCGGGCATTCGCAGATTCGTTCCCGCGGAACGATTGGCGGCAGCATCGTTCATGCAGACCCTACGGCTGAGCTTCCGGTTATGCTGACAGCGCTGGGCGGGAAGGTCACCGTCGTATCGAGCAGCGATGAACGGGAGCTGACTCCGGAAGAACTGTTTCTTACCTATATGACGACGACGATTGAACCGAATGAAATTGTCAAATCCGTGCATTTTCCTGTAATCGCGGAACGGACAGGCCATTCGATCGAAGAGTTTACTTTGCGGAGCGGCGACTTCGCGATCATTATCGCCGCGGCTTCCGTTACGCTGGATGAGGAAGGCCTTATCGAGAGCGCTGCGCTCTGTATCGGCGGAGTGGACGGCATTCCGGTCAAGCTGGAGGATGTCACCGACGAATTGATCGGCGAGGCCCCGAGTGAAGAAATATTCGCGGAGAAATGCGCGCAGATCGTGGATCTGGTCGACCCGGAGAAAGACATTCACGCCAGCGCGGAGTACCGCAAGGATTTGTGCGTGGCGCTAAGCCGCCGTGTGTTAAAGAAAGCTGCGGACCGGGCGAAACAGGCCTGACAGGAAGAAAGGGAGGATGAGCGTCCATGACGGAAAAAACCGCGGAATCGAGCCGGTTGAAGACGATAACGTTGAAGGTCAACCATAAGGAATATACGGTCGATGTGGAGCCTCGCATGCTGTTGTCCGATGTCCTGCGTGACGAACTAAGGCTGACGGGAACGCATGTGGGCTGTGAGCACGGCGTATGCGGAGCCTGTACAATTATGATAGATGGCCGACCCGTCCGTTCCTGTCTCGTATTTGGCGTTCAGGCGGATCAGGCGAACTTAGTGACGGTTGAAGGCCTGGAAAGCGAGGACGGGGAGCTTCATCCGCTGCAGAAGGGATTCTGGGAGAAGCACGGACTGCAATGCGGATTTTGCACGCCGGGTATGCTGATGACAGCTTGTCACCTGCTTGAGCACAATCCGCACCCTAGCCGTGAAGAAATCCGCGAAGCGATCTCCGGCAACTTGTGCCGCTGCACAGGATACCAGGGAATTGTCGATGCGGTGGAATACGCGGCCAAAGAAATGAGGGAAAGGGCGGAGTGACATGTCGATTGGCGCAAGTCTGAAACGGCTGGAGGATTACAATCTCTTAACGGGAAGAGGACAATATGTCGGAGATCTGCGATTTCCGGATCAATGCGAAGCCGTGATCATCCGATCTCCGCATGCGCATGCGATCATTCGTTCTATCGACGTAGAAGAAGCCCGGCGTTTGGACGGAGTTCTCCTGATTCTGACGGCGTCCGACCTGCCAGGCGACCTGCGCCCGATCCCGATGCGGCTGTCTCCGGACCCGATACTCGAAAAGGCTCTGCAATATCCGCTCGCGAAAGACCGCGTCCGATACGTCGGCGACCCGGTGGCTCTGATTGTCGCGAAGAATCGCTATATGGCCGAGGACGCTGCGGATTTCATCAAGATTGAATATGATGTGCTGCCTCCGGTTACGGATGCGGTTCAATCGCTAGAGCCGGGGGCGCCGCTCCTTCATCCGGATGCGGGTACGAATGAAATGTACCTGATCCATGGCAAGAAAGGGGACGCGGCAGAGCGGCTGAAGACATGCGAGCATGTGCTGAAAGAGGAACTATACGTACAGCGCCATTCCGGTATTCCGATGGAAACGAGGGGGCTTCTTGCGTTGTGCGACGAGGACGAGCGGCTGACGGTATACGGCGCTGCAAAGGTTGTCCATTTCAATCATCAACTGATGGCCCGTCTCCTCAATAAGAATATAGAAGAAATCCGGTTAATCGAAACGGATTGCGGCGGCGGATTCGGGCCTCGGGGCGAGTTCTATCCGGAAGACTATTTAATTCCGTTCGCCGCCATGCGGCTGAAGCGTCCGGTCAGATGGATCGAGGACCGCCTGGAGCACTTCAAAGCGACGAACCACTCCAGAGAACAGAAGCATCAGGTAACGGTCGGCTTTGACGGCGACGGACGGATTTATGCGCTGCGGGATGAAATCTTCTTTGATCAGGGCGGGTATATCCGCACGCATGGTACGACCGTGCCGTCTCTGACCCAGGCTATGTTCCCCGGGCCATACGATTTCAGCGACATTGAAATCGTAACGCATCTGGTATTGACCAACAAGACGCCGGTCGGAACGTACCGGGGGCCGGGACGGTTCGAGGGGACGTTTGTCCGCGAGCGGGTGATTGATATGGTCGCTGCACATTTGAAGCTGGACCCTACCGTTGTCAGGGAACGAAATTACATTCGTCCTGAACAGATGCCTTACAGCAACGGGCTGTCTGCTCTCGGCCAGGTGATTGAATATGACAGCGGAAACTATGCCGAAACGCTTGACTACGCCCGGAAGTTCATGGGCTGGGAACAGTTTGCCGGGAAGCAGGCCAGGGCCAGGGAGGAAGGGCGCTTTATTGGTCTAGGCTTTGCTTCCTTTGTGGAAAAGTCGGGCTTTGGCCCATGGGAATTTGCCGAGGTGGAGATGCGACCGGATGGCCGGGTGATTTGCAAGACCGGACTGACGGAAGTCGGTCAGGGGATTACAACGACGCTGGCGCAAATTTGCAGCGATCAGCTTGGCATTCCTTACGAATATGTCAGTGTCGTTCATGGCGATACCGATCTTGTGGAGAAGGGTAACGGTTCATTCGCGACCCGCGGAGCTGTTGTCGGCGGTTCGGCCGCGTGGCATGCCGCCGGATTGCTGAAGGAGAAGCTGCTAGAGGTTGCGGCCGGGCAGCTTGCGGTGCCGGTGGACATGCTCGCCCTCAAGCATGGGAGCGTGGTGTATGCCGAAGCGGAGCAGGTCGCCATGCCGCTGGATGAATTACTGCAAATTTGCTCGGATCGCGGCATTACGCTGTGTGAGAAATATACGTTTCATATTGAACATATGACTTACCCTTACGGCTGCCATGCGGCCGAGGTGGAGCTTGATCCCGGCACGGGGGCGCTGCATATATTGAACTACTATATTGCCTATGATCTCGGAAAGGCGATCAATCCGATGCTCGTGGAAGGCCAGCTCATTGGCGGAATGGCCCAGGGACTGGGAGGCGCCATTTACGAGGAACTGAAGTATGACGAAATCGGACAGCTTGTGTCCGGCAGCTTCATGGATTATCTGATTCCAACCTCGATGGAAGTTCCGGAGGTTCGTGCCGAGATTTTGGAGAACTATCCTTCACCGCTCAATCCGCTCGGAGTCAAAGGCGCGGGAGAAGGCGGAACGGTAGCCGTAGCTCCCGCGATTGCCAATGCCATCGTGAACGCGCTGCAGGAATACGCCATTCCGATAACCTCTCTCCCCCTTCGCCCCGAACACATTCGCAAGGCGTTGAAACAAATGAAGCCAAGGACGGAACGGCGGAGCGCTGGTCCGACCGGATGATGGAAGAGCTATTCGGTCTATAGACTGTGGAGGTGAAGGTATGAAGTATATAGGTCAGCCCATGAAACGGAAAATTGATCCCCGATTGATCAGGGGACAGGGACGATATGTCGCCGATATTCACATGGACGGAGCACTGAGCGCGGCTTTTCTGCGCAGCACGCACGCACATGCCAATATTACGGAAATTGACCTGGAGCAGGCGAGAAAACTGCCGGGCGTGGTAGCGGTATTCGGCCCCGATGAGGCGGCGGAGCTTCCCTGCTTGCCTGTTGTGTTTCCCAATCCCAACCTGATATCCGTTACCCAGCGGCCGCTTGACAGAACCGTTCACCATGTAGGCGAGCCGGTTGCCATGGTAATCGCAACCTCCAGATATATAGCCGAAGACGCAGTCGATCTGATCAAAATCAAATATGAGAAGCTCCCTGCCGTTTCCTTTCTGGAAGACGCCGCTCGTCCCGGAGCGCCGCTGGCTCACAGGCATTTGGAATCCAATGTGGCGATGAGCATCAGTCAGTCGATCGGCAACGCCCATGAGAGAATGAAGGAGGCCGATGTCGTCGTCAGCCACCGGTTTGAAATCGGCCGGGTGAGCTGTCTGCCGATTGAGACGCGCGGACTGCTCGCGAAGTGGAGCCATCACCAACCCGAACCTATGCTGGAAGTGTATGCCGCGACTCAGAGTCAGCATGAAATGCGCAAAATTCTGTCGGAAACGTTCCGGATCTCGGAACATCAAGTTCGGGTCATTGCCCCGGATGTCGGAGGCGCTTTTGGCGCCAAAGCTCCGTTCTACGTGGAGGACATGCTTGTTCCCTGGGCGTCGCTTCAGGTGGGCGCGCCGGTAAGCTGGATCGAAGACCGGATGGAGCATATGATGAGCTGCATTCATGAGCGCGAACAGATTCATGAGGCTACGCTCGGAGTGACCCGGGAAGGCAAGATTGTGGCGGTAATCGATAAAGGCCTGGCGAGCACGGGCGCATACGTGCCCTGGGGCGTTATCGTTCCCATCATTACATCTTCATTAATCCCCGGCCCGTACCGCGTGACCGACTATGCCTGCGATATCGACGTCTTCTATACGAATACGGTGCCGCTCGCGCCATACCGGGGAGCGGGAAGACCGCAGGCGGCCATGATTCTGAACCGGCTGCTGGATGAGGCGGCCCATGAACTGAATATGGACCCGCTTGAAATTAAACGAAGCAATCTGATTCAGGCTGATGAATTTCCTTACCGCACCGGTCTTTTGTCAAGAGACGGGAAGCCGCAGATTTACGATAGCGGCAATTTCCCCAAGCTTGTGGAAACCGTTAAGTCGGAAGGGGAGTATGAGCATTGGCGCGAGCTTCAGGAAGAGTACCGGAAGCAGGGCAGAAATGTCGGAATCGGCACGGTTGTCTGTATCGAGAACACCGGCTTCGGCAATTATGAAGGGGCGACCGTCCGCGTGGAAGATACGGGCGAAGTGACGGTGTTTACAGGCGCCGCTACCCAGGGGCAGGGACATGAAACGTCTCTAGCCCAGGTTGCGGCTGAAGTGCTGGATGTCCCGCTTGAGAAGGTGATCGTCCGGGAAGGCGACACAAGCCTCTTTCCGTATGGCACCGGTACATTCGCCAGCAGGATTGCGACCATTGCGGGCAACGCGGTGTACAAGGCTGCCCAGAAAGTCAAGCAGCATGCGCTCCGGCTCGCTGCGCATGAGCTGAATGTTCCGGAAAGCGCACTTGAATTGGCTGGCGGATATGTCCGCAAAAAAGACGAGCCCGGTATGCACATTTCACTGGGAGCCTTGTCCCATGCGGCGAAGGGGGGCGCTCCAGGTAAAACCTACGATCTTCCAACCGATCCGATGCTGGAGGCAACCGATTATTTTGCTCCCGAAGGTGCGGCCATTACATCGATGTCCGATATGGCAGTCGTCGAGGTGGAACCCGAGACGCTGCAAATCAAGGTTTTGCATTACTTATCGGTCCATGACAGCGGCAAGCTGCTTAATCCGCTGATTGTAACCGGGCAGTATCAGGGCGGCATATCGAACGGAATCGGCAACGCCCTATATGAAGAAATTGTCTACGACCGGGAAGGGCAGCTTCTTACGAGCAGCCTGATGGATTACCTCGTCCCTTCTTCCACGGAAATTCCGGAAATGACGATTCATCATATTGAAACGCCATCCCCGCTCAATCCGCTTGGCGTCAAGGGAGCGGGTGAAAGCGGGTCGATACCGGTTCTCGCCGTTATTCAATCGGCCGTTCAGGATGCGCTTCGGCACACCGGCGTCAAAATTCATAAAATTCCTGTTAAGCCTTTGTATCTGAAGGAGCAATTAAGCAAAGCGGCGTTAGAAGAAGACGAAGTTGCGATTCAATAATTCATAAAAACAGCAAGCATCCGTGCCGCCGGAAGCTTGCTGTTTTGCCGATTGGGGAATGTCCAGAGTTATTTCCGTAATTCTCAGTTCGTGCTTTCGCGGATCGCCAGGTAATGGGTGACGTTCGAGTGCTGCGGAATATCCGAGGCGCCTCTGATCATTTTGATGAGATTGCGGGTGGCTGTCATGCCGATTTCAGATGCGGAATATTCCACTGTCGAGAGCTTGGGGCGGATGACCGATGACAAATAGCTGCCGTCAAAGCCGAATACGGCCACATCCTCGGGGATGCGCATGCCGTGATCCAGCAAATAATTTATCGCTCCGAGCGCCATCCAGTCCGTTGAGCAGAAGACGGCGCTTGGCATGTCGCCAGTCTCAGCAAGTCTCTGCATGGCGTTCATTCCGTCATCCACAGACAGCTCGCTCTCCGCAACCCAGTCTTCTCTGACCGGGAGGCCCGCGTCGCTCATCGCCTGCTTATAGCCCTTGAAGCGGTCGCTTCCGATGCCCGAATCGCCGGTTCCGCGGATCATCGCGATGCGGCTGTGCCCCTTTTGAATGAGATGGGTCACGGCTTCGTAAGAGGCGGTGACGTTATCTACATGGACGGAAGGGATGGACGGGGTATTGGAGACTTGTCCAATCACTACGCAGGGGATTTCCGTCGCTTCTATTGTTTCAATATGCCTGTGTTCCAGAATGGAGCCGACAAAAATGATCCCCTGCGACTGGATATTCCCGAATCTTTTGAGATGATCCAGCTCGCTTTCAACCGTTCCGTCGGTCAGCCCGATCAGCAGCTCGTAGCCGTACAGCCGGGCAACCGACCCGATTCCCGCCACCATATCGTTAAGCACGGTGTGGCTGAACTGCGGCGCAATGACTCCGATGAGCTGGGATTCAGTTCTGGCGCTGTCGTCTTTGATGGAGCCGGAACGATAGTTGGTGCGTTTGATGGCTTCCATGACCCGCATCCGGACTTCCTCTTTAACCGGTTTGCTGTTGTTGATAACCCGGGAGACGGTCGAGATCGAAACCCCGGCCATTTGGGCGATATCGTTAATCGTTACTTTCATGAGCATCACAACTCCGAACATTTATATGGATGGAACGGGAAAATATTTTCCTGATATATATCATATCATGCCGAAATCCGCCTGCCAATTCCACTTGACTAGGAAAAAAGAGTTGTTTTATACTCCGAATAAGGAAAAAATTTTCCTACCTAGTTGGAGGAGCTGACGGAATTGGAAAGAGTCTGGTGGAAAGAAGCGGTGGCCTATCAAATATACCCCCGCAGCTTTATGGATGGCAACGGAGATGGAATTGGTGATTTACGAGGGGTTATTACAAAGCTGGATTACCTGAAAAATTTGGGCATCGACGTGATCTGGATCTGCCCGATCTACAAGTCGCCCAATGACGATAACGGTTACGATATTTCCGATTATCACGACATTATGGAAGAATTCGGCACGATGGAGGATTTTGATAAGCTTCTGGAAGAGGTTCACAACCGGGAGATGAAGCTGATCATGGATCTGGTCATCAATCACACCTCGGATGAGCATCCCTGGTTCATCGAATCCCGCTCAAGTAAAGACAACCCGAAACGGGACTACTATATATGGTCCGATCCGAAAGACGGCGCGGAGCCGAATAACTGGGACAGCATCTTTGGCGGGTCCATCTGGGAATATGACATGGTCACGGACCAGTATTTCATGCACGTGTTCTCCAAGAGACAGCCGGATCTGAACTGGGAGAACGCGGATGTGCGCCAGGATTTGTACGAAATGGTCAACTGGTGGCTGGATAAAGGCATTGACGGCTTCCGGATCGACGCGATCTCGCATATCAAGAAGCTGGCCGGATTTCCCGACCTGCCGAACCCGGAAGGCTTGCGCTATGTGAGTGCATTTGAAGGACATATGAACCGGGAAGGCATTCATGATTTCCTTGAGGAACTAAAGCGCGAAACGTTCGACAAGTACGACATTATGACCGTCGGCGAAGCGAGCGGGGTCACGGCGGAGGATGCGGATCTTTGGGTCAGCAAGGAAAAAGGCAAGTTCAACATGGTGTTCCAATTCAATCATATGCATCTATGGGACATAACCCTGCATCAAGGCTTCGACCTTCCGAAGTTCAAGAAGGTGCTGACCGAGTGGCAAAAAGGGCTGGAGGGCACCGGCTGGAACGCGCTGTTCATGGAGAATCACGATAGACCCCGCTCGGTGTCCACTTACTGTGATGACGGACCGCTGCGGGTGCAATCGGCCAAGGCGCTGGCCACGATGTATTTTCTGATGCAGGGAACTCCCTTCATCTATCAAGGACAGGAAATCGGCATGACGAACGTCCAATTTCCTTCGATTGAAGATTACGACGATGTGCATATGAAGAACTGGTACCGGCTGGAAAGAGAAGAAGGCAAGGAACATGAGGATCTGATGCCGGTGATCTGGAGAACGGGGCGGGACAATTCGCGAACGCCGATGCAGTGGAACGCCGGGGAGCAGGCCGGATTTACGACGGGAACGCCGTGGATGAAGGTGAATCCAAACTGCAAGGAAATCAATGTGGAAAGCGAGCTTGCGAATCCCGATTCGGTCTACCATTATTACAAAGAGATGATCCGGCTTCGCAAGAGCAATCCGGTCGCCATCTACGGTGTCTACGATCTGATTCTGCCGAAGAACAAGCAAATCTATGCGTATACCCGAACGCTGGAGGATGACCAATGGCTGATCATCACCAACCTGACCGCGGACGAGGCGCTGTTCCATCTGCCTAAAGGCATTCGTTACAGCACCGCCGAGCTGCTTCTCTCGAACTATGAGGCCCCTGCGGGAGGCAGCATCCGGACGATTAACCTGAAGCCGTTCGAGGCCAGGGTGTACCGGCTTCATGGTAAGCCATTGTAAGCCAACTGCAAATTTGACCTGAATAAAAAAGCGAGAAAAGGGGACGGAGACATCCGTTCCTCTTTTTTTGCTGCCGTAGAAAGAGCCTTAGGACCTTCTCTAAATGTGATCATATCTGACACGTAAATCCTTGGAAAACATGCTAACTTCATGAAAAAGGAGTGGAATTCAATCAAATAAAAGAGTAATCCTCCATTTTATAAATAAAAAAAGTGTTTACTTTTATTTTGGAATCGAATATGATAGGAACAAGTTAATCAAGGGGGGATTTGGATGAAAGGTTTGTTAACTCGTTGTGTTACTTTGGCATTGTCTTTGACCGTCGTTCTAACGGGCTGCGGCTCGAACCAGGGCGGTTCCGCTGATGCGGGCGGCGCTTCCGGCGGAAGCGGACCATCGGGAACGTCCAAGGTGTCCATGGTGTACTGGCCGGGACCGGAGAGTGACGCCATGCAGAAAGTGGTGGATGCCTATAACAGCGGGCAGGGCAAGACCGACGGCGTGAATGTCGAGATGGTGCTGCTGAGCCGCGACGGAACTTACGAGAAGGAAGCGGCGATGATGAGCTCCAAATCGGATGAAGTAGATATGTACTTTACAGCAAGCTATATTATCGGCCAGCATGCGCCGAGTCTGGACGCTCTGGACGGCAAGGTGAACACGGACGGTTATCTGAAATCCTCGGTCGATTCCCTGCGAATGAACAACGAAACCCTGGCGATTCCAATGGACGTCAGCAACCATTTCCTCCTGTACCGGAAGGATTTGATCGATCAGTTGCTGAGCGACTCCACCTGGAAGAGCAAATATGGCGAAGTCAGCCAAAAGGTGCTGGGCCAAGTCCTTCAGCCCAAAGATCCGAAGGACTGGACATGGGATGACTTTATCGCGGCCGCGGCGTTCTTCAGCCAGGAGTACAATCCGGATTCCCCGACGAAATACGGCACCGCGCTGCAAATGAAGAACCTGATTTTTAACGTCATGATTTGGGACGACTTCCTGTGGTCAAATGGCGGCTCCTGGCTGGATGAGAGCGGCAAGCCGCAGCTGAATTCCGAAGCGGCCAAGAAAGCGATGGGTATTTACTCGACGATTTATGACGGCAAAATGACATCCCCGAACTCAACCGTTGCGGAGTACCCCGAAACCCAGGCGGCTCTACAATCCGGCAACGCGGCCTTTGCCGTTCAATGGGGAGCGGCGTATGACGAGTTGAACGATCCAGAGCGTTCTCCGAATATTGCTGGTAAAATAGCGGTTGCGCCGATTCCGGGCGAGCACAAGACGCATGTTCACGCCCTTGGGGTGGGACTGAACAAATACGCCAAGAACAAGGAAGCCGCGCTGAAATGGATGAATTATTTGACGACGAAAGATGCCATGCAGATCTACGCCGATGGCGGCGGTATTCCTCCGATTGCCGAAGTGCTGAAAGGTCTGGGCGAGAAAAAGCCGGTGCTGCCGCTGATCGCGGAGCATGTGGACAAGTACGGTTATTCCACACCGATTATTGCCGAAACCCAGCCGATCATGCTGAAGCTGGCAGAAGATTTGAGCGGAGCGTGGGCAGGAAAGGTCGATATCAATAAAGCGCTTGAAAAAGCGCAAAGCGATGTAAGCGAGACGCTGTCCAAGTAAGCCGCAGCCGGTAAAGGGGAGGGGCTCCCCTTTACCCTATTTTTTAAAAAGAGGTGTTGAAATGGGCTATTCGGAAAGGGCGGCAAAGTGGGTTTTGTCTTTCCCGCTGCTGTTATTCTGGGTTGTCATGGTTGTATTCCCTGCGGGATATGCGATTTATTTGAGCCTTCATGATGTATCCATGGGCCAGGGAATGTCCTCTTTTTCCGGGTTCGGCAATTATCTGGAAATTTTGCGGGATGCCGACTTCTGGCACTCCATCGGCTTTACCCTAAAGTTCGCTCTGATTACGACGGTTATTGAACTGGTGCTCGGATTTTTGCTGGCGCTGCTGTTTAACCGGTCATTTCCCGGGAAGCGGCCGCTTCTGAGCATGGTGCTGCTGCCGATTATGGTCGCTCCTTCGCTTATGGGCATTATGTTCCGCCTGATTTTGAATGAGAACAACGGCGTCGCAACCTATTTTCTATCCCTGCTGCATATCCAAGTCAACCTGTTCGATCCCGATCTCGTCGTGCCATTGATGATCGTACTTGACATTATCCAGTGGGTGCCGTTCACGTTTCTGATCATTTACTCCGGGCTGCAAGGTGTCGATCCGGGACTTTATGAGGCGGCTTCGGTGGACGGGGCTTCATACTGGAGAACCGTTGTGCAGATCATTCTTCCCGTGATTGCTCCGATCTTTTTTATCGCGGCGTTTCTGCGGGGGATCGATGCGTTCCGCACGTTCGACGTCATTTATGTCCTGACGAATGGCGGACCGGGCAATGTCACGAAGACGGCAAGCATTTACATCTATGAGGCGGCGTTCAAATCCGGCCAAATCGGGCAGGCGGCCTCGGCCTCCGTCATTGTCGCTGTGTTCCTGCTGCTGCTCATTCCATTCTTCGTGAAGAGATTATCCAAATAAAGCGCAAGGGAGGGCCGTCCTCTTATGAAAGCAAGAAAGCCGTGGCTTACAACGATCGCCGTCAGTGTCATCGCCGTGTTTCTGCTCCTTCCATTGCTCAACACACTGATGACCAGCTTGAAAACGACGGGCGATATCAATTCCTTCCCTCCGAAATTTACGTTCGCTCCGACGCTGGAGCATTACCGGAATGTGATGTTCGCGGCGGGGTATGATTTTACCGGATATTTCAGGAATAGCATCCTGCTGTCCGTGTTTACCAGTCTATTTGTCATCTTGATCGCGTTGCCGTCCGCCTATTCCGTCATCCGGCTGGGCTTTAGCTCCGGGAGGCTGCTGACTCTTTCCATGGCGCTGAGGTTGTTTCCGCCGATTGTATTTGCCATTCCCTACTATTTAATGTTTCAATATTTGGGACTGCTGGATACGGTAGCCGGACTGATTCTTATTAATATTTTCCTGAATATTCCGCTTGGGCTGATTTTAATGGTAGGTTTTTTGCAGGAGCTGCCCTATGAGATTGAGGAATCGGCCAAAATCGACGGCTGCAACGTGTACCAGATATTGTGGAAGATCATCCTTCCGCTGATGGCGCCAGGCATCGCTTCCGTGGCCATCCTTGCGTTCATTTTTTCATGGAACGATTATTTGTTTGCCGTTATTATATCTCTTAACAAGGCTACTCCCGTTACCCTCGGTTCGACGATGTTCATTACAAGCTGGGGAATCAAATGGGGAGATATTTCAGCCGCCACCGTATTATCGATACTGCCGCCGCTTCTGTTCACCTTTTTTGCCCAGCGTTATCTGGTCAGCGGATTGTCGATGGGTGCGGTTAAAGGCTGAACAGATGCAATGAGGAGGAACTGCCGGGATGGAAAAAATAAATATACCCACCGGAAATGTAATCGCGTTTATCCGAAGCGTTTATCCGACACTGACCAAGGCCGAGAAGAAGGTGGCCGACGTCGTTCTCAGCGAAGTTAAAAATATTATTTTCGACTCCCTCACCGATCTTGCGGAAAAAGCCGGGGTTGGGGATACCTCCGTCCTCCGGTTCTGCCGGCATATCGGGTACAAGGGATTCCAGGAGTTCAAATTGGCCCTTGCCCAGGAGCTGGACTCCGGCCAAGAGCAGCAGGGAGATTCGATCGGGGACGGCATTACCGAACAGGTCAGACAAAAAAATCTTCATATAATCAATGAAACGACCGCCCTTCTGAAAGAAGCGCAAATCCGGGAGGCGGTGAATATGCTGCTCCGCGCCAGGCAAATTGTGTTTTTCGGCGTGGGCTCCTCGGGATTTACGGCGGAAATCGCAAAATACCGGTTTATCCGTACGGGCCTGCCTGTTGAAGCGGTAACGGACGGGCATCTCGGGCCTGTTAAAGCGACTTTGATGACGGAAAGCGATGTCGCCGTATTGCTGTCGGTGTCGGGCAGCACGGTAGATATGGTGGACATTGCCCGAATTGCCAAAGAAGAAGGTAAGGCAGGCGTCGTGTGCATCACGAGCCACATCAAATCGCCGGTTACCAAATATGCCGATGTCGTATTGCTCAGTTCATCGCGGGAGAAGCCGACGGAAGGCAGCGCCTTTACGTCAACGATTCCGCAGCTATATATTCTGGATATTATTTTTGCGCATGTGATGCAGGAGCTTGGCGAGACCGCCGAGGGAACGATCCGGAAAACGGCAAGGGCCACCAGTAAAAACTTATACTAAAAGGAGTGGCAAAATCAGTGGATAACAGCATGAAGCACGGACTCGTGGTATCCTGCCAAGCGCATTTTGACCATCCGTTGAATCATTCGCTTCACATCGCGGCTTTGGCGAAATGCGCGGAGCTCGGGGGGGCGGTCGGAATCCGGGCCGACAGCCCCGAGCATATTAGAGAAATCAAGAAGAATGTAAACGTTCCCGTAATCGGGATCAATAAAGTATTGCAGCACGGACACCGCTTCTTTATTACACCGACGTTCGAGCACGCCAAGGACATCGTCGAAGCCGGAGCGGATATCGTTGCGCTGGAAGCGACCTTCCAGAATCAGCCTGACACCGAAGCGCTGAAAGAACTGATCCGAGAGATCAAAGAAGAGCTGAATACGCCGGTTATGGCGGATATTTCCACATTTGAAGAAGGCGTCAGAGCCTGGGAGCTCGGGGCCGATTATGTAGGGACCACGCTCTCGGGTTATACGGATATCAGCAAGAACCGCCAGACGCCGGATATCGAGCTGGTTAAGGCGCTGGCGGATGCTGGGATACGGACGATTTGCGAAGGGCATGTCTCTTCGCCGGAGCAGGCGCTTGCGGCGGTTGAAGCCGGCGCTTACTTCGTTGTTGTCGGAACGGCAATAACCGATACGGTAGCTATTACCAAAGGCTATACGGGAATTTTGCACAATCACGGTGTAGGAAGTGATGGCGATGCTAATTGTATGCGTTGACGGAGGACAGACGAAGACCTCGATTGATCTGTTCAACGGGAACGCCGGGTTAATCCGGAACTGGAAGACAGATCCGGTTATCCATTATGCCCGGCCGGGCGGTCTGGACAGCTACTACCACATCGCGGCGGGGGTGTGCGAGGAACTGAACGGGATGAAGCTGGCCGAGCCGGTCTCCGTATGCTTCAGCCTGAGCGGCTACCACGGAGACGTATCCATTATTCCCGAGACGATTGAGCGCGGGATGAGCGGCCGGAGCTTTGCCCTGGCCGGGCTGCTAGTGGTGCCCGACTACTTGGGCAACTGGCGGGCCGTAACGGGCGGGAAGCCGGGGATCGTCGTCATCAGCGGCGGCGGCACGGTGGCTTACGGCAGGAATGCGGCGGGAAGCTCGGCCCGTCTGGGCGGCTGGGGACACCATCTGGGAGACGAGGGCAGTGGCTACTGGATCGGTCTGGAAGCGGTCAAGGAAGTGCTTAAAGCACGGGCCGGCATTTCGGCTGGGACGGCTTTGGAGCAGGCGGCTATGTCCGTGCTGGATTGGAAAGAGGAAAGCCGGCTTCTGGCCGGTTTCTACTCGGGCGCAATCACCGACAAGGATCTCGCCTTGCTCGTTCCGGCGGTTAATGAACTGGCCGAGCGGGGCGACCCAACCGCACGCCGGATTATGGAAGAGGCGGCGGGGCATCTGTTCCGGCTGGCATCCGCCGCGCTGGGGCGGCTCGGCGAAGAGCTTCCCATCTATTTGTCCGGCGGGGTCTTCAATGCTTCGGTTCTTCGGACAAGCCTCGGGAGCCTCTTCGAGGCGGCCGGGATTTCCCGGCTCGTATCGATCTGCAAGGGGAATCCCGCGCAAGGCATCTACAGCCTGGCCAGGGAGAATGCAGCTTTATAGGCGGGCTTAAAGCCTGGCCATTTGTTATTGCCCAACAAAAAGGGAGGACCGGTGAGCGGCCCTCCCTTTTTCGTCCATACGGGGAAGAACGCAGTTCCGTCCATTTTTTTGTCTCTTCCGGCAAGCTTCCTTTTCGTTGTATACTTGATCAAAGTTATTTGGACCAAAGTTATTTTGACCTTGGAAGGATGAAACAGGATGGCCATCAAGTGTAAGCATCGTTGGATCGTTTATGTGTTACTGTTGTCCCTGTGTCTGCCCGTGATTGCCGGCTGCGCCCGGAATACAGCGCCCGGCGGTGATTCCGCCACCTCAAGCCCGGCAGCCGGGTCGTCAGCCGGACAGACGGAGCTGCTGGTATCGGCGGCCGCAAGCCTTAAAGATGCTTTAAACGAACTGGTCCCGAAATTTCATGCCGCGCATCCGGGTGTTGCCGTGCGCCTGAACCTGGCGTCTTCGGGATCGCTTCAGCAGCAGATCGAGCAGGGCGCTCCGGCAGACGTGTTCATTTCGGCGGGTGCCAAACAAATGAACGCACTTGCGGACAAGCAGCTGACGAATTCCGCTCTGACCGGAACCCTGCTCACCAATGATCTGGTGCTGATCGTTCCCGCAGATTCGGCGGCTGCAGACGTTAAGGCCGAAGATTTAACCGGTTCCGGATTCGCGAAGATTGCGGTCGGTCAGCCCGAATCGGTTCCGGCGGGCATGTACGCGAAGCAATTTCTGCAACATGCGGGCCTCTGGGATACGCTGCTGCCCAAAATCGTCTTTGCCAAGGATGTCCGACAGGTTCTGACCTACGTATCGTCCGGCAATGTGGAAGCGGGCTTGGTGTACGGCAGCGACGCAGCTGGGGAACCGAAGGTGAAAGTCGCCATGAAGGTTGATCCGTCCACCCACGATCCGATTAGCTATCCGGCCGCCGTTCTAGCGGAAAGCGCACATCCGGAACAAGCGAAAGTCTTCTACGATTACCTGTTTACGAAGGAAGCCGGAGAGGTGTTTGTCAAATACGGCTTCAAGCTGGCCGGAAAATAAAGCTTTATTTTCCGCATAAGCCGTTCCTCTTGTAAGGCGATCTGTTCCGGTGCATTCGGGCAGGTCGCTTTCAAATTTTTCCTTGATTATAGATGATGCATCATCTATAATAGGATCAAATGATGTATCATCTACTTCTATAACAAATGAATCAAAGGTGATTTTTAGATGGATAGAAATAAGTATTCCAAAGCAGAAACCTTTCGCTACGAAATTCTGGCCGTTCAGCGGCAGGGAAACAGGCTGCTCAATAACTTACTGAAGGAAATCGGGTTAACCGCATCGCAAGCAGAAGTTCTTAGAATATTGGATGAATGGAAGACCCTTTCTCTGAAAGATCTTGGGCATTTATTGATCTGTGAGTCTGGCAGTCCTTCACGGCTTCTGGAACGAATGTGTGCGGACGGTCTTGTTGAAAAAGTAGTCGATCCGAAAGATTCGCGGTATGTAATCCTTCAACTCACAACTCAGGGATTGGAGAAAGCCAAATTAGTCGAAGGCATCGAGCAGGGACTATACGAACAGTTCATGCAGCTCTATTCCGAGGAGGAGCTTGAGACCATTAATTCTTTGTTGTTTCGTTTTTTAAAGGGGCAGTCTTTGGCGGACACGCTCAAACGGCGCGGATACGAACCTTAATCGCGGACATTATGCCGGAAGAATCTACGAGAAACGGTACCGTCCCTAAAAGGACGGCGCAGACGTTTCTTTTTACCCTATTAAATGATGTGTCATTTATTTTCTGAATCGAAGGAGAGTTTTAAATGAACGTACTGATCATCTATGCGCACCCCAATCCGGCAAGCTTCAATCATGCCACCCTGGAAAAAGTAAAGCAAGGACTGAAAGAGAAAGGCCATGCATTCACTGTTATTGATTTGTATCAAGAACAATTTAATCCCGTTCTGAAGTTCGGCGAGACCTCCAAGAGAAGGGATTTAAAGAATGATCCGGAAACGGAACGTTATCGTAATCTTGTGAAACAGGCAGATCATTTTATCTTTGTGTACCCTGTCTGGTGGTACGGTACGCCTGCGATCTTAAAAGGTTTTTTTGACAGAGTGTTCGTATCCGGCTTTGCCTATATCTATGAAGGATTGATGCCTAAGGGATTACTGGCGGGAAAATCTGCATGGGTGATCTATACGATCGACTCCCCTTCCTGGTTTGTGAGGCTTTTAAGAGGAAGCACCGAATGGAAAGTCATCAAGACTTCCATCCTGAAGTTTTGCGGCATTCGTTCTGTGAAGAGAATGATGTTTGCGGGAATGAAGGGCAGCAGTATCCAGCGAAGAGAGAAGTGGCTGCAAAATGTCTACCGTCAGGCGCGTCAACTTTAAAGCTTAGCAAATACCTAAAATATAAGAAAGCGGTGCTGTTCATGAAGGTGTTGGATACATTAATTCGAGTATTTGTTGAAAGAGATGCCCTGGATCAAACCATTCGCTTCTATGAAGATTTGTATCAGGAAAAATGCAAAGCTCGCGTATTTTATGAGGAATTGAATTTGGAACTGGCGATGATTGCCCGTACTGTCATTATTGCAGGAGATGCGGAGTCCAGACGGCTATATGAGTCTGCAAGTGCAACTATTTTGGTTGATTCCATCCAGGAAGCGGCCGTTTATTTGCAGCAGCATGGAGCAGTCTGTTTGACGGAACCCAAGCGGACCCCCGGAAGCTGGATTATGCTTGCCAAACATCCGGACGGCTTGATTGCGGAATATGTGCAAGTCGTTCCGGTATGATACAGGTTTTTCTGCTCCCCTTCTTAAGCGGTCTGTTCCGGCGATCCGGACAGGCTGCTTTTTTTGTTAAAATAAATACTTAAAAACACTTAACAAATTGCTTAATAATGCTTATAATGAGGATGAGAAGGGAGGAGTTTTCCATTTACCAGGAGGAAAGGCTGCTCAAAATTTTGGATCAACTAAAGACCCATACCCAGCTATCGAATGCGGACATATGCGAGCTGCTGGACATCTCCAGAGATACGGCGAGAAGGGACATTATAAAGCTGGTGGAGGAAGGCGCTGCCATAAGGACGCATGGCGGAATTGCTTTGCCATTTTTTAAGGAAGAAATTAAAGCCTACAAGGAGCGCGCGGCCGCCGCTTCCGCACAGAAGCTTGAAATCGCCCGGACGGCCAACGCCTACATTGGCAAAGGGGAGGTCATCTTTATGGATGTCTCCACGACGGTCCGGGAGCTGTGCGCGGAGATTCGGGAAAAGATTACGGTATATACCCACTCGCTCGACAACGCGGAGGTTCTTGCGGGCAATACGGACGTGGAGCTTCATCTGCTCGGCGGAAAGTTTAACTACGAAAATCGGTTTTTTTATAACGAATCCCAAGCGGAGCAGCTCAGCGAAATTTACTTTGACAAGGTCTTTCTGGGGGCGGCAGCGATTATGGAGGACGGCATTTATTTTGCGAACCGGGAAGACGCACTGGTCAAAAAGCTTGTAGCTGGGCGGGCCGGAAAAGTATTTGTGCTGACGGACAGCCAAAAGTTCAATCTGACCGCTTCATTCAGGGGCATGGAGTTCTCCGATATCGACCTATTGATTACCGACGAAAGCCCGCCGGAGCACCTGCTGCCTGTCCTGCGCGAAAGCGGGATTGAACTGATCCGGACGGCCGGGGAAGAGTAAGCCAAAAATTGTCAAGGAGCGATGCGCTATGATCAAAGCGATTTTTAGCGATATTGACGGTACTCTGCTGAATTCGCGGCACCAGATTACGCCGAGCACCAAAACCGTTATTCAGGAGGTTAAGGAACGCGAGATTCCGTTTGTCCTCGTTTCGGCCCGGATGCCGAGCGGCATTCTGTCGCTGCAGCAGGAGCTTGAAATCAATGCGCCCGTCATATGTTACAGCGGGGCTCTCGTTCTTGGCGGAAGCGATGGCGGTGGCAGGGAAACGCTTCACAGCATTGGACTGAACAATAACAGCGTGAAGGCTATCCTCCATATCGCTAGTACGGGCTTTCCGGACATCAGCATCAGTCTTTACAGCCACGACCAGTGGATTGTTGCCGACCGCTTCGACCCGTGGGTCATTCAGGAGCAGGAGATTATCAAGGTCGATCCGGCCGAGCGCGAGTTGTCCGCGTATGTTGACGAAGATCCCGAGATTCACAAAATATTATGTATGGGACATCCGGAGGAGATTAACCGGCTTACGCGAACCCTGCAAACCGTGGTCCCGGGCATCAGCCTGTACAAATCCAAAGATACTTATCTGGAAATCATGGACGAAATGGTGTCCAAATCATATGCGATCCGCGAGCTGGAAGAGGTGTTTCACATCTCCAACCAGGAACTGATGGCGATCGGCGACAATTACAACGACATTGACATGATCCTGTACGCGGGGCTGGGGATTGCGATGGGGAACGCGCCGGACGAAGTCAAACAAATAGCCGACAAGGTTACGCTCAGCAATGACGAGGACGGTTTGAAGGACGGGATCAAGCGGTTTGTTTTATCCCCTGAATTGCAGTAAGGCAGGATTTCCCTCCCCGGTTCAATCTCTAGTTAATATGCCCTTAACATAAGTTACTTATAGTAGAATCAAGACTTCATGACACTAAAAAGGGTGGCTGAACCGATGGGAATCCATGCATATTTCCGGTCTCTGGGCGGACTTGAACGGATTATCCGCTGTCCGGGGAAGTTCAAATTCGAGGAACACAGTGTAGCGGCCCACTCCTGGAAAGTGGTGCAGTACGCCAAGACGCTGGCAGATATCGAAGAGCAGCACGGCGTGAAGATCGACTGGAAGAAGCTTTACGAGATTACGAGTAGCCATGATTACGGCGAAATCTTTATTGGCGACATCAAAACGCCGGTCAAGCATTCCTCCCCGCAGCTTCGGGCGCTGATCCAGCAGGTCGAGGAGGGGATGGTGCACCATTTTATCGAAGAAAACATCCCGTCCGAATTCAAAAGCATCTTCTATAATCAGCTTCGCGAAGGCAAGGATCAATCGGTGGAAGGGCGCATTCTTGAAGTCGCCGACAAGCTGGACCAGGTGTACGAGGCGTTCGCCGAGCTGCAAAAGGGCAATACGGAGAAGGAATTTATCACGATGTACCGCAGCGCCCTGACGAAGATCAAGGACATCCCGCTGCACTGTGTCGGTTATTTTCTTAAATACATCCTGCCCGATCTTGTAAACGAAGAGACGATTTCCCCTGTCGACATCAGACGGATTACGGAGGAAGTACTGGCTAATTAAGATGATGAGCCATGAGCGTCTACGCGCTGCAATAACGGACGAAGAGCCTGAGCCGGCTGGTTTAGGCTTTTTTCTTGATCTTCTGACCCCTAATCGCGATGTTTTCCCTTCTGAGATTCCCCGATATAAAATAATAATTCATACTTGACCCATTGGATTTATCATGATATAGTTTCTCCAATGAAACTTTCAATTTCATAACGAAGAGCCCACTGGACAAACCAACGGCCTGCCGAACTCGATTACGAGTGAAGTGGGCCTTTTTCTATCTAAATGAAGGGAGTGGATGAAATTTCATTACGAGAAACTGAAAAGCTTTTCAGTTTGGCAAGGCGCTCTGTGAAAGGTGATTGAGATGAAAGCGACGATCAAAGATGTGGCCCGGCTCTCCGGCGTATCCATAAGCACGGTATCGAGAGTAATGAACAATCCCGAATTGGTCGTTCCCAGGAAACGCCAGAGGGTTCTGGAAGCCATCCGCGAGCTGCACTATTCGCCCAACGCGCTTGCGAGGGGACTTATACATAAGCGGACCGGGACTTTAGGAGTTTTGATTCCGGATATCTCCAATCTTTTTTATCCCGCTGTACTTAGAGGCATGGAGGATGCGGCCCACCAGTCGGACTACAATCTGATTATTTGCAACACGGACGCAAGCGCCGGGCGGAGAAATTCCATCCTGAAGGTACTGTATGAGAAGCAGATTGACGGCGTCATTTGGACAAGCGAGCCGCTTCCCCGCGATAGTTATGAGATGTTTGAGACGCTTGATTTTCCGGTGGTGCTGGCGGCTACCCATAGTCCGGAATTTGAAATTCCATCCGTCAAGGTCGACGATGAGCAGGCCGCCTACGATGCGACGGTGTATCTGATTGGCAGGGGGCATACCCGAATCGGCATGATCAGCGGTCCTCCTAACGATCCCATCTCCGGCTATCCGCGGATTCAGGGATTTCTTCGGGCATTGAGGGATTATCAGATCGAATCTGACGAGGCGGTCTGCGTGGAATTCGGGAAATATCATTTTGAGGACAGCTACGAGGCGATGAAACGTCTGCATGGCAAATTTCCGGAAATGACGGCTGTATTTGCATCCAGCGACGAGCGGGCTTTGGCCGCCATATCGTACTTACATGAGAATCAGATCCGGGTCCCGGACGATATCTCGGTTATCGGCTTTGACGACACCCGGATGGCGGGAATGAGCTTTCCCCGGCTGACAACGGTAGCCCAGCCGCTGTATGAGATCGGTTTTTCGGCGGTGGACAAGCTTCTGAAAGTGATCAATGGGGAGCCAATCGAGGAACTGCGAACCTGTGTGCCTCACCAAATTATCGAACGAAATTCCGTGATCGACTGTACGCAGCAGGCCGTTATCAAGTAGATGCGGCTGCTGTGTAGTAAAGAGACGGATACGGAGTAATCTATAGGCCAAGCTGAAAAGCTTTTCTATTTTGTAATAATTGTAACCTATTCATTAAATTCCATAAGGAGGAGTTAAACAATGAGAACAAAAGCAGGGAAATTAAGTGTGGCACTGATTCTGACCGGGGTACTGCTCGCGGGCTGCGGCAATTCCGGCAACAACACTTCCGGCTCAGGCAGCGCAAGCGGAGAATCCAGCGCAGCGCCTTCCGCAGCGCCTTCGGCGGCAGCTTCCGCCGCACCGGCAGCGGGTGAAAAAGTGAAAATCGTCTTCAGCCAAGGCGCGGACCAGACCGACGGCACCAAGAAGCTGGTGGCGGCCTTCGAAGCGAAGCATCCGGACATCGACGTCGAGGTCCGCGAGTTCCCGAATGATTCCTCACAAATGCATGACCAGCTTCTGACGATTCTGAGCGGCCAATCCTCCGAGATTGATGTGCTGAATCTGGATGTGACGTGGCCGGCCGAATTCGCCCAAGCCGGATTCCTGCTGCCGCTGGACCGCTATATCGAGCAGGACGGCATTAACACGAGCGAATACTTGAAGGGCGGTATTGAAGCGGGCTATTACAACGGCCAGCAGTGGGCGTTCCCGCGATACAACAATGCGGGTCTGCTCTATTATCGCACCGATCTGGTGAAGAAGGTTCCGACAACCTGGGACGAGCTTCTGAAGCAGGCGGAGCAGCTGAAGGGCCAGGGCGGAACCAAGTACGGATTTGTGACGCAAGGCAAGCAGTATGAAGGGCTGGCTGTCGGCTTTACCGAGCTGGTGAACGCTTATGGCGGCAAAATCATTGACGATCAGGGCAATGTTGTCGTTAACAGCCCTGAGGCTTTGAAGGGACTCAAGAAGCTGATCGATATCCAAACCTCGAAGGCGGTTCCTTCCAACCTGAATACTTTCACGGAAAAAGAAACCTTGACCGCGTTCATCGAAGGCGACGCCGTATTTGCCCGCCATTGGCCGGCCTTGTACGCGCAGGCCAATGATCCGAAGGTCTCCAAAATTGTTGGTAAAGTAGGCATTGCGCCGCTTCCTGCCGGTGATGCCCGTTCCGCAGCTGCGCTGGGCGGCTGGCTGGGTGCCATCAGCAAATATTCCGAGCATCCGAAGGAAGCGTGGGAGTTCCTGAAATTCCTGATCAGCGAGGAAGGGGAAAAAATCGTAGCCATCAACAATACACAAACGCCGACCTACCTGAAGCTGTTCGATGATCCGGAAGTGCAGAAGGCCAGCCCGCTCTTTGCCAATCACGATTTCGTGAACGGTCTTGGCAGCGCGGTTCCGCGGACCATTACGCCGCAATACGCAAAAATCTCGGGGCTGATTCAAGTGGAAGTCTCCAAAGCCATCGCCGGTCAGCAGACTGCCGAGCAAGCTCTGACCAACTTAGAAACGCAAATCAAGGCTGTTGTTTCTCAATAATCGATAAGCGGTACGCCAAGACAGGCGGGTGAAGAGCCGTATTTACGGCTCCTCACTCGTTTTTGGGCGTAGCGCAACAAGAGTAAGGAGGTGTCATACCATGCCGCTTAAGAACAAAAGCAAATGGAGAGAAGGAAGAGCGGCATACGCCATGATTCTTCCCGCTGTGCTGATTATCGCTGCCGTTGCGCTTTGGCCGCTGCTCCGTTCTTTCTGGATCAGCATGTTCGATCTCCGGCTGAACGATCCAACCCGCAATGCCATCCACTATTCGTATTCGGTGAATATCGAGCAGTATGCCGATCGGTTTCCCGGCCTGCTCCGGGCAGTGAAGCGGGAAGCCGGAAATGCCGGGGGAGGTGCGCCGTCCGCACTGTCCGCCGTCCAGAGTAAATTGGAGGAAGTCAGCCAAGGGCTTGAAGAGGACCCGGCATTTCGCAAGAGGCTGGGCAAGGTGAACGAGCTGTTGGATGCATTTTCGCCGATTCCGCAGGAGCTGCGGTTCATCCCGGTGGACAATGCGAAGGCTGAGCGTTTGAAGGCGGAGCTTCAAGAGATTCGAAAGGAACTGGCGGGACTCAAGGCCGGCGGGTCTTTGGACCGCCCGGATGAGGTCATCGGGCTAACCAGTGCCCTGCTGGATACGTTTCAGGCTCCCAATTTTGTCGGATTATCGCACTATAAAGAATTGATGTCGGGCGGGCGGCTGTGGGAGTCGCTGAGCAATACCCTCTTGTTTACCGTGTTTGCCGTAGCGCTGGAAATGCTGTTTGGCCTCCTGATTGCGCTGCTGCTGAATCGCTCCTTTAGGGGGCGGGGGCTGGTTCGTGCGGCGGTGCTCATTCCGTGGGCTACACCGACTGCCGTTTCGGCCATGATCTGGCATTATCTGTACGACGGGCAGAACGGCATTGTCGCGAAGCTGCTGTACGAAGCCGGGCTGATTTCGGATATGGGAACGCTGTTGTCTTCAGGCTCACGGGTGATGGGCTCGGTCATTATGGCGGATGTGTGGAAGACGGCTCCTTTCGTAGCTTTATTGCTACTAGCCGGTCTTCAGAACATTCCTTCCTCCCTATATGAAGCTGCATGGGTAGATGGGGGCGGAAGATGGAAGCAGTTTGTGCATGTCACCGTGCCGCTGCTGAAGCCCGCTTTTTTCGTTGCGCTGATGTTCCGTACGCTGGATGCCTTCCGCGTGTTCGATCTGATCTACGTCCTTACCGGCGGTGGTCCCGCCAATTCAACGGAATCGGTCTCCATTTACGCGTACAAAACGATGTTCAGTGAACTGGATTTCGGCAAAGGCTCGGCGCTTTCCGTCATCGTCTTTGTCTGTGTGCTGCTGATCAGCATGGCGTATGTCAAATGGCTGGGGTCCGATGTTGTCGGCCGGCGCGCCGGGTAAGGAGGAAGAGCATGAGACAAAAGGCAGGACTGCTGTTTTATATCGCTATTATCGTGTTTATAGGGATTATCATTTTTCCGTTTCTGTGGGTGCTGCTTGCTTCATTAAAAGCCCCCCTGTATTTATATGGAGAGTACGCTTTCAGTATTAAGGTCCCGGCATATACGCTGGAGAACTACATTTCCGTCTTTACGAATCATCCGTTCGGCAGATATCTGCTTAACAGCTTCGTGGTCGGCGTGCTGACGATGTTTGTTTCGATCAGTATTGCGGCCTTTGCGTCGTATGCGGTAGCAAGACTTCATTTTTTGGGAAAAACATTTTTTCTCGGGATTCTGCTCGCCGTATCCATGCTGCCGCAAATCGCCACATTGTCGCCGCTGTTTCTGTTTATGCAATCCACAGGTTTGCGCAATACGTACGCGGGGCTGGTCATCCCCTACACCACCTACGCTCTGCCGATTGCGATCTGGTATATGACCACATTTTTCAAACAGATTCCGACTGAGCTGGAGGAGGCGGCCAAGGTGGACGGCGCTTCTCTGCTGGGCATTTTTAGCCGGGTATTGCTGCCGCTCGTGTCGCCTGGGCTGTTCACGACGGCGATTATCGTGTTCGTGGACGCGTGGCATGAGTTCCTGTTCGCGCTGACGATCAATACGAAGCAGTCGATGATGACGGTGCCTGTCGGCATTGCCATGTTCCAGGGGGAGTTTACGTTTCCGTGGGGAGAAATTTCGGCGGCGACCGTGACCGTGACGGTTCCGGTGGTGCTGCTCGTGCTGCTGTTTCAGCGCCGGATTATTGCGGGCCTGACGTCGGGAGCGGTGAAGCAATAATGCGGTCCAATGACATAGGAAAATTACTCTGACCGAATACAAAAGGAGGATATGATAAATGAAGCGTAAAAATATTTTGCTGATGATCTCGCACGACACCGGCCGGTATTTAGGCTGCTATGGACAATCGGTTGAAACGCCGGCGATTGACGCTTTGGCAGAGGAAGGGGTGCGCTTCAGCAATTATTTCTGCCCGGCGCCGCAGTGCAGCCCGAGCCGGGGGAGCATCCTTACCGGCCTGTATCCGCAAAGTCACGGCATGATCGGGCTAAGCCATCTCGGCTTCTCGATAGATCCGGAGGTTACAACACTGCCGATGAGCCTTAGCGAAGCCGGATACGAGACGGCGCTGATCGGCTTCAGCCATGAAACGATCGGCGAGGCCGGAGGCGACCGCACTTCATCTACATATAAGCTGGGATATGAAACAGTCCTCCCGGTGCCGGGCGACCGGGCGGCTGACGTCGCAGAGCGGGTCGTCTCTTTCCTGGAGGACAAAGCGTCCGGGCAGCAGGAACGGCCGTTTTTTGCTTCGGTCGGTTTCTTTGAAACCCACCGCGATTTCGACGAATACGCGCCGGTGGCCGATCCGGCGGAGAAAATCGTTCCGCCGCCGTATCTGCCGGATACGGAGCGGGTGCGGGAAGATTTTGCCCTGCTGCACGGCTCGGTGAAGACGCTCGATCATGGCATCGACCGCATCCTGTCCCGGCTGGACGCATTGGGGCTCGCGGAAGAGACGCTGGTGATCTATACGACCGATCACGGCATCGCCTTCCCCCGGGCCAAGGGCACCCTGATGGATGCGGGGCTGGAGACCGCGCTCATTATGCGGTGCCCGGGGACGCTGGGGGCAAGGCAGGTCAACGGCCATTTGCTCTGCAACATTGATCTGATGCCGACTCTGCTGGAGTTTGCGGGAGCGGCGCCACCGAAGGACATCGATGGATTCAGCTTTTACAGTCTGCTGGAGAATGCGGACGGGCCCTCGACACGCGACCATTTCTTCGCCGAACTGACGTGGCATGACGATTATCATCCGATGCGGGGCGTCCGCACGGACCGGTACAAATATATCCGCAATTTCGAGGACGGGCCTGCCGTGTATTTGCCGCTCGACATTCACCTCAGCCCTTCCGGCCATGAAGTGAGGGAGCAATACTACAAGCCGAATGTCCCTGAAGAGCTGTATGACCTTGCGAATGATCCGCTGGAGGAGCGGAACCTGGCCGGCGATCCGGCATATCAAGACATTCTACTGGAGCTGCGGGGAAAGGTAGAGGATTGGATGATCTCGGGCGCCGACCGGCTGCTAAGCGGCAAAGTACCGGGAACCGCCGCCCCCGGTTGGCAGGAAGAGTATAAGAACGGCAGAGGGTATCGCTCCAATCGGGGATAGAGGTTTAAAAGATAAAGCGGCTTTTTCATAGGCCTTTTGCGAATACATGTCAAGGCAAACCAGGCATAGCATGAATTCGGACTGGAAGCAGGTCATCACGCATTGTGCGTTAACACCTGCTTCTTTTTGTTAATTATCATAAACCATTTTTCTATATTGCGACGGAGAATAGTGCTTGTACTCTCTAAATTTACGAATAAAATAGCTGAAGTTTTCAAAACCCACCATCAAGGAAATCTCTAAAACTTTTAACTCGCTATTTTTTAGCAGTTTCGCTGCTTTTTCACACCGGTATTCATTAATATACGTAACTGGATTTTTCCCTACAGCTATTTGAAAGTATTTTGAGAAATAATTTTTATTCATTCCTACAAGCGAAGCTAAGTCCTCAAGAAAAATTTTATCATTGTAATGTTCCTCAATATATAGGATCACTTTTTTGATTTTTTCTTGTTTGACTTTTGTATGAAGTCGATTTTCCAGGAAGAGTTTTCTTTCATATAAAAGATCGATGACTTGAAGGAGAATCACTTTAATACGCAAGGATGATAGCTTGTTTTCCCCCTTTTTTATGGCAATGATATTTCGTAACTTTCCTGATAACTCCTCTTTTGATTCCTTATCTAAATGTATGGCACAAGGAAATTGCAAGGCTCCCGAGGTAATCGGCTTGATAATCGATTGCTGGCATATGTCTGGATATTCAAAATTCAATAACTGGGGATGAAAAACAATAGCATGATGAATGGATGGACCGCTTGAGGTAACTTGATGCAAGTCTCCAGAATTGATAAAAACAAATTCTCCTCTGGAAACATGAATGATTTCTGAATTGAGCGTCACCTCCATTTCTCCTTCTTCAACATAAATAAATTCTAATTCTTCATGCCAGTGATACCCTACATAATAATCGGTTTTACGTATCTTGCTGTATATATGCAACGGAAAAGACGGAGTGCCGTGAATAGAATTTTCTTTTAAAGATGATTTCATTCTTATTTTCTCCTTAAAAAGTGAGAATAGTGTTATAAATTTTGAAAATGTGCAAGAAAGAACTGCTAACATTCATTATACTGAAGACGTTTCCAATTGACAAAAAGGAGAGCAAAAATGAAAGAGATTCAAAAAAAATGGTGGCACAAAAGTGTGATTTATCAAATATATCCCCGTAGCTTCTACGACAGTAATGGTGATGGGGTTGGCGATTTACAAGGCATCATTCAAAAGTTAGACTATGTAAAATTATTAGGCGCCGACGTCATTTGGCTAAGTCCCGTTTATGATTCCCCCAACGTAGACAATGGCTACGATATTAGTGATTATTACTCCATCTCATCGGAATTTGGAACCATGGAAGATATGAATAAATTGTTATTAGAAAGCAGCAAGCGCGGCATTAAAATTATTATGGATCTTGTTGTCAACCATACCTCAGACCAGCATCCGTGGTTTATAGAAGCAAAAAAATCAAAAGACAATCCGTACAGAGATTATTATATCTGGCGCGATCCGGTTAACGGCAAAGAACCCAACGAACTGAAATCGAATTTCGGTGGCTCAGCGTGGCAATTTGATGAAACAACCAACCAATACTATTTGCATTTCTACAGCAAAGAACAGCCCGACTTGGACTGGGAAAACAAAAAAATGCGCAGCAGCATCTGGGATATGATGAACTTTTGGATTAACAAGGGAATCGGCGGCTTCCGTATGGATGTGATTGATTTGATCGGAAAAGATCCCGATAAACAAATAAAAGAAAACGGGCCTAGACTTCATGATTATTTGCAGGAAATGAATCAAAAAACGTTTGGAACCAAAGATTTGTTAACGGTTGGAGAAACGTGGGGCGCGACAACTGAAGACGGGAAACTGTACTCTGACCCCAAACGCAAGGAATTGAGCATGATCTTTCAGTTTGAACATATTCAGCTAGATAAAATTCCGGGCAAACAAAGATGGGATTTGAAAAAGCTAGAGCTCAATGAACTAAAGCATGTGTTAAGCAAGTGGCAATATGCTTTAAACGAAGAGGGTTGGAACAGCTTATTTTGGAACAATCACGACCTGCCCCGCATTGTATCGAGATGGGGGAATGACCGTGAATATAGGGTGGAGTCTGCCAAAATGTTGGCCACTTTATTACATGGAATGAAAGGAACCCCCTATATCTACCAGGGAGAAGAAATCGGCATGACAAATGCTGCTTTTGAGTCCATAGAAGATTATATGGATATTGAAACTCAAAATATTTATAAAGAACGAAAAGCAGCCGGTTTTAGCGAAGAAGACATCATGGAATCGCTCTATATGAAAGCAAGAGACAATGCCAGAACCCCAATGCAATGGTCGAATGCAGCAAATGCAGGATTTTCTTCAGGAAAACCATGGATGAAGCTTAATCCCAATTATCCTTCTGTTAATGTAGAAAGCGCTTTATATGATTCGGATTCTGTTTTTTATCATTATCAAAAATTAATTAAGATTCGTAAACAAAACAACACACTTATTTATGGGACCTATCGTCTTCTTGATTCGGAACCCAATATTTATGCTTACGAACGGATACTCGAAAACAAAAAACTGATTATTGTATGCAATTTTTACGAACCGGAAGCCACTTTTTCTTACTCTCCCGAAAGTCATTCAGCCGTAAACATTTTAATTAGCAACTACAGCCACTCGAGCAGCGATTTAAAAAACGTTACATTGCGTCCGTATGAAGCCATTATATATGAAATCATCTGAAAGAGGGATCAGAATAATGACTAACCACAAATTCGAACGAGCTTCACAGCAAATTCTAGCTGCCGTTGGCGGATCGGAGAACATTATCAGTGCTGCGCATTGCGCGACCCGCCTTCGGTTGGTGTTAAAAGACGAATCCACTGTCAAAACAGATGAATTATCAAATATTGATATGGTTAAAGGCCACTTCAGCAATGGAGGACAATATCAGATTATTATCGGTGCTGGTACGGTCAATGAAGTGTACCACGCTTTTGTTGAATTAGCAGGTATTAAAGAATCTAGTAAAGAGGACGTTAAAAAAGAAGCCGACAATAAAATGAATGTGGTCCAAAGGCTGGTGAAATTGTTGTCCGACGTATTTGTCCCGATTATTCCGGCACTGGTAGCCGCCGGTTTATTGATGGGTATCAACAACGTTTTAACCTCCAGCGGATTATTTTTCAAAGACAGGTCTTTAGTTGATGTGTACCCGAACATAACCGATCTTGCGAACATGATCAATGTGTTTGCTAATGCAGCGTTTGTGTTCCTGCCGATATTAATAGGATTCTCCGCAACAAAAATGTTCGGAGGAAACCCTTATTTAGGAGCTGTCATGGGAATGATCATGGTGCACCCGGATCTTTTAAATGCATATGGATACGGGCAAGCTATTTTGAATAATAAAGTGCCGGTATGGAATGTTTTTGGATTTGAAATTGAAAAAGTGGGCTACCAAGGAACCGTGTTTCCTGTTTTAGCTGCTTCATTTATCCTAGCGCGAATCGAGAAAAATTTACGTAAAATCGTTCCGTCTTTTCTTGATAACTTATTAACTCCGTTGTTAACGGTATTTATCACAAGCATTCTTACGTTCACTGTAGTTGGCGGAATAATGAGATCCGCCGGGAATCTTTTGGCTGATGGAATGGTTTGGCTGTATGATACACTTGGTTTCTTTGGTGGAGCCGTTTTTGGGTTGATTTTATCTCCTTTGACATTAACGGGTATGCACCATAGTCTTCTTCCGATTGACATTCAGTTAATTGCTGCTGGCGGTTCGTTTTTACTGGCACTTGTTTCATGCAATAATGTTGCCCAGGGAGGCGCGACATTTGCGGCCATGCTGCTGACAAAAGACAAAAAAATGAAAAGCATTGCGGTTTCTTCCGGAATTTCCGCCCTGCTTGGCATTACGGAACCCGCGATGTTTGGCGTTAACCTGAAAATGAAATATCCGTTTTATGCCGCTATGATCGGTTCAGCTTTTGGATGCGCCTTTGTAGCATTCAATCACATTTTAAACGCAGCCCCCGGACCAGCTGGACTGATAGGGTTTGTCAGTATTCAAGCTGGCAGTGTGCTGAACTTTTTAGTTGCCATCTTGATTTCTTTTGTATCGGGATTTGTAATAACGATCATTTTGTCAAAATCAAAAAAACTGAATGTAGAATTAAAGCGGGTGAATAAAATCGCTTCCTAAGCATCGCGATTTTATTCACTTAACAAACGACCAGCTCCCTTAAATGCTGCGGATGCCATACCATTTTATTTTGGCAAGCATCAGGGTGACCGCAAGCGCCAGAAACATTAAACCGCCCCAGATGATCTGGTGTGTGCCCATATGCAATAAGAACTGGCCTCCTGAAGCGGTGCCGATCGCAATGCCCAAATTCGAGAAAGAGACGAACAGGCTGTTGGCGAACTCAGGCGCTTCAGATGCTTCGGAGGCCAACCAGTTCTGATTGATAATAAAACCCCCGGTATGAATGAATCCCCATACAACCACGATGATCATCATTGGAATGAAGTAACTTCCGCCCCAGAATACGATCAGATACGTGACGGCCAATACAGCAGGATACAGAAGGGTCGTTTTGACAACGTGTTTGCTAAGCAATCGCCCTGCCTCCAAATTTCCCAGAACACCGCTTGCCCCAAACAGAATCAGCATGGTGCTTATTAATTTCCCGCTCATCTTTGTAATTTGTCCGAGATATTCCGCAAAATAGCTGAATACGGCAAACATCGCGGAAATGGTCAAGCAGACGGTGGCAATGTTCAGCCATAGCTGGGGTTTTGCCAGTACTCCGAGCTGCTGCCTATAAGATAATTTGGCGGTTACCGGCATGCTTGGAACCCAGATGAGCAGACCGATTAACGCGATCAGATTCAGCGCGGCCGAGAACAAAAAGGAGGCTTCAAGCGAAAATTGATCCGCGATAAAAGAGGTGAACGGGACACCAAGAACCATTCCGACCGTACCTCCGGTAAAAACGTAGGCTGTCGCTTTACTTTTTTGTCCGCTCGGGAAAAAACTAGCCGCAGCTACGAAAGCCAGCGAGAAATAGACCGGATGAAGAAAAGCGGGCAGGATGCGGACGATCAGCAGAACGGAAAAGTTTGGAGCGGCTGCCGACAGAAGATTGGCGATGGCAAAAAGGCCAAGCACGGACGCCATGATCCGTTTTTTGTTAAACCCTGAGAACAGCAGCGTCATGAACGGGCCAAATATCGCAATCGAGAGCGCAAACAGGCTTACCAGCATACCCGTCTGCGAAGCGCTGATTTGGTATTTTTCTGTAATTTGTATAAACGTGCCGATGACGCCAAATTCAGTGTTGACGATGCTGAACAGTCCGAACGCGATAATGGCAGAATAGATATAAGCTCTCATCTGACTTTATGCCTCATTTCAGTAAGCCAGTTAACCGCATCTTCCCTAAGCTGAAAAGATTTCAACTCATACGGAAACTCGTCGATGGTGCCGACAATCCGGTTTAAGCTTGATTTGGCGACGACTTTCTCCGGCTCTACAACGGCGCAGTATTGGATGTCCGATGCCCGCTTCACCCAATTTTGGGAAACCCAGGCTTGATCCTCTTGGCTAATGACCGACATCTTGCGGTTGTCATACAGCACTTTGCTGCCATTCATTTTTCCGGCCAATTCCACTACCTTATCCATAGCGGTACGAAACTGTGCGTCTTGGGCGAAAGCCTTCCATGTCAGCTCAATGATCTGCTGCGCTTCATTCCAGGAAATCTCCACTTGAGGGGATTCATAATAAACCATATCTATCACGCTCCATCGCTCATTTTTTAGCCTGCAAACGTCAGCGGTACGGGCGTCCAAGGAACGCTCTGGTCACCGGCGGCGCTGGATAGCCAGTTGTCCCCGGACCCCTGCAGCTGACGAGACTTATGGCAATTTGATCAGATTAAGTGTAGGGAAGGGGCCTCCCGGGAACTGATGCAATTTGCCGCCTTCGGCAAGACCGCCAAGATCAACGGTGGCGAATCCGATTTTGTCGTTTATGCGGGCAACTTCCGCCTTTGCTGCGGCATCATCGCCGGATATGAAGATGACGCGGCGGCCAACAATTTGCGGATCGGAGCCCAGAACAGCGGGAGTTAGCGTATTGAATCCTTTGACCACCCTTGCGCCGGGAACGAGCTCCGAAACCACCTCGCTCGACGTTTTACCACCAAGATCAGCCACGATGAATTCGGGAGTAATAATCGGGTTCATGGCGTCGATCACGATGCGTCCGTTCCATTCAGGCAAATCGGAAACTGCTTCTTTTAGATGTTTCCATGGCAGGGCAATAAACACGATATCAGCTGCTGCAGCTTCTTTAACAGTAACCGCTTTGCTCTTGCCCCCGAGTTTGGCGACGAGCGGAGCAAGCGATTCCGGTCCGCGGCTGTTGCTCAGGAGCACCTCATAACCTGCTTTCACGACATGTTTGGCAAAGGCTTGCCCGATTTCACCTGCGCCAATAATTCCAATAGACATATAAATTCTCCTCTCAAATTTGGGTTTTGGTTTCAATTTTGGACCAAGAATTAGACTGTAGTTCCGCCGTCCACATTAATGGTTGCACCGGTC
This sequence comes from Paenibacillus sabinae T27, assembly GCF_000612505.1. Taxonomy (NCBI): domain Bacteria; kingdom Bacillati; phylum Bacillota; class Bacilli; order Caryophanales; family Paenibacillaceae; genus Paenibacillus; species Paenibacillus sabinae. The sequence goes on from NZ_CP004078.1 coordinate 1,585,067, forward strand.
ACAAAAGCGGCTCCCGGAGTGGCAAGATACGCTACCATGTCGGCGATTTCTGCTCCCGTACCGTAACGGCCGACCGGAATCATGCCCGAGACAACCGGGGCGTAAGGACCGTCGGCCGGATTCATATCGGTGTCGGTCGGTCCGGGCTGCACGTTATTGACGGTAATGCCGAGCGGAGCAAGGTCACGGGCAAGGCCGCGGGTAAGTCCGGCGACAGCAGCCTTCGACATTACATAGAGGCTGTTGTCCGGGAACGGATTGAAGTCGGCGTTGATGCTGCCGATATTGACGATGCGTCCGCCTTCGCCCATTTGAGGCGCTGCTGCCTGTACCGCCGCGAACACGGCGCGGACGTTGACGGCAACCATGCGGTCGAATTCTTCGATAGCGAATTGATCATAGGGCTTCAGGTTTGCGAGTCCGGCATTGTTAACCAGAATGTGAATGCCGCCGAAAGCTTTTTCCGTTTCGGCAACCGCGCCTTTCACAGCGTCAGCGTCTCCGCTGTCAGCGCGAAGTGCCAGTGCGCGCCCGCCGGATGCTTCAATTTCTTTTACCAATTCTTCCGCTTTTTGCTGTGCGCTTGCGTAGGTGAAAGCTACCGTCGCGCCGTCGTTTGCAAGCCGTTTTACGATGGCGGCCCCAATGCCTCGGGACCCTCCGGTTACCAGTGCCACTTTTCCGGATAACGAATTTGTTGTTGTCATTATAAAAACCTCCTAAGTTTTTGTTTTGAAACGATTGGTTCAAAACTATGTGCTAAATATAAACTTGATTTGATTAGGTTGTCAATAGGAAAAATAAAAAAAGTGAAAAAATAAAAAACATTCATCAAGGGGACATGAAGCCCTATCGATTGTTCGATAGGGGCATGTTCCGATGATGAATGTCGCGTTGTAGATATAAGCGAGGAAAAAGGGGGGCGTCTTACGATGGCCAAGCTTGCATGGCAAGATCAATCACATCCTGTAATTCGTCACGGGTTGAGCCATCTGCAGCCCGAATGGACATGCCTTCGGTGACGGTCATGATATAACGGGCAAGCGCCGCCGGATTAGAGCCAGCTGGCAGGTCACCGACGGACTTCGCTTGTTCAAACCGATGGCGCAAAGCCATTTCCGTCCCCACCCGGCGCGATGTAAGCTCTTGACGAATCACGTCCGCGTCTTCTCCGCAAGCGATGGCTCCACGAATGGTCAAACAACCCTTCGGAGTAGAAGGATTTGTCACCGAATCGGCAGTAACATTCAAGAGTTTGTCAACAACGGCGCGGGCTGTCGGCTCGTTAAAAGCTGCGCTTGTCAGCTTCGGTGGACCTTCAAAATAAAGGTCAAGCGCCTGGTTGAATAGTTGTTCCTTGCTGCCAAAAGTGGCATAGAGACTTGACCGGTTAATCTTCATCGCTTCGGTCAAATCGGAAAGGGAGGCGCCTTCATAACCTTTTTCCCAAAACACCTGAAGCGCACGCTCCAGTGCCTCGGTATTATCGAAGGTGCGCGGCCGTCCTGTAGCCATATGAATTCCTCCTATGTGTATGCAAATCAAACACCCCTCCTTCGATTGGATGGGGATTGATCCCGCTTATTATTTTGAAACGTTCGGTACATATATGAAAAATATCACTCGGCAAGCTTGGTGTCAAGTATCCCAATTTTTTAATCAGAAATCCCGTCAGGTGTATACAAATCTCGTTCAGGTTATTATGATTATGTAATTGGTTCAGATCGTACCTGTCCGGTTTAACGGACTTTTATAGCGGCCTCCGGATGCGGGAGGTCTTTTTTTCAAATTCGCGAGATATGATTGCAATGGACAATAGAGGAGTCGTTGGAAGGTGCAGAAAATGAACGGAACACAAACGCTCAGCCGCGCGCTGGATATTCTGTTCGCCTTGGCGGAAGCCGGCGATACGCTTACGGTCAGCGAGATTGCCGAGAAGGTCTCGATACCGGAGAGCAGCACGTACCGGTTTCTCCAGACGCTGGAGCAGAACGGCATCGTGGAGAGAAGGGGGAGAAGCCGGATCGCGTTGGGGCTGCGGATTCTGGATCTGGCAAGAAGCCTCAACCTGCAGTTTCAGCGGGACCTGCTGCCCCTGGCTCTGCCGATTATGGAGGAGCTGACGGAGAAGGTGCAGGAAACGTCGGTGCTGTTCGTGCGGACCGGCAATAATGCCGTGTGCATCCAGAATGTCAAAAGCAACAGCCTGATCCAGTTCTCCATCGAGAATGGACGGATTCTGCCGCTGCATTTGGGCGCTTCAGGCAAATGTATCCTTGCTTTTGAGAGCGACAAGGTCGCTCAGCGGATTTTTCAGACCATTGAGGATGCAGAGGACAGAGCGCGCCTGGAAGCGGAGCTGGAAGCGGCCCGGGCTCACCAATATATCATCACCAAAGGCGAGGTAGATCCCGATGTATTCGCCGTCGCCGCCCCGATTACGGACGGTCACGCCCATGCGGTAGCCAGTCTGTCCGTGGCCGGTCCAAGCTTCCGCTGCAGCCCGGAGCGGGAAGGGGTAATCATTGAAGCGGTGAAGCAGGCTGCGGCCGAGTTGTCGCGGCGGATGGGGGCTGCACATTAATTTTTTTAAATTCCGACGAAAACACTAGAATTAATAGTTGACAAAATGATGTAATGAATAATAATATTGAAATGTGGAATTTGATTATCACATGTTAATAAATAATCCTTGATTATGGATGAATCATTCGTATCAAGCCGAAATTTTCTGGCGCTTATCACAAGCATCTCATGGTGTTTGTGATTTATCTTCACCCTAATTCATATTATATTGATTTGAATACTACATATTTGTGAGGTGTTCCACGGCTATGAAATCCATTCTGCCTCTTCTTGTGAAAATCCTGGGAACCGGGCGATGTCGACGCTCCAACATCACGCGGCAAACGGCATCATTTGCTTTTGCCATTTTTTTTTGAAGGCGGTGACCCGGATTGATTGATCAGATGCTCGAATATCTGTCCAAGAATCACGACGTCTATCTTAAAGCCGTACTGACGCACATCGGCATCAGTCTTGCGGTTGTAACCATTGGCATATTGATCGCTGTTCCACTCGGGGTACTGTGCGCCAAGTTTTTAAAGCTGTCCCAGCCGGTCCAGGGACTGTTTAACATTTTTCGTCTGATTCCGAGCCTCGCCGTTCTCGTCGTGATGATGCCGGTGCTCGGAACAGGGCTGGCTCCCGCCATATTTGCGTTGACGCTGCTTGCTTTTCCGGCGATTTTAATCAACACGAGCATTGGCTTCACGGGGATCAATCCTTCGGTTATCGAGGCGGCCAGAGGGATGGGGATGAGCCCGCGCAGGATTCTGTTCACGGTTGAATTTCCGCTTGCTTTTCCCATGATTATCACGGGAATAAGAACGGCTGCGGTGGAAGTGATTGCGAGCGCAGCGTTGGCCGCTTATATCGGCGCCGGCGGTCTAGGGGAGCTGATCATCATCGGACTCCAGGTGCCAAGCACAGCTATTTTACTTGTCGGGGGGGTGTCGGTAGCGATCCTGTCCATAGCGGCGGACGTCATTCTTGCCATTACCCAGAAGAGACTTACGAGACATTTGTGGCTGAACTGAGATTGGGCGGTAGAACTGATAAATATTTTTAGTTGGGGAGAGGAAACCATATGAAAAAATCCAAGAAGTCCATATTCACCACTACGCTACTGGCCATTGTCGTCCTTTCTGCATTGCTCTCGCTCGCCGGCTGCTCCAAGGGAAGCGCAAGCGGCCCGGCCATTACGGTAGGCTCTAAAGATTTCACGGAGTCGCTGGTTCTTGCCGAGATTTATGCAAAGGCGCTCGAAGACAACGGATTTTCGGTGAAGAGAGAATTTAACATCAGCGGGCAAGGGCCCCACGAGGCGCTGCTGAAAGGCAGCATTGATTTATATCCGGAATATACCGGAACGGCGTTAACGGTTATTTTGAAGGAACCGGCATTGTTTGACGCCAAGGAAGTGTACGACAAGGTTGCCGCCGAGTACAAAGACAAGTTCAAGCTCGACCTGCTCGATCAGGCCAATATCAATGACTCGCAAGGTCTGGTTATCACCAAGAAAGCTTCAGATCAATACGGCATCAAGACGATTTCCGATCTGCAGAAGAATGCGGACAAGATCAGATATGCCTCCAACGGTTCGTTTGATCAACGCGAGGATGGACTGATCGGCCTGAAAAAAGTATACGGAGAGTTCAACTTCAAATCCTCAAAGGTCTATGACGACGGCATCAAGTATCAGGTGCTTAAAAATGACGAGGCCGATCTGGCCGTAGCCTACACGACAGAGGGTTCGCTGGTTGATCCGCAATTCGTCGTGCTGGATGATGACAAACATCTGTGGCCTCCTTATTATGTAGCGCCGGTCGTCAGAGAGAACGTCATAAAGGATTCGCCGAAGGTGGCGACCATTCTGAATGCCGTGTCGGCGAAGCTTGACAACCCAACGATTATCAAGCTCAACGCCGCCGTCGATATCGACAAAAAAGAGTATGAAGAAGTCGCGGGCGACTATTTCGAGACCATCAAAGCCGATGTGAAAGCGGCAGCGGACAAATAAGATTACGAACCCAATAGGAAATGAAAACCACGTATCGTTTCGGGTAGTGGTTTTCATTTTTTCTTGGCGGTTGTCAGTTGAAAAGGGGTTGATCTTCGGTGAGCAGGATAGCGCTTGAATTTAAAAATATAAGAAAAAGGTTCCCCCATGCGGAGGCCGACTCCGTTTCCGGTGTCAGTCTTACCGTTAATGAGGGCGATTTTGTCACGATACTTGGAACGTCGGGCTCCGGGAAAACCACGCTGTTAAAAATGGTCAACCGGATCTATGAGAGCACTTCTGGCGATATCTGCTTCTATGGCGAAAATATTAAAAAGCTGAAGGTAGAGGACTACCGGAGAAAAATCGGCTATGTCATCCAGCAAATCGGGCTGTTCCCTCATATGACCGTGGCGGACAACATTGCTACCGTGCCCAAAATTCTTCGCTGGAGTAAGGAGAAAATCAATGCCCGCGTGGACGAGCTGCTGGAACTGGTTGGATTGCCGGGCGAGAGCTACAGGAAGAGGTATCCTTCACAGTTATCCGGCGGGCAGCAGCAGAGAATCGGGCTGGCGCGGGCCATGGCTGCCGATCCTCAGGTCATGCTGATGGATGAGCCGTTCGGCGCGATTGATGCGATCACGAGACAGAATTTGCAGGATGAACTGATCCGCATTCAGACAAAGCTGAACAAAACGATACTTTTTGTCACCCATGACATTCATGAAGCCTTTAAGCTCGGCAACAAAGTCATCATTATGGATCAGGGGAAAGTCCAGCAGTTTGACACGCCGTACAATATTCTTTTTCATCCTGCCAATGAATTTGTGGCGCAATTGGTAGCTTCCGAGAATATCATCAACCGGCTCAAGATTCTGAAAGCAGAAACCGCTGTGCAGCCCTTAACAAGGGACCCGGATGATTCGGATATTTATATCGGCAAGGAAGAGTTTCTCGACAGTGTGCTGTCCAAGTTTTTTGAAAGCGGCAGGAAGTCTATCATTGTGAAGGATGCGGACGGTCAGCCAGTTGGTGAAATCGCGTGGGATCAGTTGAACGGGCTGCTGCAATTACAAGCCGACAGGGTGCAGACGGGCAACCCAAGCCGAAACGGTGAGAAGGTGAACATTCATGCTCCAATCCATCGCTGATTTTCTGGCCTACTTCGTCAAATATGGTGACAAAATGCTCGAGATGACGCTTGAGCACCTGCAAATCGTTACGCTTGTGCTGCTTATTTCAATCCTGATCGCCATGCCGCTCAGCCTTGCTCTCTATCGTTCGCACAAGCTGGCAACGATTGTACTGGCTGTGCTGGGAGCGCTGTACGCCATTCCGAGCCTGGCCTTCTTTGCGATCCTGATCCCGCTTCTCGGGCTCGGCATTCCAACAGCCGTTACCGTGCTGGTCGTCTATACCCAATTTATTTTGGTGAGAAATATTCTCGCAGGTTTCAGATCGGTCGATCCGTTCTTGCTGGAAGCGGGGCGAGGGATGGGGCTCAGCGCTTCGCAGCTATTCTTCAAAGTGCAGCTGCCGCTTGCCATGCCTGCCTTGCTCGGCGGCCTCAGGCTGGCGGTCATTTCCGCTATCGGGATGGCGACCATCGCGGCCATGATTGGAGCGGGAGGTCTGGGTACGCTGCTGTTTGACGGTCTCCGCATGAATTTTGCATACAAGATCATATGGGGAACGATTCTGGCCTTTGCGCTGTCACTGATTGCCAACCGGATTCTTCTGTTCTTTGAAAAACGGGCGATGAAACGGGCGCGCGGCGAACAGTATTTGCCAAAAACGGAGGCGGCGTAAAGCCGGGAGCAGATTCTCATGAACAAAATTCCTTTAATCATGGATGTCGATACCGGCACGGACGATGCCATTGCCATTATCTGCGCGCTGATGAGCACGGAGGTGCTGGATATCAAAGCATTCACCGCCGTCGCCGGAAATGTTGGAGTCGATCTTACGAGCAGCAATACTCTTAATATTGTGGATTATCTTGGCTTTGACATTCCTGTTGCGGTCGGAGCGGCGCAGCCGCTTGCCAAGGAGCTGCATACCGCGATCAGTCATGGCCGGGCCGGACTCGGGGATGTGACTGTGCCGAAGTCGAACCGGTCATTTTACGGAAAGAATGCGGCTGACACGATCTATGAGCATGCCGCTGCCATGGAAGGCGAGCTTGAAATTGTGGCCGTCGGCCCGCTAACCAATATTGCCGAGGCCATCCTTCGCTACCCGGATATTGTCCGCTTAATTAAACGGATTACGATAATGGGCGGCGCGCTCCGGGGCGGCAACATGACCCCGGCTTCCGAGTTTAATCTGTATGTCGATCCGGACGCCGGGAAAATCGTGTTCGAGTCCGGCATTCCTCTGGTGATGGTCGGGCTGGATGTGACGTTGAAGCCGCAGCTTCCGCTTGCGGTTGTGGAAACTGTCAAGCGGCTGGACAACAAATTTGCCGGCCTGGCGGCCCGGATTTTCGACTTTATGCTGCGCCGCTGCGAGCAGTTCGGCTTTGATCCGCCGAATGTCCATGATGCCATCGCTTTGGCCAGCCTGGTCGTTCCCGGGCTCGTTACGCTGAACCGGTATGCGATGACGGTCGAGACCGAAGGAACGGTAACCCGCGGCATGACTGTCGCGGACTTCAACAATGTTACGGGGAAAGAACCGAATGTGAGCGTTGCGGTTGATATCGACTGCAATCGGTTCTGGGACTGGATGACAGGCAAATTTTTAAGCGCGGAGAGAGATTGAAACAGAAAGGATGGGATAGCCGTGAGCAGAATTACGGCGGCAAGAGGAGGAGAGCTTCGCTGCAAGGGGTGGCGTCAGGAAGCGCTGCTGCGGATGCTGGAGAATGTGCTGGAGAATGGCGAGAACCAGAAGGAGCTGATTGTCTATGCATCATTGGGCAAAGCGGCGCGGAACTGGCCGTCCTACAGAGCCATTGTGGACACGCTGAAGAATCTGGAAGAGGACGAGACGCTGGTCATTCAATCGGGCAAACCGATCGGAATCTTCCGCACGCATCGCCAGGCTCCGCTCGTTGTAATGGCGAACTGCAATCTGGTGGGCCGATGGGCGACCAGTGAGAACTTCTATGAATTGCAGGACAAAGGTCTGATCATCTGGGGAGGGCTGACCGCAGCCGCCTGGCAGTACATCGGTTCCCAGGGCGTGATTCAGGGAACGTATGAAATCTTCCAGAGCATTGCCCGCCTGCATTTCGGCGGAAGCCTGCAGGGCCGTTTCATTCTGACCGCCGGCCTTGGCGGCATGGGCGGTTCTCAGCCGCTGGCCGGAACGATGGCGGGCGCAGCGATTTTATGCGTGGAGGTCGCGGAGGAACGGATCGACAAGCGCATTTCGGCGGGGTACTTGCAGCGCAAGACCGCAAGCCTGGATGAAGCGCTGGCCTGGATCGAAGAGGCGAAAGGTAGCGGAGAGGCGCTGTCAGTCGGCCTGCTTGGCAATGCCGCCGACGTGTACCCCGAGCTGCTGGCCAGCGGGGTGCTGCCGGATATTGTGACGGACCAGACCTCCGCGCATGATCTGCTCTACGGGTATATTCCGAGCGGCTATACCCCCGCCGCTGCGGCGGCGGCCCGCAAGACGGACCCGGCTGGACTTCAGGAAGCCGCCGGAACGTCGATTGCGGCTGAAGTCGGAGCGATGCTGGAATTCAAGGAGCGCGGCGCGGTTGTCTTCGATAACGGCAACAACATCCGTTCGCAGGCGGTGAAGTACGGCATTGCTAACGCTTTTGACATCGACATCTTCACGGAAGCCTTCCTACGTCCCTTGTTCGCCCGGGCCATCGGCCCGTTCCGCTGGATCGCCCTCAGCGGCGACCCGCAGGACATCCGGACGATCGACGAATATATTTTGCGGGAATTCAGTGACAACGAGATCGTGTCGAACTGGATCAAGCTGGCGAACATTCACGTACCGGTCGAAGGGCTGCCTGCCCGGATCGGCTGGTTCGGCCACCGCGATCGCAGCAGGCTGGCGCTGGCCGTGAATGCCATGGTTCGTGAAGGCAAGCTGAGCGGTCCGGTAGCGTTCTCGCGCGACCATCTGGATGCGGCCGCCATGGCCCACCCGAACATCATGACGGAACGGATGAAGGACGGCAGCGACGCGATTGCCGACTGGCCGCTGCTGAACGCGATGCTGAACTGCTCCTCCATGGCTGATCTGGTGGCCATTCATTCAGGCGGCGGAGGCTATGCAGGGTACATGACGAGCGCCGGCGTTACCATTGTCGCCGATGGCAAGGAGGAGAGCGATCTGCGCCTGCGGACCGCACTCGATAACGATACCGGTCTGGGCGTGCTCCGCTATGCGGATGCCGGATACGAGGAGTCGCTGGACGAGGTGGAACGCAAGGGAATCGCAAGAATCGATACCCGCAGGCATGAGGAGATTGTGGCGGACTAAAATTTGTACCGGCTGACATTTGGCCGACATGATACGTGATGCAAAAAATAACGGCGGCGAGCCGGAAAAGCGCTTGAAATAGGCGGAAGATCTTTCGTACCGCTGCGCCCGGCTTGCCGGAGAAGGAGAATGGGGTAAATGAGAGAGTTAACGAGAGATGATGTAAACGCCGCGGTTAGAGGCGGTTCGGTATTTGCCAGCGGCGGGGGCGGCTGGGTGGACCACGGTCTGGATATCGGTCACGCCGCGCTCAGCGTGGGCCGTCCGAAGCTGGTGTCGGTCGATGAGCTGCCGGAAGACGCCATTATTCTGACCTGCACAGCTATTGGCGCACCTGCGGGCCGGGACTGGCAAATGCTTGGCAAAGATTATATCAAAGCCGTGCAGCTGGTCATCGACCACTATGACGGCAAAATTGCCGGGGTCATGACGCCGCAGAACGGAATGTCCAGCACGATCAACGGCTGGCTGCCTGCGGCCGCGCTCGGCCTTGTCGTTGTGGACGCCACCGGGGACATCCGAGCCCATCCCACGGGCAAAATGGGCTCGCTCGGCCTCGCCTCGTCCATTGATTACGAGACGGTCCAGGCGGTTGCCGGCGGCAAGCCGGAGCTGGGCAGCTACATTGAGCTGGTCGTCAAAGGAACCCCGGCGCGGACTTCGAACATTTTGCGCACCGCGTCGGACATGGCCGGCGGCTTCATCGCCGCGGCGCGCCATCCGCTCCCGGCGAAATATATCAAGGAGCATGCCGCGCTGGGCGGCATCTCGATTGCGATTGAGCTGGGGCGGGCGATCCTTGCGGCCGAGCCGGACGGCGCGGAGGCGGTGCTTGACACGATCGTGCGCCATACTAAGGGCAGAATTGTCGGCAAAGGTACAGTGACGAAGAAAAATGTGCACTATTCCGGCGCTTTTGATATCGGCACCATTGAAGTGGAAATTCCGGGGAGTTCGCTGACCCTGCACGTGATGAACGAATATATGGCGGTGGACGACCGGTCGGGCACACGGCTGACCACCTTCCCTGATGTCATTACGACCATCGATTTGGCCACAGGCCGTCCGGTCAGTGTAGGGGATCTTAAGGAAGGGCAGGAGATTGCTGTGTTTGCCATTGACCAATCGAATGTTCCGCTTAGCTCCAGCGTCAAGGACCCGAGCGTCTATCCCGAAGTGGAAGCGGTGCTGGGAATCGACCTTCAGAGCTACGCCTTCGGCAAGGAGAAGCAGGTTCATGCCTGAGAGAAGCCGCCCGGTCTCCGTCGGCGCTCTGGTGCTGGACGGAACCGGTCTTAGTGTGTCCGATGTGGACAGCGTTGCCCGGGGTAACCGGAAGGTTGTAATCGCGCCGAGCGCCTGGGAACGGCTGGAGAAGGCTCGGCAGGTTATCTTCGAGCTGGCGGAAGAAGGACTGCCCGTATACGGGTTGAACCGGGGCGTGGGCTGGAATAAGGACAAAGTCATTTCTCCCGGCTTGTATGAAGATTACAACCGCAGCCTGCTGCTGTCCCACAGCGCGGGAATCAAGCCTGAAGCCCCGGAAGAGGTGGTGCGGGCGGCGATGCTCGCCCGGCTGAACGGCCTGCTCGCCGGGGCCACCGGCTCGCAGCCGGAAATCGCCGCGCGCTACGCCGATTTCCTCAATCTGGGGCTTCACCCCGTTCTGCCGCTGCGCGGTTCGGTGGGCGCCGCGGATATCACCCTGATCGCCCACCTGGGTCTGGCGATGATCGGGGAAGGGGAGGCGCAGCTTGGCGGACGCCGCCTACCGGCCAAGCAGGCGCTGACGGAGCTTGGACTGGCTCCGCTGCTGCTGGGGCCCAAGGACGGGCTGGCCATCGTCAGCTCCAATGCGCTCTCCGCCGGGAACGGCGCGCTGGCGCTGCATGATCTGGCCGGATTGCTGGAAGCTGCCGATGCGGTGTACGCCCTGTCGCTGGAGGCGATTCGCGGCAATGTCAGCCCGCTGGACGAAGCCGTTCACGGTAAGCGCCCATTCCGGGGGCAGCTTGCAAGCGCGGCGAATGTCCGCAAGAACCTTGCCGGCAGCGGCCTGTGGGAGGCGTATAATCCGGACTCCCTGCAGGACCCGCTCAGCTTCCGTGATGCCTGTCAGATCCACGGCGCCGCCCGTGACGCGCTTGCCTATACCCGGGAGCTGCTGGAGATTCATCTGAACAGCACGGACGACAATCCGTGCGTGCTGGCGGAAGAGCGGCGCATATTATCCTGCGCCAATTTTGATCCCGTGGTCTGGACGCTCGGCTTCGAGATGCTGGGCAGCGCCCTGCATCATGTCGCCAAAAGCTCCTGCTACCGCATCCTCAAGCTGGGCGATCCGGCCTTTACCGGCCTCAGCCGTTTTCTGACGCCGGATGCGGAACGCTCAATCGGCTTCGGCACCGTCCAGAAGACGGCCTCTTCGCTGGATGCGGAAATCCGCCATCTGAGCAACCCGGCCTCCACCGATTATATGTCGCTGGCGGGAGATATCGAGGACCACGGGACCAACGCGCCGTTTGTCGTCTCCAAGACAAGGGAGATCATTGACCGGCTGACCTATATGCTGGCGATTGAAGCCATTCACGCCGCGCAGGCCATCGACCTGCGCGGCGGGGTTAAGCTGGGACGGGGAACGGAGGCAGCGTACTGGCTGCTCCGCTCCGCCGTGCCGTTTCTGGATGCCGACCGCTGCCAGACGATTGATATTGAGGCGGCGTACCGGCTGATTAAGGAAGGGGAGTGGCTGGAAGCGGTACGGCAGGCGGTACGCGAGTAGCTCCCCTATTGCACGGCTTGCTGGCGACATAAGAAGAGAACAAAGATCAACAAGGCCGTAAGCTTAAAACACCGGATGCGATTATTATCGCCACTTCTTTAGAACATCAGCTTGGTCTTGTATCCAGAGATCGTGATATGAACTTTGTTCAGGAAGAGTTTGGTTTACCCTTAATAACGATTTAGCTGACCCACCGTAACTCCATAAGGAGATACGATGGGTTTGTTTTTATTATGGGGCTGACCTTGGTAAATAAAACTGCCATATCCATACATGCTTCCCCCTCGCAGGCAGATGCCTGCTTTTTTTTCGCCTATAGCTCCCCAAAAAGTCAAAAAAATACACGCCAACCGGTATGAGAGCTATACCGTATTTTTGACCGCCGGTTGCTATAATGGGGTCGAATAGAAGCGGCGGACCCTGCCGGGAGCGGGAATCCGCCGGGAAAGCGAGGCTCGCAATGGATAGCTACAGATTGAAGAGCAGGGAAATCCCGCTGAATACTTCCTATGAGGTGATCGTCGTCGGGGGCGGGCCGGCGGGCTGCACCGCCGCGGCGTCGGCCGCGCGGGAAGGGGCGAAGACGCTGCTGATCGAGGCCACCGGAAGTCTCGGCGGAATGGGGACATCGGGGCTGGTCCCGGCATGGTGCCCGTTCTCGGATAAGGAGAAAATGGTCTATCGCGGGCTGGCGGAGAAGGTGTTCGAGTCGCTGAAGGCGCAGATGCCCCATGTGAAGCCGGACGCGCTCGATTGGGTGCCGATCGAACCGGAGAAGCTGAAGGTCGTCTACGACGATCTGGTGACGGAGGCGGGAGCCGACGTACTGTTTCTGACCTCGCTGGCCGAGGTGGAGACGGACGGGCAGGGAAACGTGACGGCGATTGTTGCCCTGAACAAGGGCGGACTGCAGGCGTTTCAGGCGCCGGTGTATATCGATTGCACGGGCGACGGGGATGTCGCCGCCTGGGCGGGAGCGGAGTACCGGAAAGGCGACAGCGACACCGGCGATCTCCAGCCGGCCACTCACTGCTTCGTCCTCGGCAATGTTGACGATTACGCTTATCTATACGGTCCGCTTCTCCATAAGGAGAACCCGCAAAGCCCGATCCATGAAGCGGTGGCCTCGGGCCGATATCCGAATGTGCCGGACACCCATCTCTGCAACAACCTTATTGCGCCTCGCGCCGTCGGCTTCAACGCCGGCCATCTGTGGCAGGTGGACAATACGGACGCCCATTCCGTATCCAGGGCGCTGATCCGCGGACGAAAAATGGCCGCCGCCTACCGCGACATGCTGGCTGATATTCAGCCTGCTTCTTTCGGCAACGCTTATGTCGCCAGCACCGGCACGCTGATGGGTACCCGCGAATCGCGGCGCATCATCGGGGACTACGTGCTGACGGTGGATGACTATGTCTCCCGCCGGAGCTTCGAGGACGAGATTTGCCGCAACAGCTACTTCATCGATGTGCACGGCACCGAGAAGGAGGAGAAGAGCGAGGCGGGCTCGGCGCAGACGATTACGCTGTACGGACCCGGCGAATCGCACGGCATCCCCTACCGCTGCCTGACGCCGCGCGGGCTGCGTAATGTGCTTGTGGCCGGGCGGTCCATCTCCTGCGAGCGCCGGGTGCTCGGCAGCGTCCGCGTCATGCCGGTCTGCCTCGCGATGGGCGAAGCCGCAGGATTGGCCGCAGCTCTCGCCGCCATGACGGACGGCGATGTGCATGCGGTTGACGTCGGCCGGCTGCGGCAGCGCCTGCGGGAAGAAGGGGCCTATCTGCCCGAGATGTCCGCCGCCGGGAACAGGGGTGACGTGAAATGAGCCACCACGCAACCGTACAGAAGCAGCTCGCCGCTGCCGAAAAAAGAACGTTCTGGACCCGCCGGAGGCGCGAACAGCTGGCCGGCTGGCTGTTCATCGCGCCCGAGGTCATCGGCATGCTCGTTCTCGCCGTGTTTCCGCTGGTCTTCAGCCTTGGCCTCAGCCTGACCGAGTGGAATCTGGTCGGCGGCCTGTCCGCCATCAAGTTTATCGGCCTCGATAATTTTGCCGAGCTGTTCCGGGACGACCGGTTCCTAAAGGCGCTGAAGAACAATATCGGCTTCACCGCCGGCACCGTGCCGGCGACGATGCTGCTGGGCGTCGTTTTTGCGGCTATCATACACAAGAAGTTGTACTTCAAGGATTTTTTCAAGGTGGCGTTCTTCGTTCCCTATATTTGTTCGACGGTCGCGGTTTCCGCGGTGTGGTCGGCGCTCTATCATCCGTCCAAGGGACCGCTCAACCAGATGCTGATCCATCTTGGCATCTCGGATCCGCCCCGCTGGCTGGTGGACACGAGCTGGTCGCTCGTTGCCATCATGGTGATCTATATCTGGCAGCTGCTCGGGTACCAGATCATCATTTTTCTGGCGGGAATGACCAATATTCCGGATGAGCTCTACGAGGCGGCGACGATCGACGGCGCGACCGGCTTCCAGCAGTTTCGGCGGATCACGCTGCCGCTGCTTGGGCCGACGACTTTTTTTCTGGCGATTACCAGCACCATCTCTTCGTTCAAGGTATTTGACATGATCAAGTTCCTCACCAACGGGGGACCCAATTATTCCAGCACAGTGATTGTATACCAGATTTACGAAGAAGGCTTCCAGCACTTCCGGATGGGTTATGCTTCGGCCATGTCCTGGGTACTGTTCCTGATCATCATGCTCGTGACTTCGCTGACCTGGATCACCCAGAGCCGGAAGGTGCATTATTAAGTTTCGATATGAAGTCTTGAAGAAAGGACATAAGCGCATATGACGATACGAAAAATCAAGCTAGGACCTATCGTGCTGACGGTGCTGTTCGGCGCTCTATCGATCTTCTTCCTGCTGCCGCTGGTCTGGATGATGTCCGCCGCCTCCAAGACGGAGAAAGAGGTCTGGACGTTTCCGATTCAGTGGATTCCTAAGGATTGGCATTTTGCCCAGAATTTCAAGACGGTCTGGATGGGGGATGTCTCCTTTGGCCTCTTCTATATGAACTCGGTCAAAATCGCTCTGATCTCCACGCTCGCAACGCTCATCGTCTCCGCCATGGCCGGCTATGCGCTGTCCAAGCTGAAATTTACGGGAAAAGGTCTCGTCTTCAGCGCCATGATGGCCTTTATGATGATCCCGGAGCAGGCGACGCTCGTTCCCCGTTATATCATGATCAAGGAAATGGGACTGTACGATACGCACGCCGCGCTCATTGTGATGGGCATGTTCTCCAGTTATTTCACCTTTTTGCTCCGGCAGTTCATGATCGGGGTGCATAATGATCTGCTGGAAGCGGCTGAGCTGGACGGCGCCGGATTCTACCGCATTTTCTGGAGCGTCATGCTCCCCTTGAGCCGCCCCATACTGGCCACTGTCGGCATCATCAAATTCATCTGGACCTGGAATGACTATCAGGGACCGCTGATCATGCTGAATTCGACCAATCTGTATACGATTCCGCTCGGCATGCAGTTCTTCAAGGAGGAGTTTGGAACGACGATTTCCGTAATGATGATGGCTTCGCTTGCCGCCATTATTCCACTGCTCGTGCTGTTCTTGGTATTGCAGAAGCAGGTTATCAAGGGCATTTCCATAGGCGGGGTCAAGGGTTAAACGCGCCCGGCTTGTCCGGCGGAACTTTCGAAAGACGCAAAGTCAAAAATGTCTACGCCCGAACCGCAAGACTGTACACGGTGCCCGCGGAGGCAAGGTAGTATAATTAAATTGCATCAACCAACTGAAGGGGGAAATGGTATGAAGAAGCCTGCATTATGGGTGGCTGGCCTGCTGCTGACGTTCTCGGTCACCGCATGTTCCGGAAGCGGGAATGCTCCGGCCGCGAGCGATAAAGGGACTGGCGCCGATCCTACCGCGGCAACCCAGACAAAGACACCGGAGAAAGAGAAGATCAAATTTTACACCTTTAAGTCCAATAAACCGGAGGAGCCCACATACCAGGCGGTTCAGGCCTACAACCAGTCGCAGGATAAGGTCGAGGTGGAATATGTTTCGCTTGTCCAGAACAGCGACAGCACGGAGTTCCTGAAGAAGCTGGACGTTCTCATTGCCGGGGGCGAAGTTGTAGACGCTTTCATGACCGGGAATGAGGAAGAATTGATGGAACGGGCTTCGCGCGGAGTTGTGGAACCGCTTAACTCGTATTTTGAGGCCGAGGGCGTCAAGCCAGAGGATGAATATTTCAAGGTGCTCAAGCTGGATGACAAAGTCTATGGGCTGATGCCTTCCGCGACGCAGTGGTTCACGGTCTTCAACAAACAGCAGCTGGATGAGGCTGGCCTTAAGCTTCCTGAAATGGGCTGGACCTGGGACGACTTCCGCGATTACGCCAAAAAGCTGACGACTCCGGATCATTACGGAACGTATTTCCATACCTGGGGCGAATATGCGAACATCATCGCGTACACCGAGCATCCGAATCCTCAGCTGACCCCTGACCTGAAGCCGATCTTCGATGACCCGTCCTTCAAATATTTCTTTGGCCTCCGCCGCGCCATGGAGAAGGAAGACAAGAGCGTTGAGCCTTATGCGGATGTGCTGGCCTCGAACTATCATGTGCTGCAGCAGTTTTTTGCCGGCAAAGCCAGTATGCTGGCCGTTCCGAGCTACGCTGTCCGGGCGGGTCTCAATCTCGAGAAATTCCCGCATGATTTTCAGATGGTGTACGCTCCGCTTCCCCGTTCGGTTGATGCAACCGATGTCGGCATGACGAATATTTCCGGCGGCGGTCTGGCGGTAGGCGCCAAGTCGGCGCACAAGCAGGCGGCGTATGATTTCATCCGGTGGATGACCAAGGAATCCTACAAGTACACGAAGGAAATTCCGGCGCTGAAAAATGTCGACGGCAAGGCGCTGCTGGAACAATTTTTTAGCGAGAACAAAAACTTGATCGATACCGACTCGCTCGCCAAAACTCTGTTCGACAGCCGCAACAAAATGCCAGAGGGCACCTTCACCGTTCCCTATGGCAGCCAGCTGAAGACCATTGTCGAAAACTCCTTCGCCAGCTTTATGCTTGATAATCGCAAATTTGACGATGTCAAGGCGGAAATGACGGCGGAAGTTGAAAAGGTAGTCGCCGCCAACAAGTAACGGCCTAAATTCTTATTTAGATTAACTCCACCCTGTACCCCGCAAATCACCCGCAGGCCGGCTTTACAAGCCATCTGTGCCTTGCGGTGTGATTTTGCGGGGCGATTTTAAGCGGTATGTCATACGCGGGGGCGATCAGGGCTTATAATGGCAGTATAACGATACTCTGGAGAAGGATGACCCGATATGCAATGGTTGAACCGTTTCTCCTATCATCGGAGGCTGCAATTCTCATTTCTGGCCCTGATTCTGCTTCCTTTCGCCGCCGTGACCTTCTGGTCTTACCTGTCCGTCAGGCAGAACGTTAGCGACAAGATCCTTCGCACGAATGAAGAGACCATCACCGTCATCGCCAATCAGATCGAAAAAACAATCGATAACATTTCCTTCGCATCGCTCTATCTCTCCGAAACCTATGATCCCGAAGTCCTGAACAGTCTGCGCTACCTGACGAACGCCAAGAGCTTCGGTGATTACAAGTCCTACATTCATCAAGCCAAATTGAAATCGATAGGCGGCATCCTCACGATCCAGTCTCTTGATGCGGATCTTGAGATTATGATCGTCAACCGGAATAACCGGATTATTATGGGCAACCTGGACCGTCCAATCTTCTCAAAGCTGCCGGATCGTTTCCTGCGGGAGAGCGCCAGGCTGAACCTGAATGAAGAGACCGTGCTCCAGTGGTTTCCCTACCGGGAAAGCGGTTCTGTTCCGGAATACTACTATGCCGCCCGTTTTATCTTCGATCCCCGGAATCATGAGAAGCTGGGCACGCTGTTCATCGGCATTCCCCGGCATTATTTCGAGAATCTGCTGGATATCGGCAACGCTTCTGTCGTTCTGTCGCTGGTTGATGCTTCGGGGGAGACGATCGCCGTCCGCGGGGGGAACGGGGCGGAGGACCGGAAGAAGCCGCTGCGCAGCGAGGTTCGGATTGAAAGGACCGGCTGGCTGCTGGCAAGCGAGCTTCCCCGCAGCTCGATCGACAGTCATATCAACCGGGAGTTTCTCGTGTCTATCTCGGTGGTCGGCGTGTTTTTCGCCGCCTTTGTGGTACTGTCCATGTTCTGGGCAGGATATATGAACAAGCCGATCAGTCTGCTTCGCGCCAGCGTCAAGCAGTATGTCGGCGGCAACCGCAGCGTGCGGATTCCGGTTAAGGGCAAGGACGAGGTGGCAATGCTGTCGGCCGCGTTTAACCAGATGCTTGAGGACATCAACCAGCTGCTGCATCAGGTCGAAAGCGAGCAGGAAGAGAAGCGGAGGCTGGAGCTTCGGGCGCTGTCGGCGCAGATTCGGCCGCATTTTCTGCTTAATACGCTGAATTCGATCAAGGTCAATCTGCTGATGGCCGGCGACACCACCCACGGGGGAATGATCGACGCGCTGATGAAGCTGCAGCGGGCTTACGTCCATGCCGACCAGCCGATTCAATTGGCCGAAGAATGCGCCATTCTCGGCAGCTATGTGCAGGTGATGCAGATCCGCAACCGGCTTAATATCGCCTTCCACTACCGGCTTGAGCCGGGAACGGAGGAGCTGGAGCTGCCGAGGCTGCTGCTTCAGCCCGTGGTCGAGAACGCGATCGCCCACGGCTTCTCGGCCCGTCCCGAGCATCCCCGTATCGGGCTGGAAGCGCGCCTTGGCGGCGGTATGCTCGAAATCGCGATCTCCGACAACGGCCGGGGCATGAACGAAGAGGCGATCAGCCGGCTGAGCCGCCGCCTGTCGGGCGCGGAGCCTGAGCAGCCGCAGCCGGAGAAGGGCGTGGGGCTGATCAACACGGCGCGGCGTCTGCAGGTGCTGTACGGGTACCGGTCGCGGCTCACGGCGGCCGCGAACCCGGAAGGCGGTATGATCTTTACATTCTATATTCCGGTAACGAACAGCAAGGAGGAGTCTTCCCATGATGACGGTCATGCTGATTGATGACGATGTGCCTATGCTGGACTATGTGCAGCATTTGCTTGGCCAGCTCGATCTGGAGCTTGAGCTGGCCGGCGCGGCTTCCGGCAGCGAGCAGGCGCTGGAGCTGTTTCATGACAGCCTGCCCGATCTGGCCATCGTCGATATCGGCCTGCCCGGCATGGACGGACTGGAGCTGGCCGAGGCGTTCCGGATGATGAAGCCGGAGGTGCGGCTGATTTTCCTTACCTGTTATGAAGATTTCCATTATTCCAAACGGGCGATTCAGCTTGAGGCCGACGACTACCTCATCAAGGAT
Source organism: Paenibacillus sabinae T27 (assembly GCF_000612505.1). Taxonomy (NCBI): domain Bacteria; kingdom Bacillati; phylum Bacillota; class Bacilli; order Caryophanales; family Paenibacillaceae; genus Paenibacillus; species Paenibacillus sabinae. The sequence continues at coordinate 1,604,228 of NZ_CP004078.1, forward strand.
GAGCTTACGCCCCAGCAGCTCAGGGACAGCGTCGGCAAGGCGATGGAACGCTTCCGGGGACGCCGGGAGCTGCTCGACCGGTACTCGTTCCAGCAGGCGATTGAGCGCAACCGGGAGGTGCTCAAGCAGAACTTCCTGAAGCAGCTGCTCTCCGAAGGCGGGGAATGGGACAATATTCTGCTGTTCGGCGAACGGCTGGGCATTTCCTGGAAGCTGCCCTATCTTCGCCACGGCTTTTTGCATATCGACGCGGCCTCCGTCGTCGGCCGGTACCGGTACAAGGATATGCCGCTCCTGCATTTTGCCGTCGGCAACATCGCAGCCGAGCTGTCCTCCGGTCAGGCGCCGATCACGGCGCTGATGGACGGTGAGGCGGACATTTATTTGCTGTGGAACACCAAAGACCGGAGTGTCCCGGAAGACGAGCTGATCCGGTACATGATGTCCGTCCGGGAGAAGGCGGAGCAGTACCTGAAGGTCAGCGTCCGCGGCTTCTACGCGGCCGAGGCGGTCCCGGTCCGGCAGTTCGTCGAGACCTACAAGCAGCTGGCCGAATACCGCGACCACAGCTTCTACGGAGAAGGCCTGCCGGCTGTAATGCTGAAGCCGGACCGCACGTTCCTGCAGACGGCCGAATCGAAGCCGGAGAAAGAGAAGGCGATGCTGTCGCTGGCGCTGGAGGAAGACAATGCCGCCTGGATTGATCTGGCCGTAAGCAAGCTGCTGCAGCTCGCCGAAACGGAGCATTGGGCGCCAAGGCTGCTTAAAGAGGCTTATGCCGAGTGTGTCCGCAAGATGGCGTCGGAGACGCACGGAACGGCGGAGGAAGCGTTCTTCGTCCATTTAAGCCGGTCCCTCCGGGCCGAAGAGGCCGCACATCTGACCAAGCGGGAGCTGTGGAATCTGTGGCGGCATCAGGCGCTGACGCCGATCAGCGACCTGGAGAAGGACATCCGGCTTCAGGCCATCGACGATTTTCTGCGGGAGCATGTCGACCGGACGATCACGTCGGTTGACATGGCGGAGCATCTGCACCTGAACCCCAGCTATTTCTCCCGTTATTTCAAGCGGCTGGCCGGGATGAAATTTACGGATTACGTCAATCGCTACAAAATCTCCATCGCGATCTCCATGCTTCGTCAAGAGAACGAGACCGTTGAGAATGTGGCTTATACGCTCGGTTTCTCGGACCGGGCTTATTTCTCCAAGGTCTTCAAGAAATACAGCGGCAAAAGCCCCAGCGAGTTCAAGAATGCTTAAGAAGCGGGGCTAGAACGATTATGGGGGAGTATTTATGAAAGCGGTTACTTTGAGAAAATTATTACTGCTTCCGCTTATGGCCGCATTGTTATTCGGTCCGGTCGGCCTTATGCCGGCGGACCGGGCGTCGGCTGCGGGCACGACATATTATGTGGATGCGGCGGCAGGAAGCGACACGAACGGCGGCACAAGCACGGACAGTCCCTGGAAGTCGCTGGCCAAGGTCAACTCGGTCGTATTCGATCCCGGTGACCGGATTCTGCTTAAAGCCGGTTCGGTCTGGAACGATACCTATCTGGACCTGAAGGGCTCGGGCGTGGAAGGCAGCCCGATCGTGGTCGACCGGTACGGAACAGGCCCCAAACCGCTGATTAACTTTGGCAATACGGCGGTAGGCGGCGAAGGCTTCGGCGTCCGGCTGAGGAATGTGTCGTACTGGGAAATCAACAATCTGGAAATTACGAGCGGGCAGTACGCGACCGATATGCGCCGAAGCGGCATTCTTGTCGTCGGCGAAGGCGCGGGCGCCGGCGCGTTCAAGCATATTTATATTAAAGGCAACGACATTCATGACGTATTTGGCACCGACCGGAGGACCGGCGGCATCAATTTTCACGCGCGCGGCGGCAATACCGATCCCGAGAGCACTTGGGACGACGTGCTGATCGAGGACAATACGGTAATCAACGTAGCGGACACCGGCATTCAGGTGATGACGGACGCTTTTGCCAACACTTCCTGGGCCCATAAGTTCGATGCTTTCACCCATTTGATTATTCGCGGCAACTATGTGGAGAAAATTCACCGGGACGGTATCCTGGTCCGCGCTAGCGTCTCGCCCCTGATTGAATACAACACGACGAACAAGATCGGCGTCAGCTGTGACGTGAACACGTCGGTGGTCAATTATCTCGATAACATCAGTTTTGTCGCCGCCCAGTGGGCTTATTACACGACCGGAGCCGTCTTCCAGCACAACGAAGCGTTCAATACCCGGGTGCTGCAGGGAGACGGTCAGGCATGGGACTTCGACATCAAGGTGAGTGACAGCATTTATCAGTATAACTTCAGCCATCACAATGAAGGCGGAGCCCTGCTCGTTATGGACAGCACGAACAATAATATTTTCCGCTACAATATCAGCCAGAATGACTACGACGCCTTCGGCACGTTTCATTTAAGACCAGGCGGCGGCAATTTGTACGTCTATAACAACGTCATTTACCGCGACAACGGAATTACGACGCCTTTGACCAAATCAAGCACGAGCGGGATGGCGTATTACAGCAACAATATTTTCTATAATGCCGCCGGGGGAACGTATACGAACAGCAGCTTTATAAAATACAACCATAACCTGTTCTACGGAGCCAACTCGAACGTCCCGAATGATCCCGGCAAGGTTGTCGCTGATCCGCAGTTTCAAAGCGGCGGCGGCGCGTCCGGCATCGACACCGCATCGGCGTATAAACTGGCTGAAGGCTCGCCGGCCATCAATTCCGGCGCCGTCGTGGGGGGCAACGGCAGCATCGACTTCTTCGGCAATCCGCTGTACAGCGGGGCGCCGGACATCGGCGTATACGAAGCCCCTGGGACGGGGGGGCCTCCGGCTGCGCTGTTCGAAGACAATTTCGAGGACGGAGCGGCGGACGGCTGGGCCACGGTCGGAGGAAGCTGGAGCGTCGGAACAGAGGAGTCGCTGGCCTTTGCCCAGAACGGCCTGTATGGGGAAGCGATCGCGTACACCGGCGAAGCCTCCTGGACCGATTACACCCTTGAAGCGGATGTGAAGGTGAAGAAACTCGGAGGCAATGGCGGTATCCTGTTTCGCTATCAGGATGCGAATAATTTTTATATGTTCCGGCTGAACGATACGGGCAGCACCGCCGATCTGTACAAGAAGACGGGAGGCAGTCTCCAAATGCTGGCCAGTGTACCGGTAACGGTAAATCCGAATCAGGTATACAGGCTGAAGGCGACGGTTCAAGGTGCGTCCATTACCGGGTCCGTCGACGGTACGGATCTGATCTCCTGGACCGGCAGCGGAGCCGAACTCGCTGCGGGCAAAATCGGTATGCGCGTGCACTCCGGCATGGCGTCGTTCGACAATGTGCGGGTGACCGAATAGCATCCGGGTGGCAAGCAAAATTGGCCATCCGCCGCGGTCACGCGCCCCGTAAGTAAGCGGGTGTACTTGTAAGCGTTCACGGCTGCAAGTATGGAATGATTACCTGTAGTACCGTTAAAAACGCCGCTTGCTTTCCCTGGATTAAGGCTTGCCGGCGTACAAGGAGGGATGCACGATGACCGTCGATAAGACGGCGAGTGGCGAAAGCCGCAAACGCCGTCTGCGCTCGGGAAGACGGCTCCGGCCACTGGCGGCGCTGCAGCTGCTGCTTGTGCTGCTGCTGGCGCTGCTGGTGCCCGCCGCCTGCTCACGGGCCGGGCCGTCTGCCGAATCGGACGGCGGGGCGGGGCCCGATCTCTTTACCGCCGTTGCCTGGGTGAACGGCGAACCGGTCGCGTACGGCGAATTCCGGACCCGCATGCTGGAGCTGCGGGGAGAGGTCATTGCCGAGACGGCGAAGGGTGGGGCCGACCCGGCGGCCAAGGGGTTCTGGACCTCCGGCGCCGGAGGTCGGACGCCGCTTGACTGCTGAAAGAGAAGACACTGAACCTTCTGGTCCGGGTCAAGGTTCAGCAGATTGCCGCGAAGGAAGCCGGAATCGCCGGGGACATCGGATACAAGGCGTTCCTGATCCGGCTGGATGCGGAGAACCGGACACGCAGCAGCCGTCTCCGGCTCGGCGAGCCTGTCTATGGCCCGGAGCAGTACAGCGAAAAGGCCTATTATCGCTACACGCTGGCCAACCTGGAGCTGGCGCTTCGGAAATGGCTTGCCAAGGAAGACGGCGACCGTTCCGGCAAGCCGCTGAACGATGAGAGGTATGAGGCGTGGCTGAACCGGGAGGCGGCGAACGCCGAGATCCGGGTTAATTCTTCCGTATACGATAAGTTGTCGGTGGGGACGGCTCCATGAGTTCTATAAGACGAAACGATAAAAGTGGAATGGCAGCTTGTCATTGACAGGCTGCTTTTTCTTTCTCCCCAAAGTAACATTCAGCACCCGTGTTAAATATTTTAACATTGAAATAAAAAAATATTGCCAATATTCTGCTCCGGATGTATTATGAATATATAAAAATTATCGAAAACGTTTTAGAAAATGTGGGGTGCGTTACTATAGTTAACATAAGAGATATCGCCAAAGCGGCTGGAGTTTCCGTATCCACCGTCTCCAAAGCATTGAACGGCTATTCGGATGTAAAAAGCAAGACAAGGGAGATGATCCTCGATGTGGCCAGGGAAATGGATTATTTGCCCAATGTAATGGCTAGAGGGCTCATCACGAAGAAGTCGAATACGATTGGCATCTTTTTCGGGGATCGGCAAAACTCGGGGTTCGACAATCCGTTCTTCAGCGAACTGATCCGCTCGATCAAGGATGTGGCCGGGGCGGAGGGATATGATATTCTCATCTTTGCCAATCAGAAGCGAACTACGTCCAGCTATAAGACCATATGCTATGAAAAAGGTGTCGACGGCGTCATCCTGATTCTCACCGGCGACCAGCGTACGGATGAGAACATCCGGGAACTGCATGAGAGTCTGCCGACCGTTTATATAGACAGCGTATCCTATCAATACACCAATGTTAACTTCGTTGAAACGGAAAATGTGAATGCCTCGTTCCAGGCGGTGGAGCATCTGATTCAACTGGGTCATACGAGAATTTTGAAGATGGCGGGAGACCAGGTTGCCAAGGCGTCGTACGACCGGATCGAAGGCTACAAGCAGGCACTGAATAAGTATGGGCATAAAGTAGATAGCGATTTGATTCTGTACGGAGAGTTCTCCCGGGACAAAGCCTATCAGTTAACCAAACGTTTCTTCTCAAAAGACAGCGGGGTCACAGCCGTATTCGCATCCAGCGATATAATGGCTTTCGGAATCATCGATGCTCTGAAGGACTTAGGCTTCAAGGTTCCTGAAGATATTGCTGTCATCGGCTTTGACGATATCGACGAATCCAAAGACTATCAGCCTCCATTAACAACCGTCCACCAACAGCGTTTTACAATGGGGGAGACGGCGGCAAAAATGCTTCTTCAGCTGATCGACAGCCAGGACGGAATTACCCGGCATGCCACGATTCCAGCGAGACTTGTGATCAGAGAAAGCAGCGGAACGAAACGAGAGGGCTAACGCCTTCGTTTCAAATTTTTTCTAAAACGTTTTAGGAAATGGGTGGACCGAATAAGGAGCTTTCCAGACGAACTCTAAGCTTTTTATTCGTTTCAAATACATGGAAGCAGATGGGCAGCTGATTATTTGAGAAACAAGGGGTGTGATACGGTGAAAAAATTCTTGTAGCATTTCCTTTTTTCGGAAAACGTTTTAGAAAAATACACCGGCAAATATGAGGAGGAGAGAATACCATGCAAAAAATGAAAGTATTGGTGCTGGTTTTCGTAATGGCAGTCATGACGATCTTGGCGGGATGTGGAGCAAAAAGCTCCGATTCCGGCGCTTCCCAGAATACGCAGGGGGGAGATAGCGCAGCGGCATCTTCAACTGAACCGACTGAATTAACCGTCATTAATCAGGACCGCTGGGCTCCTTATGTGGAAAAGGCGGTGAAAATCTGGAACGAACAACATCCTGATAAGCAAGTGAAGCTCAATCAGCTTGTCCTCGGCTACCCGCAATTGCGTCAAAAGATTACAACCGCAGCTGCAGCCGGACAAGCTCCCGACTTCTCTCTGATCGACTCGGTATGGGTGGCGGAGTTTGCGGACGCCGGGTACCTTAAACCGCTTGATTCGATCGATCCCGACTGGGTTGAAAATGATTTTAAGAAAGACTTCTATCCTGTATTCGTCAATGGGGACTCCTATGAAGGAAAACCTTATGCCATCCGTTCGCAAACGGATATGGCTCTAATCTGGTTCCGCAAGGATTGGTTCAGCCAGGAGGGCATTCAGCCGCCGAAGACCTGGGATGAATTGATGGCTGCAGCGAAGCATTTTTCGCAAAAGGACGTTCAGGCCAAATACGGAAACTCTCAAGGCATTGCGTTTCCTGGGGGGATGAAAGCCGGAGAAACGACGACTAGTCTGTTAATGCCCTTCTTCTGGTCCAGCGGCGCGGATGTCTTCAAGGACGGGAAAGTGGTATTAAACAGTCCGGAGTCGAAGGCGGCGGTCCAATTCCTGACTGATCTTGTGGGTGAAAAGGCGTCCACCAAGGAAGTGATTTCCTATGAATGGGATCGGGCGACGAAGTTGCTGGCAACGGGAAAAGTGGCTTTGTCCGTAGGGGGCAGCTACGAATATGCGATGATCAAGAACACGACCGGCTGGAGCGATGCCGAAATGAAAGAAAAGCTTGGTTTCGTGCCTATTCCGGCCGGCGGCAGCGGGAAAGTCGCCACATCTGCCGGCGGGATGGACTATGTCATCTATGAACAGGCCAAGCAGCCGGAACTCGCCATGGAGATTTTGAAAATTGTAACCGGCCCTGAACTGATGAAGGAGTTCGTAGTGGACACGGCACAGAATTCTCCGCGGATTTCGGTAACCGAAGGTCTGGACAAAGACAAGGACTGGTTCCTCGCTGAAACGGGCAAGTTCCTGTATGACGCGAATGTCCGTCCGGTTATTCCGGAATATGCCAAGGTATCTGAACAAATCCAGAAGATGATCGAGAGCTCAGTATCCGGCAAAACGCCTGCCGATCAGGCGGTAACGGAAGCGGCTAAGGCGATCAGCGATGTTACAGGACTTCCTCAGCAATAACTTGCAGTAAGGGGGATGTCTTCATCCCCTATTTTTTAAAAAAAGGTGGTGGCATATGTGGGACAGTCGCTGATCACAGCGATCCGGGATAACACCGGTTCATCTAGATCCAGATTCAACAAGAAATGGGCCAAAACCATCCCCTTCTTGCTGATGTTTCCCGCGCTTGCGGTGATGGGACTTTTCGCTCTGTTTCCGGTCATCAACGCATTTCGGCTCAGTTTATTTGATAAGCAGCTTCTGAATCCGGGGGAGACGTTCGTCGGGCTGGATCATTATTCACAGCTGTTTGCAAACGGAGAATTTATCAATGCCTTGAAGGTTTCCGTCATCTATGTGGCCGGCTCGGTCGCGCTGCAATTTCTTGTGGGGCTTGCGCTGGCTGCTCTGCTCTCCGCTCAGGGCGTCAAGGGAAAAAGATTTTTCCGGACCGCGTTTATTGTTCCCTATACGCTTTCCGAATTGGTTGTGTCGCTAATCTGGCTGCAGATGCTGGACACCGAGTTCGGGATTATCAATTATTTCGCCACTCTGCTCGGCGCTGATCCGCAGAACTGGCTCTTTGACTTCGCGCTCCCCGCCGTTATTGTAGCGAATGTCTGGTGGGGAAGCACTTTCTCCCTGCTGATGCTGGAATCGGCGATGCAGGGTATTCCCAAGGAACTTTATGAAGCGGCGGAAGTGGACGGTTGTACATCCTGGGGCAAATTTATTCATATCACGCTTCCATCCATACGCTATGTGTCGCTTTTGAACATGATCATGATTACCTTGTACACCATTAACTCCTTCGGCATTATCTTTGTCCTTACGGCGGGCGGACCGCTTGGAAGTACGGACGTGATCGGAATGTTTATGTGGCGCAGCGCATTCCAATTCATGGACCTCGGGCTGGGTGCAACCATTTCGACCTTGATCTTTGTTGTCAATATTCTGATTACTCTGGTATATATCCGGTTGTTCGGCTTGAACACGCTGAAGGAAGGTGCGTAACAAGATGACAAACCGAAAGAAATCACTCGGAATCTATATCTTGATGAGTGCTGCGGCAATCGTCATTGCCTTTCCTGTTCTTTGGATGTTCGTCATGTCTGTGAAGCCGGCCGATGAGTTGTACCGGTTTCCTCCCACGATTTTGCCGGACAAATGGGAATTTGCCAACTATACCAAAGCGTTGTTTGAAGCGGGTATCGATAATGGATTGATCAACAGCCTGATTCTGGCCGTAGGTACGCTGGCACTAAGCGTCACATTGAGCTTTCCGGCTGCTTACGCACTCGCGAAATATGAATTTAAAGGGAAGACGATTCTTCTGCTGGCCATCTTGGCCACCCAACTGATTCCCGGTATGGCGGCGATTGTGCCTTTGTTTGATATTTTGCAGCGAATGCATCTGGTGAATACTTACAGCGGTTTGATTCTCATTTACACTGCAAGAACGCTGCCCCTTAACATTTGGATTTTAAAAGGTTTTTTCCAGTCCATTCCGAACGAATTAATCGAATCTTCGATGGTGGATGGCAGCTCGAAAATCGCTTCCCTCTATCGCGTCGCACTGCCGCTGGCTCTGCCTGGCATCGGGGCCGCTGCCATGTTTACGTTTATGCAGACCTGGATCGACTTCATCCTGCCGCTAACGATGCTGTTTAATGAGGACAAGTTTCCTTTCAGCGTTATGCTGTACAAGTTTGTCGGCGATCCGATCATGGGGACCAATTACGGCGTCCTGTTCGCCGCTGCCGCTCTCGGCACTATACCGACTTTACTGATCTTTGCTCTGCTTCAGCGCTTCTTCGTTCAGGGGCTTACAGCCGGAGGCGTTAAAGGCTAATCATGTGAAATTGTGAAAATGACGGAGGAATGAATATGACGGAGCTGACAATCGCGATTGCACAGATGGACAGCAAAATTTTGGATAAGGAATATAATCTGCAAAAAGCAGAGGCCTTATTGGATCAAACAGAGGGCAAAGCGGACGTTATTTGTTACCCGGAGCTGTTTACGACCGGCTACAATTTCGATTTGATCGGAGATGCCTTTTACGAGTTGGCGGAAACGATCCCGGGTCCGACCGTCGAACGGTTGGCGAACAAAGCCCGCACCTATGGAACAGCCATTATCGGAACGATTGTGGAAAAGGATGGGAACCAGGAAGGCGTGCTCTATGATACAACGTTTGTCATCAATGAAAAGGGCGAATATATCGGGAAGTATCGAAAAGCGCATCTGTATCCGACAGAGCATCAATATTTCCGCAGCGGTTCGGATTTTCCCATATTTGAGATTTGCGGGGTAAAAACAGGCATTGCCATCTGCTATGATCATGCATTCGGAGAAATGTTCCGGGTGTTGGCCTTGAAAGGAGCCCAGGTTATCTTTATCCCTTCGGTCATCCCAAAAGACTTCGAATACCTGCTGGATTTGCGAACGAGAGCCCGTGCCCAGGACAATCAAATCTTCACGGTAGCCGTTAACCGGGTAGGCTCTGAAGCAGGTATTGTCTATTGCGGAAACAGCAAGATCGTCAATCCACGGGGCGACGTGATTTGCGAAGCCGGCGATGAGGAAGAAGTAGCGACAGCCACGATCGATCTTTGCGAAATCGCAAGAGAGCGGAAGCAGGAGATGAGCCTCCGCAGCAGAAGACCGGAACTGTATGGAATATTGGCGCAGCAGGCCTAATTGAATGCGGTGTACTGGAGGAATTCCTTTGTCATTTTTCTCTTTTGAGTTCATGCCTTTACCTGATGCACGAAACCGCAAGCCTCTGGATGTGGGATGCGGCCCGCTTTCTGCCAGCATCGGAGAGGATGGTTATATCCGCTCTATCAATCACTTTCATTCGCGCCACGGATTCATTACGCTGGAACCTACAGAACCATTTCCAAACGATAAATGGTACGACAGTGAATACGTTCGTCATTATCGCAGACGTTTAATAGATCAGGGGCATATTTCCGAGGGAGCCGCCGGATTCGGGATACAGCCCAAGGGCACGGAGTGGAAACGAGAGTTTTTTTGGGTTCGGAATCATTTCCCGCTCATCCGGTACAGAAGGCAGACGATGGAGATCAATGCTTTGTATATCCCGATTCATCATGACGGGATGAGCGGCTTGATCCAACAGCTTACGGTCACCAATTATGGAGATAAACCGGAGTCCGTTCCTTTGGCGGTGGGCGGCACCTTCAGCCTTCACCGGTGCAGCTACGGACAATTGACGGAAGGCGGTCCGATCCCGATTCAGCAGGCCGATCTTGCTGTTACTGCCGCTAACAACCGTCTAACCATTAGTAATGTGAATCTGCCGGCCGAGGCGAGCCTGTTCTTTTTTAACGGGGCAGACCCGCTGGAATTGCGGCCGATGGAGGTAACAACGAACCGCCCGGTAACCTATATACACGATGCTGAGTTGATAGTAGACAACGGGGAGAGCCGCGAGCTTACGATGCTTTGCCGGATATCAGAGGAAGCAGACAAGCCGGTAGCTTTTAGCTTTGAGGAGCTTCAAACTTGGAAAAAGAGGGCATGGGAAGAGACGCCGAGGCTGAAAAGAGACGGTCTATTGGGTTCGGAAAAGCAGATCATTCACAGGAACATCGACTACATCCTGTCCTGCTGCTCCGTCCCGGTCGATGAAGAGGCTGTGTGCATCATTACCGATCATCAGCTTCTGCCTCTGTCGTGGAATCGGGATTCCTATTATATGATGCGGCTGCTGCTTGATTCGGAACAGCACGCACACGGGCTGTATGAGGAGCCTTACGTTCCCGCATTCAAAAATCAGGTGCAGCGAACCGTCAAGGGCCATCTATTGTGGATGTTCGAAAGGGCTCTTCGTCCGCATCGTTACTGGGGCCGTGCCTACCTGACTAACGGATTTTGCAAGGATGATGTCTTCCAACTGGATCAACAGTGTTATCCGCTGCTGCAGCTGTGTGAATATTACGACAGGTTCCGGGATCGCCAGACGATTGAAAGACTTCTGCCCAAGATTCACGAAATACTGGATATGATCATGGAATACAAGGATAGGGAACGATGGCTTTTTCAAACGGGTGAAACTCCGGCGGACGATGAAGTCGCTTACCCTTATCATTTTTCAAGCCAGGTGTTGGTATGGCATACGCTGACATCGCTGGCAAAGCTGAATGAAACCTTTTCTTTTACGGAACTCGAATTGTTGGAAATGGCCCGGCTCGTCAAACACGATATCCTGGATTGCTTTGTTGCGCCGCATGGTAACGGAGAATTGTTTGCCTATCTTACCGACTTGAAGGGCAGCTTTCAGCTTTATCATGATGCGAACGATCTTCCGACCGTTTATGCTCCTATCTGGGGATTCTGTAATTCGAATGACCCGAGATGGATGAATACGATGGAGTTTGCTTTTTCGAAGGAGAATAAGGGAGGCTTTTACGAAGGTGAATATGGCGGACTCGGTTCCGTCCATACCCCTCACCCTTGGCCGCTCGGAGATGGGCAGGAGCTTCTGTACAGCCTGCAGATCGGGGACGAACAACGTCACCAAAAAGTCCGGAGTAAATTGGCGGAGATTGTTCAGTGGGACGGACTTTTACCTGAAGCGGTAAACGGACATACGGGTAAAGTGGAATCAAGGCATTGGTTTTCCTGGCCGGGTGCTTTTATTTCTTCTGTATTGCTGCGCTCAATGTAATGAATGACGCATGGCAAGCATTAAGCAGATCCGACGCCCGCTGCATTTTCTAAAATGATCGGGGACACCTCTCAAATGTTCCCTTACTAAATATGTTATAATATTAGGAACATTACATGCAGGGTGGATGGTGACTCGTGATGACCCGTGTTCAAGATTTGCATAAGCTGATCAAGCTTACAGGCGATCGGGCCAAATTGGATGCAAAAGCAAACGGAACATACATTGTGTATAAAAATGCAACAGGTCAAATGGTGAAAGAATATGCTACTGGCGAGATCATCCCTATAACCGGGTCAGACTTGGCTAATGAATAAATCGGCTACAATGATGTATGTATTTGCTGGGAATAATGGCAGCGGGAAAAGCACGATCCGAAATCTGATTGTAGACAGGCTTGGCATCAGCGTCAACATTGATCCAGATGCCTTGGCTCGAGGTATTGATGCCGACCACCCGGATCGACGTAAAGTATCTGCGGGAAAAGAAGCAATCAAACTTGCCAGGGAGTGTATTTCCCGTAAGTGGGACTTTTCAGTAGAAACAACACTGGCTGGCGGCAACGTAATCAGGCTTATGAAAGATGCAAGGGCGAACGGTTTTGAGATAATGATGTTCTACGTAGGACTGGGTGATGTAAGACTGAATATCGAGCGGGTTGCCGCAAGGGTCCGCAATGGCGGTCACGATATCCCTACTGAAGACATCATAAGAAGGCATACAACATCCTTGCAAAATCTACTCTCCAACTTACACCTTATTGATCACTTATTTGTTGTTGATAATAGTGAGGCAAACGGGGAAATTGTGCTGGAGGCAGAACGTGAAGTGGTTAAATTTCAGGTTGACCAGCTTCCGCTTTGGGTTGAAACTATCAAAAAACATTTACAAAGCTGAGCATGATAGATAACGGCCAATGGATTTGGTCGTTTTTTATTGTATAAGAAAACCCCCAGTTTGACTGGGGGTTTAGGAAAGCTTATAGCTATGCTTAGAAAATCCTTTGAACTCGATGACTGGTATCCTTTAATCAAGATTCATTAACCTCGAAATTTCATCGTCCAAGTCATTATTATGAAAATCGGTAGATACACTTAATTTTTCCCAACGTAAGGTTTCGATAAGCCTATCTTGATCCACTTGTTTAGCGATTTGGACTGCATCGCTGCCAAGTAAAAGACGCAATGGAGGGTACGCTTCATCAGCAATCGTAAGAATAGCTTGAGCTGCTTTCGACGGGTCTCCAGGCTGATTGCCGCTGGATTCCCGAACATATTTCAATAATAAACCCACAGTGTTTTTATAATCTTCGCTTGGTATAACATGCTCCATGGATGACCCTGCCCAATCCGTACGGAATCCACCCGGTTCGATTAACGTTACCTTTATCCCTAACGGATTAACTTCCTTGGCCAATACCTCGGAGAATCCTTCCACGGCCCATTTTGCTGCTTGGTACGGACCCAAACCAGGGACACTTGATCGTCCGCCAATCGAAGAAAACTGAAAAATGTGGCCCGATCTTTGTTTGCGTAAAATAGGCAATGCTGCTTTCGTAACTTGCACGACTCCCCAAAAGTTCGTCTCGATTTGAGAACGAAAATCTTCCATAGTAGTCTCTTCGATAGCTGAGATATTTCCATACCCTGCATTGTTAACCAATACATCCAGTCTGCCAAATGTAGCCACAGCCGCTTGAACAGCTGCTTCTGCCTGCAGCATATTGGTTACATCTAATTCCATCGTATGGATTTGCTCTCCGTAACGATCTACAAGGTCTTCGAGCTGCTCAGGCTTGCGTGCAGTAGCGACCAATTGATCACCTTGAGCTAGAACAGCTTCAGCTAGACTGCGGCCGAAGCCGCGTGAACTACCGGTTATAAGCCATACTTTAGACATCGCTTATCCTCCATTTATCAATTTTAGAACACTGTGTTTGATTATTTAGCCGAGTCATATCCTGTTATGGTTTTCGTCTCCAAACATTCCTCCAGCCCGATCTATTGGCCCATTCTTAACGCCCGCTTCCAGCTCTTGCTAAAAAGGATGATAACACACAATGAAAACGAAGTGAACAAAATATATATAAATTGTCTATATAATATTATTTGTTTATATTTTCTTGAAACCGTGTATAATAGAAGGAACAGGTAAGGGG